>NZ_JBWKZE010000047.1:0-31593 GCF_059424205.1 Pseudomonas sp. GW456-12-1-14-TSB6
CGCTCTGCGTGGGAATGCCTCAAGGGACGCTCCGCGTCCAGTGACGCGGAGCGTCACGGGCTGCATTCCCACGCAGAGCGTGGGAACGATCGCAAGACGAGGACTTGGGATGAAAACCCTCTGGCAACACTGCCACGTCGCAACCATGGCGCAAGGCGTCTACTCGATCATCGAGGATGCGGCCATCGTGACGTCCGGTGCACTCATCGAGTGGATCGGCCCGCGCAGCCAATTGCCGTCAGGCGAATACCCGGCGGTCAATGACCTGCAAGGCGCTTGGGTCACTCCCGGGCTGATCGACTGCCACACCCACACCGTGTTCGGCGGCAACCGCAGCGGCGAATTCGAGAAGCGCCTGCAAGGCGTCAGCTATGCAGAGATCGCCGCCGCCGGCGGCGGCATCGCCAGCACCGTGCGCGCCACGCGCGAAGCCTCGGAAGACGAGCTGTTCGCCAGCGCCGCCAAGCGCCTGAAAAGCCTGATGCGCGACGGCGTGACCACGGTCGAAATGAAATCCGGCTACGGCCTCGATCTGGCCAGCGAGCGCAAGATCCTGCGGGTCATCCGTCGCCTCGCCGCCGAGCTGCCGATCAGCGTGCGCAGCACCTGCCTGGCCGCCCACGCCTTGCCGCCGGAATACAAGGACCGCGCCGACGATTACATCGATCACATCTGTGCCGAGATGCTGCCCGCGCTGGCTGCCGAAGGCCTGGTCGATGCGGTGGATGCGTTCTGCGAATACCTGGCGTTCTCCCCTGAGCAGGTCGAGCGGGTGTTCATTACCGCGCAAAAACTCAATCTGCCGGTGAAGCTGCACGCCGAGCAATTGTCGTCGCTGCACGGTTCCAGCCTCGCTGCGCGCTACCACGCATTGTCCGCCGATCACCTGGAGTTCATGGACGAGGCCGACGCCATCGCCATGGCCGAATCCGACACCGTCGCGGTGTTGTTGCCGGGGGCGTTCTACTTCCTGCGCGAAACCCAGTTGCCGCCGATGGAAGCCCTGCGCAAACACAAAGTGAAAATCGCCATCGCCAGCGACTTAAACCCCGGCACCTCGCCGGCGCTGTCGTTGCGCCTGATGCTGAACATGGCCTGCACCTGCTTCCGCATGACCCCGGAGGAAGCGCTGGCCGGCGCTACGATTCATGCGGCACAAGCCCTGGGCATGGCCGAGACCCACGGTTCGCTGGAAGTCGGCAAGGTCGCGGATTTTGTCGCCTGGCAGATCGATCGCCCGGCGGATCTGGCGTATTGGCTGGGTGGTGAACTGGACAAACGCGTCGTGCGTCACGGCGTTGAATCAAGTCTGTAGGAGAGCGGTTGTGGATAAGGTTCTGAACTTCAAACAAGGTCGCGTGCCGCTGCTGATCAGCATGCCCCACGCCGGTGTGCGCCTGACCCCGGCGGTCGAGGCCGGGTTGATCCCGGACGCGAAAAGCCTGCCGGACACCGACTGGCACATTCCGCAGCTCTACGATTTCGCCGCCGAACTGGGCGCCAGCACTCTGGCGGCCGAGTACTCGCGGTTCGTCATCGACCTGAACCGGCCGTCCGACGACAAACCGCTGTACGCCGGCGCCACCACCGGGCTGTACCCGGCGACGCTGTTCGATGGCATTCCGTTGTTCAAGGCAGGCCAGGAGCCGTCGAAAGAAGAGCGTGCGACCTATCTGGAGCAGATCTGGACGCCGTATCACCGCACCTTGCAGGAGGAGCTGGCGCGGTTGAAGGCCGAGTTCGGTTACGCGTTGCTGTTCGATGCGCATTCGATCCGCTCGATCATCCCGCACCTGTTCGACGGCAAGCTGCCGGACTTCAACCTCGGCACTTTCAACGGCGCCAGTTGCGATCCGCAGTTGGCCACGCAACTGGAAGCGATCTGCGCCCGCCACGACGCTTACAGCCATGTGCTGAACGGGCGCTTCAAGGGCGGCCACATCACCCGTCACTACGGCAACCCGGCGGAAAACATCCACGCTGTGCAACTGGAGCTGGGCCAGTGCACCTACATGGAAGAGTTCGAACCGTTCCGCTACCGCGCCGATCTGGCGGAGCCGACACGGGTGGTGCTGAAGGAATTGCTGCAAGGGCTGCTCGCCTGGGGCAAAAACCACTACAACTGAGTCAGCTGTGATCGTTCCCACGCTCTGCGTGGGAATGCCTCAAGGGACGCTCCGCGTCCAGTGACGCGGAGCGTCACGGGCTGCATTCCCACGCGGAGCGTGGGAACGATCGGGAGAAGTCGCCACCGTGCAAATCCCGGTCGCCACAGTTCGCTTTTCCCGCTCGTCTGCTGCGTAATGTTTCGGCCACGGTGCAAGAAGACACCGATCCGAACAATAACCCGCTGCCGCACGAGACGATCCCACATGAAAAGACTGTTCACTCGTTGTGCGTTAATCCTGACCGGCAGTGCGCTGCTCAGCGCCGGCGCCATGGCTTCCGATGATGCTTCCTGCAAAACCGTGCGCATGGGCGTCGTCAACTGGACCGACGTGATCGCCACCAGCGGCATGGCCGACGTGCTGCTCAACGGCCTCGGCTACGAAAGCAAACAGACCAGCGCCGTGCAGCAAATCATCTTCGCCGGCATCCGCGACAAGCGTCTGGATATCTTCCTCGGCTACTGGAAACCGGCGATGGACAAGAATATTGCGCCGTTCCTCGCCGCCAATCAGGTCAAGGTCATGGACAAACCCAGCCTGGCCGACGCCCAGGCAACGCTGGCGGTTCCGGATTATGTCGCGGCGGCAGGCCTGAAAACCTTCGGCGACATCGCGAAATTCAAGGATCAGCTCGGCGGCAAGATTTACGGCATCGAGCCCGGCAGTGGCGCCAACACCACCATCAAGACGATGATCGAAACCAACCATTTCGGCCTGAAGGATTTCAAGATCGTCGAATCCGGTGAGGCCGGCATGCTCGCCGCCGTGCAGCGGGCGGTGAACCGCAAGGAGTTCGTGGTGTTCGTGGGATGGACCCCGCATCCGATGAACATCAACATGAAGATCACCTACCTGACCGGCAGCGAAGACGTCTACGGCCCCAACGAAGGCGCCGCCACCGTTTCCACGGTCACCGCGCCGGACTACGCCGAGCGCTGCCCTAACGTCCATCGACTGCTGGAAAACCTGACCTTCACCGCCGCTCAGGAAAGCCAGTTGATGGTGCCGATCATGGAGCGCAAGACGCCGCAGGAAGTGGCGAAGACCTGGCTGCGTGAACATCCCGAAGACCT
This sequence comes from Pseudomonas sp. GW456-12-1-14-TSB6, assembly GCF_059424205.1. Lineage (NCBI taxonomy): Bacteria > Pseudomonadati > Pseudomonadota > Gammaproteobacteria > Pseudomonadales > Pseudomonadaceae > Pseudomonas > Pseudomonas sp. GW456-12-1-14-TSB6. The sequence goes on from NZ_JBWKZE010000047.1 coordinate 3,242, forward strand.
GCAACGCTGGCTGGCGGGTGTCAGCAGTTTCGATGGCAAGGACGGCGTGGCCACGGTTCAGGCCAGCCTGAAAAACTGATGGGCACTTATCCACTTTCGCCGTCGATGGCAGCCTTCGTTTCCAGAACCGAAGGCTTTGCCAGCGAGGACAGCAGCCTCGGCGGATTGCGCAAATCCTATGACGCCATGTGCCGCGCCTTCACGCCCGAACGGCCGGCGGGTCTGGAGGTGGTGGATTTCCAGTTGAGCGGGGTGGCGGTGCGTTCGTATCGCCCGCCCGTCCGGCCATCGGCCAGTGGCTGGCCGTGCGTGTTGTACCTGCACGGCGGCGGTTGGGTGGTCGGCGGGCTGGATTCCCATGACTTCATCTGCTGCGAGCTGGCCATGGCGCTCGGGGCAATGGTGGTGGCGGTGGATTACCGGCTGGCGCCGGAACATCCGTTCCCCGCCGGTTTCGAGGATTGCCTGAGCGTCTGGCGCGCGTTGCGCAGTGGGCCGTTCTGGTTCGACCCCGGACGGATGCTGGTGGCGGGCGACAGTGCCGGGGGCAATCTGGCGGCGGCGCTGTGCCTGGCACTGCGCGATGCCGGCGAGCCGCTGCCGGGCGCGCAGGTCTTGATCTATCCGGGGCTGGGAGGCGATGAGCAGTTGCCGTCGCGCAGCGAATGCGCGGATGCGCCGTTGCTCGCCAGCAGCGATCTCGACTGTTATCACGCCTTGTACCTGCGCGGCACCGCCAAGCCGAACGCCTATGCGATGCCGTTGCTGGCCGGGGACTTCAGCGGTTTGCCACCGGCCTGGATCGCCGTGGCGCAGTTCGATCCGCTGCGTGACGACGGCGTGTGCTACGCCGAACGGCTGAACGCGGCGGGCGTCGACGCGGCGCTGTATTACGGCGAAGGGCTGGTTCACGGCTGCCTGCGGGCGCGAAATCAGGTCGCCGAGGTCGATCGTCTCTTTGAGAACCTGCTGGGGTTCATGGCTGACAAAATGTGACAGCGCACGGGCATGCTCATTGACGTAAATCGGGTTTATGATGCCGGACGGCAGAATAATAGAAGTCCCCTCAGGGATGACCTCGACCCCTTACGGAGCGCGCAATGCAGACTTTGTTTCCGCAGATCAAACCTCACGCACGGCACGATCTGGCCGTCGATGACACCCATACGCTGTACGTCGACGAAAGCGGTTCACCGGAAGGTTTGCCGGTGGTGTTCATCCACGGAGGTCCCGGCGCCGGGTGCGACGCCCAGAGTCGCCGCTACTTCGATCCGAACCTGTATCGCATTGTCACCTTCGACCAGCGCGGCTGCGGTCGCTCCACGCCCCACGCCAGCCTGGAAAACAACACCACCTGGGATCTGGTCGAAGACCTCGAGCGCATTCGTAAACACCTGGGCATCGACAAATGGGTGCTGTTCGGCGGTTCCTGGGGTTCGACCCTGGCGCTGGCCTACGCGCAGACCCACCCGGAGCGCGTGCACGGTCTGATCCTGCGCGGGATCTTTCTCTGCCGTCCGCAGGAAATCGAATGGTTCTACCAGGCCGGCGCCAGCCGTCTGTTCCCCGATTACTGGCAGGACTACCTCGCGCCGATCCCGCTGGACGAGCGCGACGACCTGCTCAGCGCGTTCCACAAACGCCTGACCGGCAACGACCAGATCGCCCAGATGCACGCGGCCAAGGCCTGGTCGACCTGGGAAGGGCGCACCGCGACCCTGCGTCCGAACCCGCTGGTGGTAGACCGTTTCTCCGAGCCGCAGCGCGCCTTGTCGATCGCGCGGATCGAATGCCACTACTTCACCAACAATGCCTTCCTTGAGCCAAACCAGCTGATCCGCGACATGGGCAAGATCGCCCATCTGCCGGGCGTGATCATCCACGGCCGCTACGACGTGATCTGCCCGCTCGACAACGCCTGGGAACTGCATCAGGCCTGGCCGAACAGCGAGCTGCAGGTGATCCGCGATGCCGGCCACGCTGCCTCGGAACCGGGCATCACCGATGCACTGGTGCGCGCCGCCAGCAAAATGGCCCGTCGTCTGCTCGACCTGCCGCCCGAAGAAGCATGAAGGGTCTTTTACAGCGCGTGAAAGGCGCGCGAGTCGAAGTGGCGGGTGAGGTGGTTGGCAGTGTCGATCAGGGTTTATTGGTGCTGGTGGCGGTCGAACCCGACGACACGCCGGCCAGCGCCGACAAACTTCTGCATAAGCTGCTTAACTATCGAGTGTTCAGTGACGCCGAGGGCAAGATGAATCTGTCCCTGGCGGATGTGGGCGGCGGGTTGCTGCTGGTCTCTCAGTTCACCCTCGCTGCCGACACCAAAAGCGGGTTGCGCCCGAGTTTCTCGACCGCCGCCCCTCCGGCGCTGGGCGAAGAATTATTCGACTATCTATTAAGCAAAGCGAAACAGATGCATGGCACAGTGGCATCAGGTAGATTCGGCGCGGATATGCAGGTGCACCTGGTCAACGATGGCCCGGTAACCTTCCTGTTACAGACATGAAAGTGCTTGAAACAACTTTTTAAGGGCTTTTCGACTGAAAACAGGGAATTTTCGCGATAAATACTTTGTTACCCCTGATGCGTTGTCACGCGGGCTACTAGATAATCGCGCGCTACGGGGATCAGCGTTCGTTGGTCCATTTTGACTTAGGTAGAGACTTGTCCGGATCCGATTGGGGAATCATTTTGACCCAGCGGAGTCGGAACAATGCTCGCCAACTTGGCAAGGGTGTCCTGCAAGGTCGGTTTTTTTGTACCGAATCCCTCACAGGCACTTCATCTGGCCGTTGGTTTATTGATCTGTTTTCGGCGAGGGTTGCTCGTGATTGTTAGTCCCTGTAATGCAGCAAAATTGTCTGCCAAACGCTTGCGCAGCGCTCTGGTAGCGGGCTCGGCAGTACTCTGCCTGCTCAGCGCCGGCCAGCTTTGGGCATTCAATCTTGACGATGTGTCGGCCAAGGCCAAAGAGCTGGCCGGGCAGAAGTTCGAAGCCCCGCGCAGCAACCTGCCGAACGAATTCCGTGAAATGAAATTCGCGGACTATCAGAAGATTCGTTTCCGCACCGAAAAAGCCGAATGGGCCGACCAGAAGACCCCGTTCAAGCTGTCCTTCTATCACCAGGGCATGCACTTCGATACGCCGGTGAAAATCAACGAAATCACCGCGAACACCGTCGAAGAGATCAAATACGATCCGAGCCGTTTCGATTTCGGCGACCTGCAGTTCGATCCGAAGGCCACCGAACAACTGGGCTACGCCGGTTTCCGTGTGCTGTACCCGATCAACAAGGCGGACAAGCAAGACGAAATCATGACCATGCTGGGCGCGAGCTACTTCCGCGTTGTCGGCAAGGGTCACACCTACGGTCTGTCGGCCCGTGGTCTGGCGATCGATACCGCTTTGCCGTCCGGCGAAGAATTCCCGCGTTTTCGCGAGTTCTGGATTCAGCAGCCGAAGCCGGGCGACAAGCACCTGGTGATCTTCGCCCTGCTGGATTCGCCACGTGCGACCGGCGCCTACCGTCTGATCCTGCGTCCGGGCAGCGACACCATTGTCGACGTCAAGGGCCAGATGTACCTGCGTGACAAGGTCGGCAAGCTCGGCATCGCGCCGCTGACCAGCATGTTCCTGTTCGGCGCCAACCAGCCGTCGAAAGTGCTCAACTACCGTCGCGAACTGCACGACTCCAGCGGTCTGTCGATCCATGCCGGCAACGGCGAGTGGATCTGGCGCCCTCTGAACAACCCTAAACATCTGGCCGTGAGCCAGTTCAGCGTCGAGAACCCGCGTGGTTTCGGTCTGCTGCAACGTGGCCGTGATTTCAGCCACTACGAAGACCTCGACGACCGCTACGACAAGCGCCCAAGCGCCTGGATCGAGCCGAAGGGCGACTGGGGCAAGGGCACGGTTGATCTGGTCGAGATCCCGACTGCGGACGAAACCAACGACAACATCGTTGCGTTCTGGAACCCGGAAAAACTGCCGGAGCCAGGCCAGCCGCTGGACTTCGCCTACCGCATGCACTGGACCATGGACGAAGCGGCGATTCACGCGCCGGACAGCGCCTGGGTCAAGCAGACCCTGCGTTCGACCGGTGACGTCAAGCAATCGAACCTGATCCGTCAGCCGGATGGCAGCGTTGCCTACCTGGTCGACTTCGAAGGCCCGTCTCTGGCCGCTTTGGCTCCAGATGCGGACGTTCGCAGCCAGGTCAGCGTCGGCGACAACGCCGAACTGGTCGAAAACAGCGTGCGCTACAACCCGGAAACCAAGGGCTGGCGCCTGACCCTGCGGATGAAGATCAAGGACCCGAGCAAGTCCACCGAGATGCGCGCAGCTCTGGTGCAGCCAGTGGTCACCGCTGATCTGGCCAAGTCTTCGGTGCCGACGTCCAATTCGTCGGTAGCCAAGGCCGACAAGGTTGCCGCCAAGCAACAAGAGAAAGCCGACAAGGAAGCCAAGGCCGCCGAGGCCAAACAGGCCGACGCCAAGCCGGTTGCAGATGCCAAGGACAAGGCCAACAAAGACGCCAAGCAGCCAGCCGCTGCGGACGCGGCCCCAGCCACACCGGAATCGGCACCGACTGAAGAAGTCCTGACCGAGACCTGGAGCTATCAGTTGCCTGCCGATGAGTAACTCTCAAGTACAGCCAGAGACTCTGTCCGAGTACCTGGCGCATCTGCCGATGACCGACGAGCAGCGCGCGGAACTCGCGGGCTGCCAGTCCTTCAGCGAATTGCATGAACGCCTGTCGTCCAAGACCTTTGACGCACCGACCGAAGCCGCCCAGGCTTCGGTGGGCAAGCGCCTGATCCTGAGCACCGCCGAAGAGCTGCAAGACGCGGAAATGCTGGTGCTCGACGCCAGCGGCCGGGTCAGCATGAAGGCCACGCCGCCGATCCGTCGGACCAAGGTCGTGCCGGAGCCGTGGCGCACCAACATCCTGGTGCGTGGCTGGCGCCGCCTGACCGGCCGCACCAACCCGCCGCAACCGCCGAAGGACGCCAACGTGCTGCCGGCGGCGCGCTGGCGCACGGTCGGCTCGATCCGTCGCTACATTCTGCTGGTGCTGATGCTGGGGCAGACCATCGTCGCCGGCTGGTACATGAAAGGCATCATGCCGTACCAGGGCTGGTCGTTCGTCGATCTGGAAGAAGTCCTGCATCAACCGCTGCTGCAAACCGCCACGCAAGTGCTGCCGTATGCGCTGCAGACCAGCATCCTGATCATGTTCGGGATTCTGTTTTGCTGGGTATCGGCCGGTTTCTGGACCGCGCTGATGGGCTTCCTCGAATTGCTCACCGGCCACGATAAATACCGGATCTCCGGTAAAAGTGCCGGCAACGAGCCGATTCCGAAAGACGCGCGCACCGCACTGGTGATGCCGATCTGCAACGAAGACGTGCCTCGGGTGTTCGCCGGTCTGCGCGCGACCTTCGAGTCGGTCGCCGCTACCGGTGACCTGGACCGTTTCGACTTCTTCGTCCTCAGCGACAGTAACGACACCGACATCTGCGTTGCCGAGCAGCAGGCCTGGCTGGACGTCTGCCGCGAAGCCAAGGGTTTCGGCAAGATCTTCTATCGCCGCCGTCGCCGTCGCGTCAAACGCAAGAGCGGCAACCTCGACGACTTCTGCCGTCGCTGGGGCGGTGACTACAAGTACATGGTCGTGCTCGACGCCGACTCGGTGATGAGCGGCGAGTGCCTGACCAGTCTGGTGCGCCTGATGGAGGCCACGCCGGACGCCGGTATCATCCAGACCGCGCCGCGCGCTTCGGGCATGGACACGCTGTATGCGCGCATGCAGCAGTTCGCCACTCGCGTGTACGGTCCGCTGTTCACCGCCGGCCTGCACTTCTGGCAGCTGGGTGAATCCCACTACTGGGGTCACAACGCGATCATCCGCATGAAGCCGTTCATCGACCACTGCGCCCTGGCGCCGTTGCCGGGCAAAGGTGCGTTCTCCGGTGCGATTCTCTCTCACGACTTCGTTGAAGCGGCGCTGATGCGCCGCGCCGGCTGGGGCGTGTGGATTGCCTACGATCTGCCGGGCAGCTACGAAGAACTGCCGCCGAACCTGCTCGACGAGCTCAAGCGTGACCGTCGCTGGTGCCACGGCAACCTGATGAACTTCCGTCTGTTCCTGGTCAAAGGCATGCACCCGGTGCACCGCGCGGTGTTCCTGACCGGCGTGATGTCTTACCTGTCGGCGCCGTTGTGGTTCTTCTTCCTCGTGCTGTCGACCGCGCTGCTGGCGGTGAACACGCTGATGGAGCCGCAGTACTTCCTCGAACCGCGTCAGCTCTATCCGCTGTGGCCGCAATGGCACCCGGACAAGGCGATCGCGCTGTTCTCGACGACCATCGTGCTGCTGTTCCTGCCGAAGCTGTTGAGCATCATCCTGATCTGGGCCAAGGGCGCGAAAGAGTTCGGCGGCAAGTTCAAGGTGACCCTGTCGATGCTGCTGGAGATGCTGTTCTCCATGCTGCTGGCGCCGGTACGGATGATTTTCCACACCCGTTTCGTTCTCGCCGCGTTCCTCGGCTGGGCCGCGACCTGGAACTCGCCGCAGCGTGACGACGACTCGACGCCATGGAGCGAAGCGGTCAAGCGTCACGGTCCGCAGACCCTGCTGGGCTTCTTCTGGGCGCTGCTGGTGATCTGGCTGAACCCGAGCTTCCTGTGGTGGCTGGTGCCGATCGTCGGTTCGCTGATGCTGTCGATTCCGGTGTCGGTGATTTCCAGCCGCGTCGGTCTGGGCCTCAAATCCCGTGACGAGAGCCTGTTCCTCATCCCCGAGGAATACAATCCGCCACAGGCGCTGCTGGCCACCGATCAGTACACCCACGAAAACCGCTGGCACGCACTGAATGACGGCTTCATCCGCGCCGTGGTCGATCCACAGCAGAACGCCCTGGCGTGCTCGCTGGCGACCTCGCGTCACGGTCAGGCCGAGCCGATCGAATGGCTGCGCCAGGAACGTGTGCGTCACGCGATCAAGGTCGGCCCGGCCGGGCTGAACAACCATGATCGCCTGCAACTGCTGAGCGATCCGGTGGCCCTGGCCCGTCTGCACGAGCAGGTGTGGGCCGAAGGTCATGCCGAGTGGCTGGACGCATGGCGGGCTTCGGTGAAAGCTGATCCTCATGCACCGCTGCTGCCGCTCAAGCCTGTGAGCTTGCAGGCGCAACCGGCCTGATGAAGAAACCCCGCGAAAGCGGGGTTTTTTTTGCCTGCCGAAAAGCCCCTCATCGGAACGCCGCCCGCCTAACCCTCTCCCAGAGGGAGAGGGGACTGACTGAGTTGTTCTCTCGAAATACATCGACCTGACAGATCTCGGTCGAACTCAGATTTGAAATTTACAGAGATCGGCTCCCTTTCCCCCTCGCCCCCCTTGGGGGAGAGGGTTGGGGTGAGGGGGTAAATCTTGAATGTTAAACAAATCGTCCATTAAACCTTGTGCAAAAAATCGAGTGCGTTAGCATCCGTCCCCGAATTGGCGCACCCGGACAATCTTGTCCATTTCTGTCGGTTTTCGCGCCGCAAACGCAATGGTTTTGGGGACTTGAAGATGAAGAAGTATCTGTCGATGCTGCTGGTCGGCGTCACGGCACTGGTTGCAGTCAATGCGGCGCAGGCCGGCGCAATCGACGACGCGGTCAAGCGTGGCTCGTTGAAGGTCGGCATGGATCCGACCTACATGCCGTTCGAAATGACCAACAAGCGCGGCGAAATCATCGGTTTCGAAGTCGACATCCTCAAAGCCATGACCAAGGCCATGGGCGTCAAGCTGGAGCTGGTCTCCACCGGCTACGACGGGATCATCCCGGCGCTGATGACCGACAAGTTCGACATGATCGGCAGCGGCATGACCCTGACCCAGGAACGCAACCTGCGCCTGAACTTCAGCGAACCGTTCATCGTGGTCGGCCAGACCCTGCTGATCCGCAAGGAACTGGAAGGCACCATCAAGTCCTACAAAGACCTGAACACCGCCGACTACCGCATCACCTCCAAGCTCGGCACCACCGGCGAGATGGTCGCCAAAAAACTGATCTCCAAGGCCAAGTACCACGGCTACGACAACGAGCAGGAAGCCGTGCTCGACGTGGTCAACGGCAAGGCTGATGCCTTCATCTACGACGCGCCGTACAACGTGGTCGCGGTGAACAAGGTCGGCGCCGGCAAACTGGTGTTCCTCGACAAGCCGTTCACCTACGAGCCACTGGCCTTCGGTCTGAAGAAGGGTGACTACGACAGCATCAACTTCATCAACAACTTCCTGCACCAGATCCACGAAGACGGCACCTACGATCGCATCCATGACAAGTGGTTCAAGAGCACCGAGTGGCTCAAGGACATGGAATAAGGCCCGCCCGCTGATCGTTCCCACGCTTTGCGTGGGAACGCCGCCCGGGACGCTCCGCGTCCCTTCGCAAGCGTGACGCAGAGCGTCACAGGATGCATTCCCACGCAGAGCGTGGGAACGAGCGAATCAGAGAAACATTCAATGAAACAGAAAAAAGCCCAATGGCCCTGGCACGTCCTGACCGTGCTGGTGCTGGTCGGCCTGGCCGGCGCGTTGTATTACGCCACGTCGCTGATGTCCTACGAATGGCGCTGGAACCGCGTGCCGCAGTACTTCGCCTATCAGGCCGAGGAAACCCAGCGCGCGACCGACATTTCCACCGTCAGCGAACTGGTGCGCAAAGGTGGCAGCGCGCAGGTCACCCTGCGCAACGATGCCGGTGACGAGCAGCACCTGACCGTCGACGAAAACAGCCTGCAATTCGCTCAGGGCGACGATGTGGCCGAAGGCGACGTCGTGGGCGTGACGCGGCATTGGGCGGCGGGTCCGCTGCTGTGGGGCCTGTGGACCACGCTTTGGCTGTCGGTGGTGTCCGGTGTGCTGGGTCTGCTGATCGGTCTGGCCACCGGGCTGTGCCGGCTGTCGAGCAACCCGACCCTGCGCGACCTGTCGACGATCTATGTCGAACTGGTGCGCGGCACGCCGCTGCTGGTGCAGATCTTCATTTTCTATTTCTTCATCGGCACGGTGATGAACCTGTCCCGGGAGTTCGCCGGGATTGCCGCGCTGTCGTTGTTCACCGGCGCCTACGTGGCGGAAATCATCCGTTCCGGTGTGCAGTCGATTGCCCGCGGCCAGAACGAAGCGGCGCGTTCGCTCGGCCTGAGTGCCGGTCAGTCGATGCGTCATGTGGTGCTGCCGCAGGCATTCAAGCGCGTGCTGCCGCCGCTGGCCGGGCAGTTCATCAGTCTGGTCAAAGACACCTCGCTGGTGTCGGTGATCGCCATCACCGAGCTGCTGAAAAGCGGCCGGGAAGTCATCACCACGTCGTTCTCGCCGTTCGAGATCCTGTTCTGCGTCGCCGGCCTGTACCTGTTGATCAACCTGCCGCTGTCGAAAATCGCCAGCCGGCTTGAGCGGAGGCTCGCGCAAAGTGATTGAAGTCCGTGATCTGGTAAAAGTCTTCGACACCCGTGGGCAAGTGGTGCGCGCGGTGGATAACGTCAGCACGTCCGTGGCCAAAGGTGAAGTGCTGGTGGTGATCGGCCCGTCCGGCTCCGGCAAGTCGACCTTCCTGCGTTGCCTTAATGGTCTGGAAGAATTCGATTCCGGCTCGGTGAGCATCGACGGCCTGCAACTGGCCGACCCGAAAACCGACGTCAACGCCTACCGCCGCGAAGTCGGCATGGTGTTCCAGCATTTCAATCTGTTCCCGCACATGACCGTGCTGGAGAACCTGTGCCTGGCGCAGAAAGTCGTGCGCAAGCGCGGCCAGAAGGAAAGCGAAGCCAAGGCTCTGGCATTGCTGGAGAAGGTCGGCATCGCCCAGAAGGCCCGCGAATACCCGTCGCGCCTGTCCGGCGGTCAGCAGCAGCGCGTGGCGATTGCCCGGGCGCTGGCGATGGACCCCAAGGTCATGCTGTTCGACGAACCGACCTCGGCCCTCGACCCGGAAATGGTCGGCGAAGTGCTGGACGTGATGAAAAACCTGGCTGTGGAAGGCATGACCATGGTCTGCGTGACCCACGAAATGGGTTTTGCCCGGGAAGTGGCGGATCGGGTGCTGTTCTTCGATCACGGCAAACTGCTGGAAGACGCCTCGCCGGCCGAGTTCTTCGATGCGCCGAAGGATCCGCGAGCCCAGGCGTTCCTGCGGCAAGTTCTCTAAACGCAGGGCAAAAAAAACGCAGCCATTGGCTGCGTTTTTTTATCACTGATCGTTCCCACGTCGAGGCGTCGAACCGTCTGCGTGGGAATGCCGCTCAGGACGCTCTGCGTCCCTTCGCAAGCGTGACGCGGAGCGTCACAGGATGCATTCCCACGCAGAGCGTGGGAACGATCAAGCGATCAAGCATCCCTTACACCTTGAACCGGCCCACCAGCGTTTGCAGGTGAGTGCCCAGGCGCGCCAACTCGACGCTGGAGGCCGCCGTCTCTTCACTGGCCGCCGAGGTCTGGTCCGACACGTCCCGCACGTTCAGCACGCTGCGGTTGATCTCTTCAGCCACAGCGCTCTGCTGCTCGGCCGCCGCGGCGATCTGCTGGTTCATCGCCTGAATTGCCGAAACGGTGCGGGTGATGCTTTCCAGCGAACCACCGGCACGCCGGGTCAGCTCGACACTGCTGTCGGTCAGGGTGCGGCTGTTGTCCATGATCGTCGCCACTTGCTGGGTGCCGTTCTGCAGGCCGACGATCAGCTCTTCGATCTCTTCCGTGGACTTCTGAGTGCGCTGGGCCAGGCTGCGGACTTCGTCGGCAACCACCGCAAAGCCACGTCCGGCTTCACCGGCACGGGCGGCTTCGATGGCGGCGTTGAGGGCCAGCAGGTTGGTTTGCTGGGCCACGGACTTGATCACGTCAAGCACGCTGCCGATCTTGTCGCTTTCGCGCTTGAGCTCGCCCATGGCCTCGGTGGAGTGGCCGACTTCAGCGGCCAGACGTTCGATCTGGGCGATGGCTTCACCGACAACCTTGTCGCCTTCACGGGCCTGCTGGTCAGCAGCGACCGCTGCTTCCGAAGCTTCCTCGGCGTTGCGTGCGACTTCCTGCACGGTGGCGGCCATTTCGTTCATGGCGGTGGCGACCTGGTCGGTCTCGATTTTCTGATTGTTGACCCCGGCGCTGGTCTGCTCGGTCACCGCGGACAACTCTTCGGCGGCGCTGGCGATCTGGGTCACGCCGTCGCTGATGCCGCCGATCAATTCGCGCAGGCCCTGGGTCATGCTCTGCATCGAGCGTTGCAGTTGACCAAGTTCATCGCGGCGCAGGGACACCAGATTGTGGGTCAGGTCACCGGCGGCCACGCGTTCGGCGACTTTCAGGGTCTGCTCCAGCGGAATGATGATCTGCCGGGTGATCGCCCAGGCCGCGAGCAGACCGAAGGCCAGGGCCAGCAGGGTGGCGATCATCAGCATGTTTTTGGCGTGCGCGGCATCGGTGTCGCGGACGATGGTCTGAGATTCGGTGAGTTTCTTGCTGACGTCGAGCAGGATGTCGCCCTGGGCCGACATGCGAGCCAGCGCTTTGGCGTTGTTCACCTGGGAGTCGCGGAACTGGCTGACGGCGGCGCGGTAAGCCTTGAGCGATTCGGTGGCCTGCTGCAGGTTGGCGATGTGTTGATCGGGCAGTTTGCTCGGCAGGCTTTCCAGATTGTTCAGGGCGGCGGCGATGGCATCCAGCGCCGGTTGTTCGGCTTCGGCCTTGCCGCTGTAGGTGTAGCCGCGCACCTGATAGCGCGCCTGCTGCAGCAGTTTGCTCAGTTCGATCACGCTGTTGAATTGCGCGACGCTGTCGCCTTGCAGCAGGGATTTCTCGACTTCGCTGACCTTGGCCACGGCATTGTCGGCGCTGGCGCCGAGTTTGCTGCGGGCGTCTTCACGCTGCACGGTGGCCTGGGTCATGTCGCCAAAGGCGCGTTTGTACTCGGCGACCGCTGCCAGTTGCTGATCGATCATGGCCACGTCGGACGGTTGCTCGATCATGCCGCGGGCGCTTTGCAGGCCGGCGTCGAGTTTGCCGAGCAGGTCGTTGACCGCACCGGGGCCCTGTTCGCCACGGCGGGCTTCATAGTCCAGACGCGCCAGACGCAGGTCCTTGGTCAGCTCGTTGAGGCTGGAGATGAAGCCGAGCTTGTCGCCCCGGCTGATGATCCCGCTCATGCCGGTCCAGCCGGTGAAGGTGATCAACAGGGTCAGCAGCAGCACCAGGCCGAAACCGATTCCAAGCTTACGTTTAACGCTGACGTTTCCAAGACTCTCGGCTAACCAACGGTACATGCGACGACTCCCTCGGACCACTAATTGGACTTATGGGGAGGGTATCGGCCGCATGATGGCAATCTGTAACGCCTTTTGTCCGGCGAAGCGCTTAGAACAGAAGCGCTCAGAACAGCCGGGCGAGCAGTGCGGTGACGGCGGTTTCGACCCGCAGGATGCGCTCGCCCAGTTGCACCGGTTGCAGCCCGGCCCTGGCCAGCAGATCGATTTCGTAGGGAATCCAGCCACCCTCGGGGCCGATGGCCAGGGTTACCGGTTCGCTGAGGGCGCGGGGGCAGGGCGGGAAGTTGCCCGGATGACCGACCAGACCGAGGGTGCCGTCGGTGATGGCTGGCAGGCGATCTTCGACGAACGGCTTGAAGCGCTTCTCGATGATGATTTCCGGCAGCACCGTGTCCCGGGCCTGTTCCAAGCCCAGGATCAACTGTTCGCGGATCGCTTCCGGTTCGAGGAACGGCGTCTGCCAGAAGCTTTTTTCGACCCGGTAGCTGTTGACCAGAATCACCTTCGACACGCCCATGGTCGCCACGGTCTGGAACACCCGGCGCAGCATCTTCGGGCGGGGCAGGGCGAGTACCAGGGTCAGCGGCAGTTTGGCCGGTGGCGGTTGATCGAGGGTGACCCGCAGCTCGGCTTCGCCCGCGTCCAGGCGCAGCAGCTCGGCCGAGCCCATCAGCCCGCCAATGCGCCCGACCCGCAGGCTGTCGCCGACTTCCGAGCGGTGGACTTCCTGCATGTGGGTCAGGCGCCGGTCACGCAGCACGACGCGGTCGGCCGCAATGAAGTCGGCCTCCTCGAGCAGCAGCAGGTTCATGGCTGAGTCGCTGGCGGCTGGTCGTTGTGATCGTCGGCGGTTTCTTCCGGGCGCTCGCGTTTGCTGACCAGACTGCCGAACAGGATGCCGACTTCGAACAGCATCCACATCGGCACGGCCAGCAGGGTCTGGGAGAAGATGTCCGGCGGGGTCAGGATCATGCCGACCACGAAGCAGCCGATGATCACGTACGGACGGATCTTCTTCAGGTATTTGACGTCGACCACGCCGATCCACACCAGCAGCACCACGGCCACCGGGATTTCGAACGCCACGCCGAAAGCGAAGAACAGCGTCATGACGAAATCGAGGTAACTGGTAATGTCGGTCATCATTTCCACGCCGGCCGGGGTGGCCGAGGCGAAGAACTTGAAGATCAGCGGGAACACGAAGAAGTAGGCGAATGCCATGCCGGTGTAGAACAGCAGGATACTGGAGATCAGCAACGGCACTGCGACACGCTTCTCGTGCTTGTACAGGCCCGGTGCGATGAAGCCCCAGATCTGATGCAGGATTACCGGGATCGCCAGGAACAGCGAGACCATCATCGTCAGCTTCAACGGCGTCAGGAACGGCGACGACACGTCGGTGGCGATCATCGTCGCGCCGGCCGGCAGGTATTCGCGCAACGGCGTCGAGACGAAGGTGTAGATCTGCTGGGTAAAGGCAAACAGCCCGGCGAAGATGATGAAGATCGCCGCGACGCAACGCAGCAGGCGGGTGCGCAACTCGGTGAGGTGCGAAACCAGCGGCATGTGCTGGTCGTTTTCGGGGAGATCGCTCATGGGGCTCGCGGCGGCAGTGTTGGGTCGTGTGGGGCTGGCGCAACAGGCGCAGCCGCAGGGGCAACAGGTTCTACAGGAGCGGTGACAGGTGCGATTTCAGCAGAAGCGGTCGATACGTGTTCGACACTTGCTGACGGCGCATGAATCGTTTGCTCGGCAACCGGAGGTGCCGGCGTCGGCTCCTGCTGAACCGGCGTGAAAATCTTCCGCGCCTCCTGTTCCAGCGACAGGATGTGCTCGTTGTGCAGTTGCCGACGGATTTCGTCGGCACCGATTTCACGCTCAACTTCCTGTTTGATCGCGTTGAAGCTGCGCTTCAGCCGTCCGACCCACAGGCCGGCGGTGCGTGCAGCGCCCGGCAGACGCTCGGGACCCAGCACCAGCAGGGCGACGAGGCCGACGAGCAGCAGTTCAGAGAAGCTGATACCAAACATTAGTCAGTGCTCACACGTCTTTGCGGATCGGCTCTTCGACTTTCTGCGCCTGCACGTCGATGGTGTGCGGCGGGTTGGCCTGAGCGGTGGCTTGCGGCTGAACCGGCGGCACCGGTTGCGCAGGCGTGACGGTCGGATCGGCCGGTTTTTCGTCGTCGTTCATGGCTTTACGGAAGCCCTTGATCGATTCGCCGACGTCGGTGCCAAGGTTTTTAAGTTTCTTGGTACCGAACACCAGTACCACGACCACCAGGATGACGATCCAGTGTTTCCAGTCAAAAATGCCCATGTTGCTGTTCCTCTCTTGAAGTTGTTCAGGCGGACGGGCGCGAGGCTTTCTCGACGTGTCCGGACAGGCCGAAACGGCGATCCAGTTCATCCAGCACCGCCTGCGGATGCTGCCCCAGCTGGGCAAGCATGACCATGCTGTGGAACCACAGGTCGGCGGTCTCGTAGATCACGTCGCTGCAGTCGCCGCTGATGGCGGCGTCCTTGGCGGCAATGATCGTTTCGACCGATTCTTCGCCGACTTTCTCCAGAATCTTGTTCAGACCCTTGTGGTACAGACTGGCGACATACGAGCTGTCGGCGGCTGCGCCTTTGCGCTCTTCCAGCACCTGAGCAAGGCGGGTCAGAGTGTCACTCATGTTTGTGTCCTGCGGAATAGATGGCGTGCGGGTCTTTCAGGACCGGGTCGACCGTTTTCCAGTCGCCGTTTTCGAAGACGCGGTAGAAGCAGCTTTGACGGCCGGTATGGCAAGCGATGTCGCCGATCTGTTCGACCATCAGGATGATGACGTCGGCGTCGCAGTCCAGACGCATTTCATGCAGCGTCTGTACATGGCCGGACTCTTCGCCCTTGCGCCACAGCTTGCCACGGGAACGTGACCAATAGATGGCACGGTTTTCCGCCGCGGTCAGCTCCAGGGCTTCGCGGTTCATCCAGGCCATCATCAATACGCGTCCGGTCTTGTGATCCTGAGCAATCGCCGGCACCAGGCCATCGGCGTCCCACTTGATCTCGTCCAGCCAGTTTTTCATCTTCGACTCCGACAGCGAACCCACACTTCAATAGTCGGGCTCAGGCGTTGAAACAGTGTGCCAGCCGATCACGGAACTGGCTATCGGCGAACGACCAGATACAAGCCGACGGCCACCATGATCCCAGCGGGCCAATGCCCCAGTTCGTGCATCGGGCCCCCGGCGGCGAGGATCGTACCGCCTGCCAGATGGGCGCTGCCGAGCAGGCGCAGGAACCAGTCGTCCTTGCGCTTTTTCCACGGCGGTGGCGGGTCGTTGGCGTGGGGTTGGGACATGCGTTCGAGCAGATCGCGGGCCATGTTGGCCAGGTGCGGCAGTTGTTCGAACTGGCTCTGGACGTTGCCGAGCAAGGCTTTCGGGCTGACGCGCTCGCGCATCCAGCGTTCGAGGAACGGCTGCGCGGTGTTCCACAGATCGAGGTCCGGGTACAGCTGACGGCCCAGGCCTTCGATGTTCAGCAGGGTCTTTTGCAGCAATACGAGTTGCGGCTGCACTTCCATGTTGAAGCGGCGCGCGGTCTGGAACAGGCGCATCAGCACCTGGCCAAATGAAATATCTTTTAATGGTTTTTCGAAGATCGGCTCGCACACGGTACGGATCGCCGCTTCGAATTCATTCAATTTGGTTTCCGCCGGCACCCAGCCCGAATCGATGTGCAATTGCGCCACGCGGCGGTAGTCGCGCTTGAAGAAGGCGAACAGGTTGCGCGCCAGATAATCCTGGTCTTCCGGGGTCAGGCTGCCGACGATGCCGCAGTCGATCGCGATGTACTGCGGGCTCCACGGGTTGACGGTGCTGACGAAGATGTTGCCCGGGTGCATGTCGGCGTGGAAGAAACTGTCGCGAAACACCTGGGTGAAGAAGATCTCCACGCCGCGCTCGGCGAGCATTTTCATGTCGGTGCGCTGGTCGGCGAGGGTCGCCAGATCGGTCACCTGAATCCCGTAGATGCGCTCCATCACCAGCACTTTCGGCCGGCACCAGTCCCAATAGACTTGCGGCACGTAGAGCAGTGGCGAGCCTTCGAAGTTGCGCTTCAACTGGCTGGCGTTGGCTGCCTCGCGCAACAGGTCGAGTTCGTCGTAGATGGTTTTTTCGTAGTCGCTGACCACGTCCACCGGGTGCAGCAGACGGGCGTCGGCGGAGACTTTTTCGGCGGCGCGGGCGAGGATGAACAGCCACGCCAGATCCTGGGCGATGATCGGTTTCAGACCCGGGCGGATCACCTTGACCACCACTTCTTCGCCAGTCTTCAGTTGCGCGGCGTGTACCTGCGCCACCGAGGCCGAGGCCAGCGGTTCGACGTCGAAGCGGCTGAACACTTCGCTGATCTTCTTGCCCAGTTGTTCTTCGATCAATTTGACCGACAGCTGCGAATCGAACGGCGGCACGCGGTCCTGCAACCGCATCAGCTCATCGGCGATGTCTTCCGGCAGCAGGTCGCGGCGGGTCGAAAGGATCTGCCCGAACTTGATGAAGATCGGCCCCAGGTCCTGCAACGCCAGGCGCAGGCGTGCGCCACGGCTCAGGTCCAGCGGCTTGCGCGGGAACCAGCGCCAAGGCAGGACATAGCGCAGCGCCAGCAGGAACCACGGCAAAGGCAGGTCGAACAGCAGGTCATCGAGGCGGTAGCGGATCACGACGCGCTGGATGCGCAACAGACGGCGGACGGCGAGCAGCTTCATGCGTTATCGCTTGGGTCGAGGGATCGGGAAAGGCGCTCGAAGCGCGCCTCGAGACGTTCCAGATCGAGTTTGATCCGGTCCAGTTCGCTGAAACGGGCTTCGGCTTCGCGCTGCCCGACGAGGGTGCGCGATTCTTCGGCCAGGTATTCGGCGAGGTTCTGGTTGAGGCTGGCAAATCCTTGTTGATACCAGCGGGCGCGGCTGCGCAGGTGGCCGCCGACCAGTTGCGTGGCGACAGGTCCCAGCCAGCGCGAGAGTTCGTACTCCCAGTCCAGCTCCAGATCCTGCAGCACGCCCGCCAGCTCCAGCAGCACGCCGCTGTCGCCGTCGAGTTCGACTTCCGGCGCGTGCAGCACCGCCGTCTTGTCCTTGCTCAGGGCCAGTTTCACCAGACTCGAGGCTGGGGCGCGCAGGGTGCAGTCGACGCCGGTTTCCCAGTGGGATGCCAGCATCAGGCCTTCGTCGCTCGGCAGAATGAACAGTTGCAGCGCCGGGCTGCGGCAATCCACGGCAATCACTTTGCCGGTCAGGTGCGCCAGTCGCGGCAGCGCCGTGCTGTCGAGACGCAGCACGCGGTTGAGGCCGAGTTCGACGCTGGCGAGCAGCCCGGTCAGCAGCATCAGGGTTTGATGCCGCGGTGCAGGGCGACGATGCCTGCGGTCATGTTGTGATAGGTCACGCGATCGAAACCGGCGTCGACCATCATCGACTTCAAAGTTTCCTGATTCGGGTGCATGCGGATCGATTCAGCCAGGTAGCGATAGCTTTCCGAGTCGTTAGTGATCAGCTTGCCCATCAGCGGCATGAAGGCGAACGAGTAGGCGTCGTAGGCCTTGGACATCAGCGCGTTGGTCGGCTTGGAAAATTCCAGCACCAGCAGACGACCGCCCGGCTTGAGTACGCGCAGCATCGAGCGCAGGGCGTCTTCCTTGTGCGTCACGTTGCGCAGGCCGAAGGCGATGGTCACGCAGTCGAAATGGTTGTCCGGGAACGGCAGCTTTTCAGCGTCGGCCTGGACGAACTCGACGTTGCCCGAAACACCGACGTCCAGCAGGCGGTCACGGCCGACCTTGAGCATGGATTCGTTGATGTCCGCGAGAACCACTTGACCGGTCGGGCCGACCAGATGCGAGAACTTTTTGGTCAGGTCGCCCGTGCCACCGGCGATGTCCAGCACGCGGTTGCCGGCGCGCACGCCCGACAGTTCGATCGCGAAACGCTTCCACAGACGGTGCATGCCGCCCGACAGAAGGTCGTTCATCAGGTCGTACTTGGCGGCCACGGAGTGGAACACCTCAGCGACTTTTTCCGCTTTCTGGCTTTCCGGAACGTTTTTGAAGCCGAAGTGAGTGGTGGGTTCGGCATCGCTGCCTTTGCGCTGATCAGTCATATCGCTGTCACCAAAAGAGAATGCGCGACATTCTAATCCCCAAGCCATGCTTTGTCTTGGAATGGCTAAAGGTAAGATGGGCAACCTTCGGGACGATTTGCCGCAGTGGCGGTCAAGATTCGTTGCAGGCATTCATAGCCCCATTCAAAAAGCAGGAGTCATTCAATGGCCCATATCAGTGTTGAGCGTGCCCACAGCCTGGGCAAGGAAGCGGCCCGCGAGAAAGCCGACAAACTGGCGCAGAAACTCTCCGATCAATATGGCCTGGAGCCGCAGTGGTCGGGCGATGTCCTGAACCTCAAGCGTTCGGGCGTGAAGGGCGCGGTGCATGTGGCCGAGGATTCGATCCGGGTCGACGTGGAACTGGGCCTGATGATGTCGGCCATGAGCGGCATGATCAAAGCCGAGATCGAAAAGGCGCTGGATAAAGCGCTGGTCTGATCAGGACAAAACGGGGAGCTTCGGGCTCCCCGTTTTTTTCTCCTGCACCTGCCTTTTATGTCAGTTGTTAGGGTGCCGTTTCTAATTTTTCTCCCTACTTTGTGCCTGAGCCCGACACTCGTCAGGGCAGTTCCTCAAACCTTCTGCGCGTGAGGTGCACCATGGCCAAAGTCATTTTGAAGAAAAAAATCGACGCTTCGACTTCCGCTCTGAGCGACGTCAAATCCTATGCCCGCAAGATCTGGCTGGCAGGCCTGGGTGCCTACACCAAGGTCGGTCAGGAGGGCAGCGAGTACTTTCAGGAGTTGATCAAGGCTGGTCAAACTGTTGAAAAGAAAGGCAAAAAAGCCGTCACCGAAAAACTCGAAGCGGCCAACGCCGAGATCGATGAAGCCAAGAGCGAAGTCAGCTCCTTCAAAGGCCGGGTCGAAGTTCAGCTCGACAAGGTCGAGAAGGCGTTCGACACACGTGTCGCCAGTGCCTTGAATCGTATCGGCATTCCGTCTAAACATGACGTTGAGACACTCTCTGCTAAGCTCGATGAGCTGACGGCATTGCTCGAACGCGTCGCGCGTAAATCTTAAGGAGAACGGGATGGCTGGTAAAAAGAACACCGATAAAGAAGGCAGCTCGTGGATCGGAAAAGTCGAAGACTATTCCCGCAAGATCTGGCTGGCTGGTTTAGGCGTGTACTCGAAGATCGACACTGACGGCAGCAAGCTCTTCGATACATTGGTCAAAGACGGCGAGAAAGCCGAGAAGCTCACCAAGGCTGCAGTCGGCAAGAAAGTCGATGCTGCCAAGGACTCTGCAAGCTCGGCAAAATCGCGTATCAGCGGCGTGAAAGATCGCGCACTGGGCACCTGGGATCAGCTGGAGGGGGCTTTCGACAAGCGCCTGAACAGTGCGATTTCGCGCCTGGGCGTACCGAGCCGCAACGAGGTGAAGGATCTGCACAAGAAGGTCGATACCCTGACAAGGCAGATCGAAAAACTTACCGGCCTGAAAGCCCAGCCTGTCTCGGCCAAAACCGCAGCAGCCAAGCCTGCGGCCAAAACCGCTGCCAAGCCACTGGCTAAAGCCGCTGCCAAACCAGCAGCCAAAACCGCTGCCGCCAAGCCTGCAGCGAAAGCCGCGGCCAAACCGGTTGCCGCCAAGGCCGCCGCCAAGCCAGCTGCAAAAACGGCAGCAAAACCAGCTGCCAAACCGGCGGCCAAGCCAGCAGCGAAAACCGCTGCCGCCAAACCCGCTGCCAAGCCTGCCGCCAAACCGGCTGCGGCGAAAAAACCGGCAGTGAAAAAACCGGCCGCGCCGAAAGCCGCTGCGCCGAAAGCTGCTGCTCCAAAACCGGTGACCACACCGCAAGCACTGGCAAGCACGTCGAACTCCGCCTCGGCCCCAACCCCGGCGCCTGCTCCGACTGCTGCATCGACGCCGTCGACGCCAACCAGTCAGTCCTGATTTTTCAGGGCTCAAAAAAACGCCCGGCCTGTGAAGGTCGGGCGTTTTTGTTTGGGTAAAAGCCGTCGGATTACTCGTGATCTTCGAGATACTGCAAAGCCATCCTCTCCGTCGCCACCTTCACCGGCGGCAACAGATGCGGCGCCACCAGCATCATGATCTGGTACACCACCAGCCGCACTTCCCCTTCGCGATCAAGAATCCGCTGATAGTCCAGCGAGAACAGCAGCGTCATGGTGATCTGCTCCACCAGTTGCCCCAGCGCCTGGGTGTCGCTGACCAACTGCCCCGACGCCTTCAACCGCGCCAGCAACGACGCCAGCGTACGCTTGAGCACGTTGAGGAACTGGCGAATGCCCTTGGCCAGTTTCGGCAGGCGGCCGGCCAGGTTCGACAGGTCCTGGAACAGGAAGCGGTACTGCGCCAGCCGTTCGACGATCAGGTGCAGGAACAGCCAGTAATCCTCCGGCGCCAGTTCGACATCGGCGGGCGGGTCGAGCAGCGGGGCGAGGTCGTTCTGGAAGCGCTCGAACAGTCCGAGAATCAGCGGCTCCTTGCCGTGGAAGTGGTAGTAGAGGTTGCCGGGGCTGATCCCCATTTCATTGGCAACCTCCATGGTGGAGACGTTCGGCTCGCCCTTTTCGTTGAACAACTGCAGGGCACATTCGAGGATCCGTTCACTTGTTTTCATCCAGTCTTCTTAAAGGGCTTGAGTCAGTCAGCGCACACGCACATAGGTGCCGGGTGCCGCTTCCATCGGTGGGTAATTGGCGTTGCCGAGGGTCATCTGGGTTTCGTGCAGGGTGCCGGAGCGCTGCTGCACCCACTCCAGCCATTGCGGCCACCAGCTGCCGTCGACTTTCTTGGCGTCGTAGTACCAGGCACGCGGATCGCCGCTGAGCTTTCCGTTCTCGACGTAATGGGCTTTCGGGTTGCCTGGCGGGTTGAGGATGCTCTGCACGTGGCCGCTGTTGGACAGCACGAAGCGCCGCTCGCCGCCCAGCAACAGCGTCGAGCGATACACCGCGTCCCACGGCGTGATGTGGTCGTTCATGCCGGCCACGCTGAAGCTGTCGACCGTGACCTTCTGCAGGTCGATCGGCGTGCCGCACACTTCCAGCCCACCGGGATGGGTCAACGGGTTGTGCTTGAAGAAGTCCAGAATGTCGCCGTGAAACGCGGCGGGCAGGCGGGTGCTGTCGTTGTTCCAGTAGAGGATATCGAACGCCGGCGGCTCCTTGCCCAGCAGGTAGTTGTTGACGAAGTAACTCCAGATCAGATCGTTGGGGCGCATCCAGGCGAACACCTTGGCCATGTCGCGACCCTCCAGCACGCCTTTCTGATAGGAGCGCCGCTTGGCCGCTTCGAGCGTTTGCTCATCGGCGAACAGGGTGGCCGGGGTGTTCATTTCACTGTCGAGCAGGCTCACCAGATAGGTGGCGCTGGAGACTCGTCGCAACTGCCGCTTGGCCTGCAGATGCCCTTGCAGCGCCGCGATGGTCAGCCCGCCGGCGCAGGCGCCCATCAGGTTGACCTCGCGGGCGCCGGTGATCGCCCGGCAAATGTTCATCGCTTCTTCCACGGCTTCGACATAGGTCGACAGGCCCCATTCGCGATGCCGCACATCCGGGTTGCGCCAGCTGATCATGAAGGTCTGTAAACCGTTCTTCAGGGCGAACTGGACGAAGCTGTTGCTCGGGCTGAGGTCGAAAATGTAGTACTTGTTGATTTGCGGCGGCACCACCAGCAGCGGTTTCGAATACTGTTTTTCGCTCATCGGCCGGTACTGGATCAGCTCGAGCATTTCGTTGCGAAACACCACTGATCCTGTGGTGGTGGCGACGGTCTTGCCGACTTCGAAAGCCTGTTTGGTCACCTGGCGTGGCAGGCCGTCGTTGTGCAGCAGATCATCGAACAGATGGCTGAGACCGCGCACCAGACTGTGGCCGCCGGAGTTGAACAGCTCCTTCACCGCCAGCGGATTGAGCAGGGTGTTGGAGGGCGCCACGGCGTCGTTGAGCAGGGTGAAGGCGAAGTGCGCGCGGGCGCGGTCGTCGTCGCTCATGCTGCTCTCGTCGATCCAGCTCTTGACCTGTTTCTGCCAGGCCAGATAAGCCTGCAGGCTGCGCCGGTAGAACGGGTTCAGGCTCCACGCCGGATCGGCGAAGCGGCTGTCCTGCGGATTGGTCGGGTGCAGGGTTTCGCCGAGCAGCACGCGTCCGAGCGCGCCTCCCAGCTTCAAGGCGTGTTTTGCACTGTGGATCGGATTGCGCAGCCCGTGGGCTGCAACGTTGCGCAAGGTCGAGATCAGGTCCCGGCCGCGCAGACCGGTCATGGCACTCTGTGCATTGATGAACACGGCGGGGCTGGGCACGACGCCCGTCGCTGGTTTGTCACGCATGACTCAACACTCCTTCGTCTTCAGGCCAAAAACAAACACACCGAACCAGAACACCATAGACGCTGTTGCGGGTTGTTGCCTGCGCCGGCTCCCTGCCACGCACCTGTCCGGAAGCGCTGCAAGACGCTCTCCAGAAATCCGTGCCGGGGCGGTTATCCGCCCAGCGGTGTCGGGTGCGGATGCATCACCGCACGCTGACGTTCCTCCTGGAGGAATTTCATGATGATCGGCGCCACCGCCTCGGCTCGGGTAATCAGGAACAGATGCCCGTCGTCGATGATGTGCAGCTGCGCGTTGGGGATGCGCCAGGCGAGCATGCGCATGTTGATCAGCGGGATCAGCGGATCGTCATCACCGGCCAATACCAGCGTCGGCTGGTGAATCTTGTGCAGCCAGTGAATGCTGGTCCAGCCCAGGCCCGCGAACAGTTGCCAGTAGTAACCGAGCTTGCCCGCCGAACGCACCTTGGCCGCATGGCTGGCGGCGAGTGTCGGGTCGCGGCGGAACGAGCCGCCGTAGATCATCGGGGCGATACGGATCACATGGGACGGCTGGATGTAGCGCCGTGGGCTGGCCATCATCCACAGCACCTTCGGCTTGCCCGGCACCATCACTGCACCGGCAGCGGTCGCTGCCAGCACCAGCTTCTTGCAGCGCTCGGGATAGTCGTAGGCGAACTGCTGCGCCAGCGCGCCACCCCAGGACACGCCGATCACGTTGACCTGTCCGTAGTCGAGGTAATCGAGCATCCGCGCGGTGAGTTTCGCCAGCCCGGGAAAGCGATACGGCCGGCTCGGCGTCGAAGAGCCACCGACACCGGGCACGTCGAAGGCGATCACTTCCAGGTCCGGATCCAGCGCCGCGACAAAAGGAAACACCAGCTCCAGGTTGGCGCCGATGCCGTTGAATATCAGCAAGGGCGTCAAGTGAGGCTTGCCGGGGCGGACCGCCGTGCGGATGGTCTGGCCATCCAGCTCGACGGTTCGAAAGATGAACGGGTGCGGCATGCTTCAAGGCCCTGTGGGTCGCAATCTCAGTGTTCACCTCACTCCCGAAAGGGAGTGAGGTGTGTCGGTTACCGCTCGTGAACGTAAGTGCCCGGTGAAGCTTCGCCTGCCGGATACGCCTTGTTGCCCAGTTTCGTTGGTGCTTTCTTCAATTCGCCCGAACGGGCCGCCTGCCACGCCTGCCAGTACAGCCACCAGGAGTCGGCGTGCTTGGTCGAGTTTTCCTGCCAGTCATCGGCATTGGCGGTCATTTCGTCGCTGGTCATGTAGCGCGATTTCGGGTTGCCCGGCGGGTTCAGAATGCTCTGGATATGCCCGCTGCTGGACAGCACGAATTCCACCTTGCCACCAAACAGCTGCGCTGACTTGTAGCAGGACTTCCACGGCGTGATGTGGTCGTTGGTGCCCGCCAGCGAGAAAATGTCGGCGGTCACCTGCTTGAGGTCGATCGGCGTGCCGCACACTTCCAGTGCATTGGGGCGGATCAGTGGGTTGTTTTTGAACATCTCGATCAGGTCGCCGTGGAACGCGGCCGGCAGTCGAGTCGTATCGTTGTTCCAGAACAGGATGTCGAACACCGGCGGTTCGTTGCCGAGCAGGTAGTTGTTGACCCAGTAGTTCCAGATCAGGTCATTCGGGCGCATCCAGGCGAAGACCTTGGCCATGTCTTTGCCTTCGAGCACGCCGGCCTGGTACGAATGGCGCTTGGCGGTCTCCAGGGTCTGCTCGTCGACGAAGAGCGCGACGTCGCTGTCCAGCGTTGTATCGAGCACGCTGACCAGCAGGGTCAGGGCGTTGACCTTGTTCTCGCCGATCGCCGCGTAGTGGCCGAGCAGGGCGGTGCAGGTGATGCCGCCGGAGCAGGCGCCGAGCATGTTGACGTCCTTGCTGCCGGTGATCGCGGTGACCACATCGACCGCTTCCTTCAGGGCCTCGATGTAGGTGGAAAGGCCCCACTCGCGCTGTTCCTTGGTCGGGTTGCGCCAGCTGACGATGAAGGTCTGCACATTGTTGCGCAGGCAGAAGCGCGCCAGGCTCTTGTCCGGGCTCAAATCGAATACGTAAAACTTGTTGATCTGCGGCGGCACCACCAGCAGCGGGCGCTCGTGCACTTGTTCGGTGATCGGCTTGTACTGGATCAGCTCCAGCACGTCGTTGCGAAACACCACCGCGCCTTCGGTCACACCCAGGCTCTTGCCGACCTCGAACGCGCCCATGTTGACCTGGCTCGGCATGCCGCCGTTGTGCACCAGATCCTTGGCCAGGTGCGAGAGGCCGTCGAGCAGGCTCTTGCCGCCGGTCTCGAAGAAGCGTTTAACCGCCGCCGGGTTGGCCGCCGTGTTGGTCGGCGCCATGGCCTCGGTCATCAGGTTGATCACGAAGTGGCCGCGCGCGATGTCCTTGGGCGAGAGGCTGCTGTCGTCGATCCAGGCATGGAGTTCCTTGCGCCACGCCAGATAGGTTTGCAGATAACGTTTGTACAGCGGGTTCTGACTCCACGCCGGATCGACGAAGCGACGGTCATCGCCCGCCGGTTGCAGATCTGATTTGCCGAACAGCACGTTCTTCAGTTCAAGGCCGAACTGGGTGACGTGTTTGACACTATGGATAGGTTGTTTGATGGCCTGGGTCAGCACCATTCGAGCAGAGGCCAGCAGATCCTTTCCGCGTAGCCCAACGACAGGATTCAGCCCCAGGGTGTTCTCCGAGGCCTGGTACTTCAAATCATCGTTATTCTTGTTACTCATCTACGACGCTCCATTGTCCTGAGACGAGTACCCGGTTTTCTGCTGTGCAGTTCCACAGCCAATGCCAGGTACTACTGCTCGGGTGACCGTTGATTCTGCATAGCTGCTTTACAGTCGTAGAGCACTGCAGGGAACTTGCCAGTTCCATTGGTTACCCGAGATTGATTTTTTTCGCAAGCAGCCGATCCCGGGCCGCTTTAGCGGAGCATTCAAACAGATGAATCTAGAAAATGCCCTCTAAACAGTCCGAGGCGCGGACTAGAGCATCAGCTTGACGACGGACTGGTCCGGGTCGCGGGTTTTGCCGGCGGCTTTGAGTTCGGCCAGATAATCGGCCCAGAGTGCGTCATGACGTCGCCCTAGCTCGTACAGGTAATCCCAGGTGAACAGGCCGCTGTCGTGACCGTCGTCGAAGGTCAGTTTCAGTGCGTACTGACCGGCCGGTTCTACTTTGGTCAGGCCGACGTGCAGCTTGCCGAATTGCAGGATCGGTTTGCCGTGGCCCTGGACCTCGGCGGAGGGGGAGTGCACGCGCAGGAATTCGGCGGGCAGGGTGTATTCCTCGCCGGACGCGTATTTGAGCGACAGGGTTTTCGAGGCTTTGTGCAGTTTGATGTCGGTGGGAAGCATAGAAAAAAGCCTTTAGCTGCAAGCTACAAGCGGCAAGCTTAACTCAGCTTGCCGCTTGTAGCTCGGAGCTGGCAGCTCTACAGAATATAACGGGACAGGTCTTCGTTCTGCGCCAATTCGCCCAGGTGGCTGTTGACGTATTCGGCGTCGATCTCGATCGCCTTGTCGTCGTGGGCGCTGGCCAGGTCGCCGGCACTGAACGACACCTCTTCCAGCAGACGCTCGAGCAGCGTGTGCAGGCGACGGGCACCGATGTTCTCGGTCTTCTCGTTGACCTGCCAGGCGATCTCCGCCAGACGCTTGATGCCTTCCGGCTGGAACTGGATGTTCAGGCCTTCGGTTTTCAGCAGCGCGCAGTATTGCTCGGTGAGCGAGGCGTGCGGTTCGCTGAGGATGCGTTCGAAGTCCTGCGGGCTCAGGGCCTTGAGTTCCACACGGATCGGCAGACGGCCTTGCAGCTCCGGCACCAGATCGCTCGGCTTGCTCAGGTGGAACGCACCGGAGGCGATGAACAGGATGTGGTCGGTCTTGACCATGCCCAGCTTGGTGTTGACGGTGCAGCCTTCGATCAGCGGCAGCAGGTCACGTTGCACGCCCTCGCGGGACACATCGGCGCCGCCGACATTGCCGCGCTTGGCGACCTTGTCGATTTCGTCGATGAACACGATGCCGTGCTGCTCGACGGCTTCCAGAGCCTTGGCCTTCAACTCTTCTTCGTTGACCAGGCGACCGGCTTCTTCGTCGCGTACCAGTTTCAGCGCTTCCTTGACCTTGAGCTTGCGGGCCTTCTTCTTGCCCTTGCCCATGTTGGCGAACAGGTTCTGCAACTGGTTGGTCATTTCTTCCATGCCCGGAGGCGTGGCGATCTCGATGCCGGCCATTTCGGCGACTTCGATCTCGATTTCCTTGTCGTCCAGCTGACCTTCGCGCAGGCGTTTGCGGAACAGCTGGCGGGTGTTGGAATCCTGGGTCGGCGCTTCTTCATTGCTGAAGCCCATGCGTGCCGGTGGCAGCAGGGCGTCGAGGATACGGTCCTCGGCGGCGTCTTCGGCGCGGTGGCGAACGCGGGTCATTTCCTGCTCGCGCAGCATCTTGATCGCGGCATCGGCCAGATCACGGATGATCGATTCGACGTCACGGCCGACGTAGCCGACTTCGGTGAATTTGGTCGCTTCGACCTTGATGAACGGTGCGTTGGCCAGCTTGGCCAGACGACGGGCGATCTCGGTTTTACCGACACCGGTCGGGCCGATCATCAGGATGTTCTTCGGGGTCACTTCAACGCGCAGCTCTTCAGGCAGCTGCATGCGGCGCCAGCGGTTGCGCAGGGCAATCGCGACGGCGCGCTTGGCATCGTCCTGGCCGATGATGTGGCGGTTGAGTTCGTGGACGATTTCGCGGGGAGTCATGGACATAATAATTGACGGTCCTCAAGCAGAAACAAGCCGTGGCACTGGGGCCGCGTCAGGCTTATTCAGCGAGATCCTGCTCCTCAATGGTCTGGGTGTGGTTGGTGAATACACAGATGTCGCCGGCGATGCCGAGAGCGGTCTCGACGATTTCGCGGGCCGACAGATCGGTCTTCTTCAGCAGGGCGCTGGCGGCGGCTTGCGCATAGGCACCACCGGAACCCATGGCGATCAGGCCGTCTTCGGGTTCGACCACGTCACCGTTGCCGGTGATGATCAGCGAGGCGTCCTTGTTGGCGACCGCGAGCATCGCTTCGAGGCGGCTCAGGGAACGGTCGGTGCGCCATTCTTTGGCGAGTTCGACGGCGGCGCGGATCAGGTGGCCCTGGTGTTTCTCGAGCTGGCCTTCGAAACGTTCGAACAAGGTGAAGGCGTCGGCGGTGGCACCGGCGAAACCGGCGATGACTTCGCCGTGGTACAGGCGACGAACTTTCTTCGCGTTGCCTTTCATCACGGTATTGCCGAGAGAAACCTGGCCGTCGCCGCCCATGACGACTTTGCCGTGGCGGCGGACTGAAACGATGGTGGTCAAGGGAAGAGTCTCCACACTGCGGGGCGAAAATGCCTTATGCCCATTCATATGGGGGTGGTGGAGAGGATTTCAACTGCGGGGCGGGAGAGGGGACGAGCGGTGGTTTGCGCGGGGTCGTTCCCACGCAGAACGACATGATCGTTCCCACGCTCTGCGTGGGAATGCAGCCCGGGACGCTCCGCGTCCCTTGCCGCAGGGACGCGG
>NZ_JBWKZE010000048.1:0-29853 GCF_059424205.1 Pseudomonas sp. GW456-12-1-14-TSB6
GCCCAATCCCGCCCGGATATTCCCCAACAACCCGCGCAGTTCCTGCTGCTGCGCCGGCGGAAACACCACCGTCACCCCTGCCCTCGCAGGCGTCGCGCCGTACAACCGGGCCGAGCGGTCCGGCAGTTCTTCAATCGGGCTTAACGCTGCCGCCAATCGCCCTTCGATCTGCGTCAATTGCGCCCGCACCCGCACGATCTCTTCCTGCAGCTCCACCGCTCTCGCCGTCTTGTGCCCCTGACGATTCTTGTTGTGGGTGATCTGGTTGCGTTCGCGGTTGAGGGTCGTGAGGTATTCGCGTTCGCGCAGAACCTCCTTGATCACCGTTTGCAGCGCGGACTGCTCAGCCGGGCTGGCGACGGTGAAGGTCACGCCGCTGGTTTTTGCCGCGTCGAACAGGCGCAGGCGCAGTGCTTTGGGCAGGCGCTGGAACAGTTCATCGAGGTCGGGGATTTTTTCGGCCGAGAGGTCGAAGCCTTCCAGCACGCGGTTCAGGCCCAGGTTCAATGCCGGGCTGTAGGTGTCCTGCACCGCCGCCGCGACGACGCGGGTGTGTTCGGGCATTTCATCGAGGGCCGGCAGTTGCGGTTGTTCGATCCTTTTCAGCCTGGCCAGCCAGTCCGGCAGGTTGTTGAACGTGGCCATAAGGGCGTTGAACAGCGTTGAGTATTGCCCGCTCTGCTCCGATTGCAGGCGCAGCGGCAAGGTGTAGAAGACCGTTCGGGTCAGTTCCGGGTGTTCCTCCAGATAACCGAGCATTTTTTCGCTGGCTTCGTCGCTGCGGCACAGGTCCTTGAGGCAGGCGTATTCGGCGCTGAGGGCCTGATGGAGTTGTGCCGCCACTTGCGCGTCGTAGTACCAGGCCGAACGATGGAAGCGTCCGCCGACCAGCAGTTGCGTGCGGTCGGCGGTGATGCGTTCGAGCAGGCGGTTCCAGCGACCGAGGTCGTCACGCAGGAGGTTCAGTCGCTCGTCCATCGCCGGGCGGTCGATCAGGTCGTTGATCCCGCGTTTACCGCTGAGTAGCGGGCCGTCGAGCACGTCTTTGATGCGCCGATCCTGATCCTTGCCGAGGCGGATCAGCGTCTCCAGATGCTGTTCGACAAAGTCCTGGGGAGCGACGGCTTCGAAGTACTGGCGCGTGTAAAAACGCCGATCCACCTCAGCCGTAGGGGCCAGACGATTCTGTCCCATGCCGTCATCAAAACCCTGAGCGCGCAGTTTTTGCAGTTCGGGCGGCGCCGGCGCATCGGCCTGGACATCCCCGCCCTTGTTCAAATAATCGAGCAACGCCTTGCGCGTATTCTCGCGATCCGGCTCGGGCAACTGTTCCAGATCGGCAAACAGGGCTTTGGCCTGCGGCTGTTCGCTGGTCTTGGCCAATCCGTCGACATCGGTCTCGCTCAGTTGGCTCAGCGACTCGATATAGCTGGCGAGCAGATAATCGCGCGCGTTGTTGCCGGTGTTGCTCCACTCATCGACCCAGCCGACCACGGTGTCCTGATACTCCGCCAGATCGCGCATCACACCCAGATCGTCGTTGACCAGCAGAAACAGCGTGTCGTCCTGATAGGGCCCGCGCACCCGGCCGAGGAATTCGCCGATGTGCGCTGGGCGAAAACGCCGCGGTTGCTCCCACAGATAAGGTTCGCGTTCGTGCTCGGGAGCGTCGCTGACCTGCACGGTTGGCATCCGCGTCGCGTCAACCTCCGCGACAGGTTCCGCGCCGGCGGCCACCTCCGCCAACCACTGTCTGGTCTGCTCCACGGTGAGTAAATGCTCGCCACCGGTCAGACAGTTCACCGCTGCAAGATCGACCGCCTGCATGAAGTGCTCGCGCTCCTCGCGGCTGTCCAGCACCTGATGGCACTTGCCCGCCGTCCACTGCACCTCGGCAAAGGTCACGTACAACGTACTTTGCCGGGGAAAGATCAGCGCCGGATGCGCTTCAATCGCTGCGCGCTGATCCTCGCTGACCTGTTTGCCCTGGTGCAGCAGGGCCGTGACGATACCGTCGAGCATTCGGTATTCGTACAACTCGCCGCTGAGGCTGTCGATGATGTACAGCCAGCCATCGCGCAGCCGGCGAATGCCCAGCGGGCGGGCGGTCAAGGTGTACGGCAATTTCAATTCGGTGCCCGGATCGAACGCTCTTTCCACCAGGCCGTAGCTCAACGGCAGCAGTTGCACATGGGTTTGTTGCAGCGGGCAAGCCGCGGGCGCAACGATGGGGGCTTTCGAGGCGGCGGCAGCGTCGAGGATGGCGGGATGGGTCATGGGCGTTCCCTTTGACTGGCCCAACGCTGCGCCACATCAACGGCCAGCGTGAGGCGCTCGCCCGGTGATTGCAGAGAAGGCGTGTGGAACAAGTGGTGGATTTGCGGGTGTTGGGCGATATCGCGGCTGTCGAGCAACGCCAGCAGGTTGGCGAAGTTGAACAACTCGGATCGGCTGCTCAGGCCAAGCGCGCTGGCCTGGGCTTCCATTTGCTGCAGCGTTGGCCAGCGCTGGGTCAGGGTTTCTCCGACATGAAATCGGGAAAAGTGCTTCAACAGATGCGCATCCAGATCCAGCAACGCTCGGCGCCGATCCACCTGATCCAGCGCCGCGTTCTGTTCCGGGTTCAGACAATAAGGGACAGGCAGCTCCGGACACTCGGCCTGCCGAGGCCGATGGACGTGCCAGGCATCGTTGACGCAGTCCGCCGTTGCCACACAGGTCAAGGGCCCGAACAGACGCTGATCGCCACTGGCATACAGCGCATGCACCACCCCGGCATCGGCCAGCCGCAACAACGCCGATTGCCCGGCCGGCAATTCGACGCTCAGCAGTTTGCGCAGGTGTTCACCAACGCTGTGCATCGGCGCGCAGCTGAACAACAGCACGCCCCACTCTTGCGCTGCGTGTTGCAGGAAGAACCATGCCAATGGCTCGTCAGCCCGCTGGATGGCCACGAGCAACGGCGACAGATCGCGCAGTGCCGCGAAGGGTGGCTGGTCATACAGAGCCAATGTGCTGACCGAAGGGTTAATCTGCTTCAACCGCGTTGGCAGATCACTGATCGTCGCCCCATCCAGCAGCAAAAAGGCCTGGTGTCGGGTCCATGGCAAATCGTCGGGCAGACCGGTCGAAAGGCTCACGCGCGGGCAGCCTCGCAGATCAGACAACGCGAAGTGCGCGTAGACAGCAGGGCATGGCGTTGCTGAACCGGATCAAATGCCACTTTCAACAACGGCAACGCCCCCGGCACCAAAGGTTGCGCCGCCATTCCCGGCGCAGGCGCGCCGCCCTGAAGAATCGGCACGCTGCTGCAAATGCCTTCGGGCCCCAGCGTCAACCAATGCCCGCCGGCCTTGATCGTCACATGGGTGCCGCCGTCGATGACCACTTGCTGACCGGCCCCGAGGTGGATTTGCTGACCGGCGCTGAGCCGTTGGCTGGCGACCCGAATGTGGCGGTCGCCCTGCACCCACAGATGATCGTCCTGCTTGATTTCGGTCAGGCGATTGCCGTGGGTCAGATGGTGTTCGTCGCTGTGCAGCTCATGACTGGCAATGCCGCCAACGACCACGGTGCGTTGATTGTCGACCTGGACTCGCTGGTCATTGAGCACGAGCTGGACAAGGTCACGTTGCGCGCGGATGGCGATTTCTTCGGCGCCTTTTTTGTCCTCGATGCGCAGCTCGTTGTAACCGCCACCACCGGGGCTGCTCTGGCTGCGCCAGATACTGCGGGTCTGCTCTGCTGGCAGATCCAGCGGCACTGGCGTCACGGCGTTGGGCAGGCAACCCAGCACGAACGGCTTGTCCGGATCCCCCTCGGTGAACCCGACCAGCACTTCCATGCCGACGCGCGGAATCTGCACGCTGCCGTATTGGTCATGAGCCCAGCCTGTGGCTACGCGCAACCAGCAACTGGATTGTTCATTGAGCTGGCCTTCGCGGTCCCACAGCAGTTGGACTTTCACCCGGCCGTAGGCATCGCAGTAAATCTCTTCGCCGGGCGGCCCGGTCACCACGGCATGTTGGTTGCCGTTGATTCGGGGTTTACGGTGTTCGAGGGCGGGGCGAAAAATGACGTCCCAGGGCGTCGCGACGAAGTGGTTGCGATAGCCCTGAGTGAAGTCGTCTGCGGTAGCAAGATCGGTCGCCGACTCTTCCAGCACTTGCGGCTGTCGGCCAAGATGATCGACGCTGGTCAGCAGCCATAAACCGTTGTAATCGTTGCGTGGGTGCTCGCTCATGTCGACGAAGCTGCCACTGCGCAGCAGGCTCTGATCGCTGCGCCCCTGTGCTTGACGGTAATCGGCGCGATGCCGCTCAAGGGCGCGCTGACTGAGATGTCTACCCCGATCGCGATGAGTGAACTGACCCGGAAAGCGGTAATCCTCAAGCACTGGAAGCCGCGTTTCCTTGGCTTCGGCGTCCAGTTGCACGGTGGGCTTTTCGAAGTGGTAATCACGGCGGCTGACGTGCGTGGTGCGGGTTTCCAGGCGGACGTTGAAGCGGTCTATGGCCGCAGTTTCGGCAACCATGCCGCTGCCTTGTGCATAAGCCGTCGGTGCAGCCGGCGTGGGGAAAGCGCTCTGATCATCACCGAATACCAGCAGGTGCCCGTCGCGACTGTGCTGAAAATGAAAGTGCAGTCCCTCCTCCTCACACAAGCGCTGAATGAAGAACAAGTCCGTCTCTTCAAATTGCACGCAATACAGACGAGGCTGGTATTCGGCGCTGAGCTGGAAGCGCCAGGCATCCGGCTGCATGCCATGGTCACTCAACACGCGGGCGATGATTTGCGGCACGCTCTGATGCTGGAAAATTCGTTGGTTATGACGATGGGCAAGGTAGGCCAGATGGGGCACCAGAACAATCTGGTAGCGGGTCAAGCGTGTGCCCGAATCACCTTGCGCGACTCGATGGATCTGGCCGTGAATGCCAGAGCCGTCCGGGCAGAATGACAAAAAGGCTGGCCGGTGCAGCAGGGCTTCGAGATCAAGGTCGCGGCGTTCACTGACCAGCTCGAGTTCGACCTGGTAGGTTTGGTTGAGCGCTTCCCTGGCCCGGAATTCGAACACCTGAAGGTCGTGGGAAAAACCCTCTATATCGAGTCTGAATACAACCGGTTTGCTGGCGCCGAACATTCACATTTCCCTGTGCCTTTTTCAGGCTCGGGACTTTGCGTGGGTCTACGGTTCGACGCAGTCAGGACAATCGTTTAATCATGTAGGACATGTCCGTGATGCCAGAAACAAGCCTGCCGCTTCAGCAAACGCCTACAGCAAGATCCGAGCTTCGGTGAAGGCAACTGCCGCAGCCTGTGAACTGGCAAAAAAAAACCGCCCTTGCGGGCGGCTGAAGTGCTTCGCTCCTGAATCAGAATCCGAGGCTGAAGCTGATGGTCATCGCATGGTCGTTGCTCTCGTTCGACAACTGCCCCGAGTAACCGATACCGAGTTTGCCGGTCGGGCTGATCTGGAAGTCCACGCCCGCTTCGACCACCGCGCTGTCCTTGGCAATCGGCACGCCCTGGGTGTTGAACGAGGCGCCGCCGTCGATGAAGGTCAGGTCGGCGTCGGGCTTGGTGTCGCCGAAGGCATGCCGCCAGCCGAGCGCCGCGCGCGGGGTGAATTGCCCGCCGTTGGCCAGGGTGATGACCTTGCCGGCGCGCACGCCCAGAGTCGAGAAGGTGATGTCCTGATCGGACTCGGCGCGCAGACGCCCCACCCCGCCTTTCTCCTTGGCCTTGTCGCTGTCGTAGTTGACGTAGGCCAGACCGGCGAACGGTTCCAGGGCAATCCCGGCCGCTTCGATGGCATAGCCGACTTCACCGAACACCTGGGCGCTGCGCGCGTCGTAATTGGCCTTCAATCGGTCGTTGTAGGCACCGACGCTGACGTCGCGTTTGGTCTCGATGTCGTGCCAGCTGTACGCCGCACCGAGGCGCACCGCCAGGGCATCGAATTGCGAGTTGAGGTACGCCGCCAGGTGGTAGCTCTCGACCGTGGCATCCGAGCGACGATCATGGGCGTCCAGATCGCTGCGGGTGTAGCCGGCGGCCATGCCGACGCGCCATTGGTCGTCGAGCTGCTTGTCGGTGCCGAGCATGAAGCCGCTCAGGTTGCGATCCAGCTTCGCACTGTTGCTGTTGCCGTCCGACTCGCCCCAGGCGCCGAGTGCACGGGCCCAACCGACCATTTCGCCGTGGCAGCCGTTGCTGCTCAGTTGGTTGTCGCTCGGGGCCAGGGCGCGGCGTGGATCGTCCGGCGCGCTGCACGACGGCTGGCGCATACGGTCGTTGACCGCGTCCCGCACGTAGCGCGAATCCTCGAGGACTGCGCTGGCGGTGCTGGCATGGATTTCCCCCGACAGACTGTCGAAGGCGTTACGTGCCCCGGCCACGCTGAGGTTGACGATTTCGTCCTGCAACGCGCTGCCCGCCGCGCCGTTGCGCATCAACGCCGAAGCGGTGTTGCGCTGGTTGCGAGTAGCAGCGACGTCGACGAACGAGTTGCCGTTGCGGCTGACCAACAGGTTCACCGCGTTCGGGTCATACACCAACGCCGTGTCGAGGAAGGCATATTGCGGCAGGTCGGCGGCGCTGAAGGTGCCGGTCACCCCGCCACCGGCGGTGATCAGCGAGTACACGGTGTTGCCGGTGAACGGTGCCAGGCTGTTGACCTGCAGACCACCACTCAAGGTCGCGGTACCACCGACGGCCAGCGGAGTAGCCGTCGGCGAACTGACGGTCAGGGCCAGCACACCGTCAGCGGCGTTGGTCAGATTGCCGGCGACACTCAAGGTGCCGTCCTCACCACCGGAAGCCACCACGCCATGGTTGACCACCGAACCGACGCTGCCATTACCGCTCAGGCCCGCGCCATTGGCCACGGTGACCTGCCCGGCAAGCGAGGCCCGCGCCGCACGGCTGCCGACTTGCAGCACGCCCTGATCCACCGCCACGGTGCCGCTGAAGGGCTGATCACCGGTCAGCAGCAAGCGCGCGGCACCGCGTTTGGCCAGGGCGCCAACACCGCTGAGGCGACCGTTGAACTGGCCGTTGGCGTTCTGCTGGAACACCAGCGAGGCGTTGTTGAGGATGTTGCCTTGCAGGCTGGTGGTATTACCGATCAGCGTACCGCCGCTGACCGTGGTCCCGCCGCTGTAGGTGTTGGCGCCGCTGAGGACCAGAGTGCCGGAATCGAGCTTCTCGATACCGCCACTGCCCACCAGCGGTGCGGAGATTTCCGCGCTGCCACCGGCATTCACCCGCACCGGCGCGAGGCTGCCGCCCGGGCCGTTGACCGGGGTCAGCGTACCGCCGGCGCCTGGAACCAGGCTGTAACCGCTGGAGAGGAACTGCAACCCGGTAAAGTTCTGATTGCCTTGCACGGTGACCGTCCCGCTCTGCCCGCCGAACACGGCGAACTGACCGTTCGACGCCAACGCCTGGGTACCGCTCGGATCGGTCCAGTTGGTGCCCGGCCCCCACACGCCGCTGCCGCCACCGATGCTGCCGTCCGGATTGGTGGTGCCGCCGTTCCAGAACTGCACTTCACCCGGTGTGTTCTGCACCAGCAGGTTGACCTGATTGGCCAGCGCGGTCTGCAGGGTCAGGTTGGCCGCCGACACCGGCAGGCTGCCGTAGACCAGTCCGTTGTTGGTCAGGCTGCCGCCGTAGCTGAACAGTTGATAGACCCCGGTGCCGAAGCCGCCGGCGTTGCTGATGTTCAGCGTGCCGTCGAGGGTCAGGTTGCCGGCGACGTTGACCACGGTTGTGGAACTGGCGGCCGAGCCGAGGGTGAAGTCCAGGTTGGTGCCCGAAGACAACGCCAGCGAACCGACCGACAACGGCGTTGCAGCGCCGCCACCCGTCAGCGTCGCACCGTTGGCCAATTGCACGGCGCCGGCGAACACGCCGCTGCCGCCGATTTTCGCCCCGCTCGCAACGTTGACGTTTGCACTGTTGAGCACACCGTTGACGTTCAGCGAACCGGCCTGCACCGCGGTGTTGCCGGTGAAGGTGTTGTTGCCGGTCAGCAGCAAGGCACCGGTGCCGGTTTTGTTCAAGTTGCCGGCGCCGGTCAGATTGCCGGTGTAGCTGCCGTCGCTGTTCTGCTCGAAGGTCAGCGTCGCGTTGTTGGCGATGGCGCCTTGCAGGCTGCTGGTGTCGCCACGGGTGCTGCCGCCGTTCAGCGTCGTGCCGCCGTTGTAAGTGTTGGCGCCGCTGAGGACGAGGTCGCCACTGCCGTTTTTCACCAGGCTGCCGCTGCCGGTGATCGCACCGATCAGGGTGGTGTTCTGGTTGCCGGCCAGGGTCAGTTGCGCACCCAGGTTGATGGCGTTGGCCAGTTGCAGCGCAGAGGTGCTGTCGAGGGTGCCATTGCCCAGCACGCTGAGGGCGCCGCTGCTGATCGCGCTGTTGTTGCCCAGGATCAGCGAGCCGCCAGACAGTTGAGTGCCACCGCTGTACGTGTTGCTGCCGTTGAGGGTCAGACTCGACGCGCCGGTCTTGATCAGACTGCCGCTGCCGCTGACCACTCCGCCGAGGGTCAAGGCGTTGGAGCCGGCGACGGTGAGTCCGCCATTGAGCACCACGGCGTTGGCCAGACTGACCGCTGCGTTGCTGTCCAGCGCCGTGCCGTTGGCGGCGGTCAACACGCCGGTGCCGAGGGCCGCGTTGTTGCCGACCACGATCTTGCCGCCATTGAGCGCGGTGCCGCCGGTGTAGCCGTTGGCCGCATTGAGCACCAAAGTGCCGGTGTCGTATTTGCCCAGTGTGCCGGCACCGTTGAGCGCCACGCCCACGGTCGCGGTGACGTTCGGATCGACCCGCACGGTGGCATTGCCCAGCGAACCGTTGACCAGATTCAGCGACCCGGCCGTGCCGTTCTGCAGGCTGTAGCCATCGGTGACGAACTGCATGCCAGTGATGGTTTGCGCACCGTTGACGGTGACGGTGCCCGCCGTACCCTGGAACACCGCGAAGCTGTTGGTCCAGGCCTGATTGGTGGTGCCGTTGACGTCGGTCCAGTTGGTGGTGCCGGTGCCCCAGGTGCCGCTGCCGCCATCCACCGAACCGTTGGCGACGAGTTGGTTGCCGTCCCAGAACTGCACGGTGACGCCCGGTGCGGTGACCAGCAGGTTGATCTGGTTGGCCAGCGCGGTTTGCAGGGTCAGGTCGCCCGGAGTGACGCTGCCCGGCACGGTGCCGATCAGCATGCCGTTGTCGGTCAGGCCGCCGGTGTAGTTGATCAAGCGGTACACGCCGCTGCCGAACCCACCGATGTCGCTGACGTTGAGGGTGCCGTCGAGGGTCAGGTTACCGCCGACGTTGACCAGCGCGTTGCCGCCACCGGAGACCGGTGTGCCGAGGCCGACATCGAAGTTGGAGTTGGCGTTGAACACCAGCGAATTCACCGACAGGGTGCTGCCGGTGGCGCCGGCCAGATGACCGCCATCCGCCACGGTCACGGCCCCGCCGAGCGAGCCGCCGCCGGTCAGGGTGCCGCCGCTGTTGACCAGCACACTGGCGCTGTCCAGCGAGCCGCTGACATTCAAGGTGCCGGCGTTGACCGTGGTGTTGCCGGTCAGGCTGTTGAGGCCGGTCAGGGTCAGCGTGCCGGTGCCGAGTTTGCTCAGTTCGCCGGTGCCGGTGAGCACACCGCCGAAAATGCTGCTGGCGTTGTTGCCGCCGATGCTCAGCGTGTTGCCGCCGCCGATCAATGCGGTGCCGCTGCCGGTCAGGCTGGCGAGGCTGCCCGAACCGCCGAGGTTCAGCGTCGCGGCATTGCCGAGATTGACTCCGGCGTTGCTGCCCAGTGCCGAGTTGCCCAGGGTGGTCAGGCTGCCGGACTGCACGTCGAAGGTGCCGCTGAAGGTGTTGTTGCCGGACAGCGTCAGGTCGGCCAGACCGTTCTTGGTCAGGGTGCCCGCCCCGGCGATCACGCCGCCGAGCGTCAGGTTGTTGTTGCCGGCCACGCTCAGGTTGGCATTGACGTTGAGGTTGTTGGCCAGCACCAGCGGCGCCGTGGTGTCGAGGGTCGACGCGCCCGTCACGGTCACCGCGCCGGAACCCAGGCCCGCCGCGGTGCCGAGGGTCACGGTGCCGGCGTTCAGCGTGGTGCCGCCGCTGTAGGTGTTGATGCCGTTGAGGATCAGGTTGGAGGCGCCGTTCTTGATCAAACCGCCAGTGCCGCTGACCACGCCGCTGAGGGCCACGTCGCTGTTGCCGGTGTTGGTCAGATTGGCGTTGAGTACCACGTTGTTGCCCAGCGACACCGAGGTGTTGCTGTCCAGCGCCGAAGCACCGGCCACCGTCAGGTTGCCCAGACCGAGGGCGCCGTTGCTGCCGGCGGTCAGGGTGCCGGCGTTGAGGGTGACGCCGCCGAGGAAGTTGTTGGCCCCGCTCAGGATCAGGTTGGCCGCGCCGTTCTTGGTCAGGCTGCCGGCGCCGTTGATCGCACCGCTGAGTGTCAGATCGTTGCTGCCGACGATGCCGAGGTTGCCCGCCAGGTTGATCGCGTTACCCGCCGTGACAGCACTGCCGGCATCCAGGGTAGTGCCGTTCGCCGCGTTCAGAGTGGCCGAACCCAGCGCGCTGTTCGACGCCAGAACCAGTCCGCCCGCGTTCAATGCCACCGGGCCGAGGAAGGCGTTGTTGCCGCCAAGGGTCAGGTTGGCCGAGCCGTTCTTGATCAGCCCGCCGGTGCCGTTGATCACGCCGTTGAGGGTCAGCGCGTTGCTGCCAACGATCGTGAGGTTACCGTTGAGCGTGGCCGCGTTGGCCAGGGTCACGGCGGTGTTGCTGTCCAGTTGCGTGCCGGCATTGGCGATCAACGCACCGTTGCCCAGCGCGGTGTTGCTGCCGACCACGATTTTGCCGCCATCGAGTTGCGTGCCGCCGGTGTAGCTGTTGGCGCCATTGAGCACCAGGGTGCCGCTGTCGAGTTTATTGAGAATGCCGCTGCCGTTGATGTTCACGCCGACTGTGGCGGTCACGCCCGGATCAACGCGCATCGCCGTGGTGCCGCCGGCACCGTTGACGGCGGTCAGCAGCCCCGAGGTGCCGTTGACCACGTTGTAGCCATCGGTGAGGAACTGCATGCCGGTGAACAGTTGCGTGCCGTTGACCGACACCGTGCCGGCCGTGCCCTGGAATACCGCGAAGTCGCCGGCCCAGGTCTGATTGACCAGACCATTGGCGTCGGTCCAGTTGGTGCCGGCGCCGCTCCAGGTACCGCTGCCGCCATCGACAGTGCCGTTGGCGATGGTCTGGCTGCCATCCCAGTAACGAATGTCCGAATTCGGCGCCGAGACCTGAATGTTGATCTGATTGGCGACCCCGATCTGCACCA
This sequence comes from Pseudomonas sp. GW456-12-1-14-TSB6, assembly GCF_059424205.1. Taxonomy (NCBI): domain Bacteria; kingdom Pseudomonadati; phylum Pseudomonadota; class Gammaproteobacteria; order Pseudomonadales; family Pseudomonadaceae; genus Pseudomonas; species Pseudomonas sp. GW456-12-1-14-TSB6. Next base: position 11,354 of record NZ_JBWKZE010000048.1, read on the forward strand.
CCAGATCGCCCAGCCCATAACCGACCGGCACGCTGGCAACGTCCAGGCCCAGATTGGTCAGGGCTCCGGTGTAGTTGAACAGACGATACACACCGACGCCGAACCCACCGGCATCGGTGACGTTGAGATTACCGTCGAGGGTGAGGTTGCCGCCGACGTTCATCAGCGACGTGGTCGAAGGTGCCCCCAGCGCCGCATCGACATTGCTGCCGGCCGCGAGCGTCAACGATCCGGCCGAAAGTGTATTACCCGACGACAGGGCCAGGTGACCGCCGCTGTTGATGGTCATCGCGCCGAGCGCCGAACCGTTGCCGGTGAGGGTGGCGCCGGTATTGACGTTGACCTGGGCACTGGCCAGCGAACCGCTGAGGTTCAGGGTGCCGCCGTTGACGGCGGTGTTGCCGACGATGCCGTTGATCCCGGTCAGGTTCAGGGTGCCGGTGCCGACCTTGGTCAGACCGCCGTTGCCGCTGAGGTCACCGTCGAAGGTGCTGGTGCTGCTCACCCCGCCCACGGTCAATGTGTTGCCGCCGCCGATCTGCACGCTGCCGCTGCCGCTCAGGCCGTCGAGGCTGGCGTTGCTGCCGAGGTTGAGGCTGGCGCCGGCGCTGATGTTGGCGCCGGAGGTGTTGCCCAGCGCCCCGCTGCTCAGGGTGGTGACGCTGCCGGCGGCAATGTTCAGCGCGCCGGTGAAGGTGTTGGTGCCGCTGAGGGCCAGGTCGTCCAGACCGGTTTTGGTCAGGCTGCCGGCGCCGTCGATCACGCCGCTGAGGGTCAGGCCGTTGTTGCCGGCCACCGTCAACCCGGCATCGAGGGTGATGTTGTTGCCGAGGGTGAAAGCGCTGCTGTTGTCCAGCGTCGCGGCGCCACCGACGGTGAGCGTGCCGCTGCCCAATGCGCCGGGCGCGCCGAGGGTCAGGGTGCCGGCGTTGAGGGTGGTGCCGCCGCTGAAGGTGTTGGTGCCGTTGACGGTCAGGTTGGCCGCCCCGTCCTTCACCAGTTGGCCGGTGCCACTGAGCACACCGCCGAGGGTCAGGTTCTGTGTGCCGCCAACGCTCAGGGCCGCATTCAGCACGACCGCGTTGGCCAGGCTGACCAGCGGCGAACTGCTGTCGAGGGTTGCTGCCCCGCCGACGGTCAAGGCGCCGGTGCCGAGCGCCGAGCTGTTGCCGACAGTCAGCGTACCGGCGTTCAGAGTGGTGCCGCCGACGTAGGTGTTAGTGCCGTTGAGGCTCAGGTTGGCGGCACCGTCTTTCACCAGGCTACCGGCACCAGCGACGGTTCCGGTTAGGCTCAGGTCCGCGCTGCCGCCCACATTGAGCGCCCCGGCGAGGTTGACCTGGTTGCCCAGAGTGACGGCGGTATTGGTATCCAGCGTGGTGCCGGCCGCTGCGTTCAGTGCACCGCTGCCCAGCGCGGTGTTGCTGCCGACAATCAGCTTGCCGACGTTCAGCGCGGTGTTGCCGAAGTAGGTGTTGGCGCCGTTGAGGATCAGATCGGCCGGGCCGCTCTTGATCAGGCCACCGACACCTGAGACCACGCCCGCGAGGGTCAGCGCGTTACTGCCGCCAATGGTCACGTTGCCGCCAAGGTTGACGTTGTTGGCCAGACTGGTCGCGGTGCTGGCATCCAGCGTGGTGCCGTTGGCGGCGTTGAGTACGCCAGTGCCGAGGGCAGTGTTGGAGCCGACGACCAACGTCCCGGCGTTCAGCGAAGTAGCGCCGGTGTAGGTGTTGTTGCCGGTCAGGGTCAGGGTCGAAGCACCGGTCTTGATCAGGTTGCTGCCGCCACTGATCACGCCGCCGAGGGTCAGCGGGTTGGCGCCACCGGTGGTGAGGTTGGCGTTCAGGGCAATGGCGTTGTTCAGCGTCACGTTGGCGCTGCTGTTGAGCGTGCCGCCCGCCCCGCCCACGGTCAGCGTGCCGGTGCCGAGCGCCGCGCCGTTTCCGACGGTCAGGCTGCCGGCGTTGAGCGCGGTGCCGCCGGTGAAGGTGTTGGCGCCGTTGAGGGTCAGGTTGGCCGTGCCGTTCTTGATCAACTGGCTGGCGCCGCTGATCACGCCGCCGAGGGTCAGTGCACTGCTGCCGCCGATCCCCAGATTGTTGTTGAGAATGACGTTGTTGTTCAGCGTCACCGCGGTATTGCTGTCGAGGGTCGCCGCGCCGCCGACGGTGATATTGCCACTGCCCAGCGCAGCGTTGGCACCCGCTGTGATGGTGCCCGCGTTCAACGCAACAGCACCAAGGAACGTATTGGTGCCGTTGAGAATCAGGTTCGCCGCGCCGTTCTTGGTCAGCCCGCCGCTGCCGCTGACCACGCCGCCGAGGGTCAGGTTGGCGCTGCCACCGATGTTCAGGTTACCGCCGAGGGCGACCGCGTTGCTCAGCGCCACGGCGGTGCTGGCATCGAGGGTGGTGCCCGCTGCCGTGGTCAGTGCGCCGGTGCCCAGCGCGGTGTTGGAGCCGACGATCAGCGTCCCGGCATTCAGTGCCGTGCCGCCGGAGAAGGTGTTGTTGCCGCTGAGGGTCAGGTTTGCGGTGCCGTTCTTGATCAGATTGCCGGCGCCGCTGATGACCCCGCTCAAGCCCAGCGCCTGAGTACCGCCGATGGTAAGATCCGCCGCCAGCGCCACCGCGTTGGCCAGGGTCACGGCGGTGGTCGCATCCAGCGTAGTGCCGGCCGCTGCGTTCAACGCGCCCGTGCCGAGGGCGGTGTTGCTGCCGACGAGCAAGCTGCCGCCATTGAGCGCGGTGGTGCCGCTGTTGGTGTTGTTGCCGGTCAGGGTCAGGCTGGCGCTGCCGCTTTTGGTGATCGCGCCGGTGCCGGAGACGATGCCGGCCAGGGTCAGGGCATTGCTGCCGAGCACGTTTAACGCACCGGTGATGCCGACGTTATTGGCCAGGGTCACGTTGCCGGTGCTGTCGAGGCTGGTGCCGTTGCTGGTGTTGAGTACACCGGTGCCCAGCGCGTTGTTGTTGCCGACGCGCAAGGTGCCGGCGCTGAGGCTGGTGTTCCCGGTGTAGGTGTTGATGCCGTTGAGGGTCAGGCTGCCGCTGCCGGTCTTGGTCAGGTTGCTGGTACCGCTGATCACCCCGCCCAGGGTCAGCGCTCCGGTGCCGGTTGCGGTCAGGGTGCTGTTAAGCGTGATCGCGTTGGCCAGCGAAATCGGCGTCGTTGCCGAGATGCTCGAAGCGCCGTCAACGGTGATGCCGCCGGTGCTGAACGCCTGGTTGTTGCCCACCAGCACCACCCCGCCGTTGAGCACGGTGTTGCCGGTGTAGGTATTGATGCCGTTGAGGTTGAGCTGACCGCTGCCGATCTTGGTCAGGCCGCCAGTACCGGAAATCACGCCGTTGAGGGTCGTGCCGTTGATGCCCTGCAGGGTCAGGCCACCGGCGCCCAGACTGATCTGGTTGGCCAGCGACAAACCGGCATTGCTGGCCTGAAGAATCCCGCCGTTGGACGTCAGCACACCGCTGCCGAACGCGGCGTTGTCGTTGAACTGCGCGACACCGCCATTGAGGGTGGTCGCCCCGCTGACCAACGGCCCCTGCAAGGTCCAGGTGCCGCTGTTGAGGGTCAGGTTGTTGAAGTTGACGTAGGTCGCGCTGGACGCGGTGCCGGTCCCGGTGACGCCACCACCGACGCCGATCGGGTTTTGCAGGATCAGCGTGTTGGTGCCCCCCGCGCCGCCATCGATGGTGCCGGTCGGGGCGAAGGTCAAGTTGATGCCGACCAGGCCACCGAGGCCGACGGACACTTGCACACCGTCACCGACGTTAACGCTGGACCCGGTGATCGCGTAGAAGGTGTTGGTGCTGCCCGCCCCCATCGACACACCGCCGGTGATGTTACCGGCGTTGGTGAAGGTGTTGCCTGCTGCCGACGTCTCGAACGCGATCCGGCCGTTGATCGTGCCGCTGGCACTGTTGGTCATGTTGACTTGCGAACCGCCATACACCCCGACCACCGGGGTATCGGCCAGGGTGATGCCGCCGACCGACAGCCCGGTAGACGTAATGGTGCCGTTGTTGGTAATGGTCGTGGTACCCGCCGCCGCGTTGTTCACGCCGATAGCCAGGCCGTCAATGCTGGTCAGGTTGAGGCCGAGCAACATCCCCGTGCCACGCATGATCCCGCTGGCATTGTTGACCACGCTGACCGTGCTGGTCGCGCCGGTGCCGATGAATGCACCGCCACTGAGGATCGACACCAGGCCCAGCAAGGCCGGGTCGACGGTGCCGGAGTTGTTCAGGGTGATATTGGCCCCGGTCAGGTTGATGACTTTGCCGCCCAGCGTCGCATTCATCTGCGCGCCCGAGTTGACGTTGACCGTCAGGCCGCTGGTGGCACTGCTGTAGTCATTGAGAAACAGCGGCAGGCTCGGAACGCCCGAACAGGTAATCGTGGAGCCCGCCGCCGAACAGGTGGCGAATGCCTGCTCACTGACACCGCCAAACAGCAACCCGGCGACACTCAGATGCACAGCAAGGGACAGTGGGGAAAAACGCGAAACGAGGGCGACACCAAACCTTGCTTCCACGGGCTACTCCTTTCGTGGCCGATTTCGTCCTTGAAGGCGTGTAACAGCGGCAAGATCCAACACGCGTATCAAGCGTATGACGGTCATCAGATAAACCGTCCTGTTCCAGACACACGCTAGTTGATGCCCTGCGATGGAGCATCGGTTAAATAGTGTTAATACTTTTGTGCGATAAGGCCCTGCGTCGATACTTCCGACCGTTCTGAGCAAGGGCTTGAGGACGATTGCAGGCGCTTTGAGGGGGCGTTGATCGAGTCGCCAGGTTAACCCGCGAATCAATCGATTTTTCAGCGGCTTGGGAAACTGGTATGGCTTGTGCAAACGTTTGCGAGTCGCTGTTGACCGCATTTTCGTTACAAAACCGTACAGGCCCGTGATTCCGGGCCTTGATCCGCAAAAAGGACTTTGAATGCACGCTTTTTCCTGCCACCGCCTTCGCGGTGCGCGCACTTTTGCTGTTTCCCTGCTACTGGCCGGCGTTACCGGAGTTCTCAGCCACACCGCGCTGGCGCAACCGGTCTTGCCCGATGAATCCGCCCAAGGTGAAGCCCTCAGCCCCGAAGCCAGCCCGCCAAAAAAAGGTGCGTACCTGTCGGACTGGTACAACCAGGACCTGATGCTGATCGGCAGCAAGGACATCAGCTTCGGCCCGCAACCGGCCGATGACATCTACCTGGAATACGAGTACTTCGGGCGCAAGGGCCCGTTCGAGCTGTACGGCTACATCGATATCCCGAAGATCTTCAACATCGGCAACAGCCACGACAAAGGCGTGTGGGACCATGGCTCGCCGGTGTTCATGGAGCACGAGCCGCGCATCTCCATCGACTACCTCGCCGGTCGCAGCCTGGCCATCGGGCCGTTCAAGGAATGGTACGTGGCGTTCGACTGGATCTACGATCACGGCAGCCGCAAAGAGAACCGCGCCAACACGCTGTACAGCGGCTTGGGCACCGACATCGACACCCATTCGCGGGTCAATCTGTCGGCCAACCTGTACGGGCGCTACCAGTGGGAAAACTACGGCGCCAGCAACGAATATTCGTGGGACGGCTACCGCGCGCAGCTCAAGTACATCGTGCCGATCGACACATTCAGCAACGGCGCTTCGCTGACTTACATCGGCTTTACCAACTTCGATTTTGGCTCGGACCTGCACAAGGACAATCCGGCGCGCACTGCCAATGCCACGGTGGCGACCAACGTGTTGCTGTACTCGTTCACCCACCTGCGCTTCACCCTGGTCGGCCGTTATTTCCACAACGGCGGCAACTGGGAGGATGGCAGCGAGCTGAATTTTGGCGACGGCAACTTCCGGGCGCGTTCCAATGGCTGGGGGTATTACGCGGGGGTCGGGTATCAGTTCTGATCCCGCCCCTTTCAAGGCTGAACATACTGGCGAGACTGCTCGCGTTGACGCCTACAGAACAATACAGCGCATCAGGTATACAAACCCGCCGCCCCGTTTGATCGGGACGGCGGATTTTGTCGTTTCGGGCACAAATCAACGCAGTGTTGAAGAGTGTTGAAGATTATGTCCGCAAAGCCACGCGACCTTGCGCCTTTGCCTACGCATCCGCCAGAATCCGCCGGCTTGTGCGCCTTGGGGGCGGGTTCTATTGTTTGGCGGTCGCTGAAAAACAGCGATCGGGTTTAGCGACTCGAATCATAAATAGGTGCATCAGCGCTCCATGCTTTGTCGCAGGCTCAACGTCTGCAACTCCGCTATGGTGGCTGTATGCGGGAGACCCTCGGGTCTGCCGGGTGCCTATAACCGGTTCGCTAACCTGCGTACAGCCGCCACCTTCCTGTTTAGCGACAGCTCCGGGCGGCTCCACTCTTATAGGAGCTTCACCATGATCAAACCCACACCCAATCCACCCGAAACCGACCCCACCTCGCCCTACGAAACCCTCGACTCCAAGAAATTCCACGAAGCCGCCGAACGCGCCCTCGATCACTATCTCAATCCACTGCTCCCCCGAAACCCCCTGCTCAAACACAACACCCGCTACCTCATCGCCCCCGGCATCGACAACGAAGAACTGCTGGCCGACGCCTGCGAAACTCTGACCTCGGCCAAGGTGATGGCCAATGACTTCGCCGGGCTGGTGGATGGCCCGCAGCGGCATGTGCTGTTGGGGATTGCGCAACTGATCATGCTGGGTGAGCTGGCGGTGAATCGGGTGCTGGATAATCTGGAAGTGAAGACTGAGGCGTCCGCTGCAGCCTGATCGATTGATCGACTGATCGTTCCCACGCTCTGCGTGGGAATGCAGCCCGGGACGCTCCGCGTCCCAAAGAGCGGACGCAGAGCGTCCATTGAGGCATTCCCACGCAGAGCGTGGGAACGATCTAATGCATTGGTGTCGCTCAGGGAATCAGGATGACCTTGTCACCGCTGCCCTGATTCACATCGGCATACCGCGCCAGCCCTTCGGCCAGCGGCGCTTCGACCAGCCCTTGCGGCAGTGGCAGCAGGTCTTCGTCGAAGAACCGGCCGAACTGTTCCAGCATCGCCGCACAGGCTTCAACGCCATACAGCAACGAGTTGATGCCGACCACCGAACCGCCCTTGCGATACAGCGCCAGCGCCGGCAGTTGCACATGCCCATCGACTGGCGCGGCGATGATCGCGATCCGCCCGAAGGTCGCCAATGCCGCCACCGAGGCCGGCAGCCAGAAACCGGTGGTGTCGAAGATCACGTCGGCACCGCCGCGATACACCGCGTTGACTTGCGCGCCCAGATCCTCGGGTTTATCCAGCTGAATCGTCTGATAACCCTGCGCCTGCAAATCCTTGACCTGCTCCGGCCGCCGCGCCGCCGCCAGCAACTGCGCGCCGCGCACTTTGGCCAGCGCCAGCGCCGCCGTCGCCACCGCCCCGCCGCCGATCACCAGCAAACGGGTTTCGGCACTGACCAGGCTGCGTTCCAGCGCATCCCACGCCGTGGTGTAAGGCACGCCGAGGCTGGCGGCCTGGGTGAAACTCAAATGCGAAGGCTTGTGCGCCACGCCGTTGGCCGGCAATTTGACGAACTGCGCATGGGAGCCATCGGCGAAAAAGCCCAGCTCACGCCCGGTGCCCCAGACCTCCTGGCCGATCAACGCCTGCGGCCCTTCGACCACCACACCGGCAAAATCCCGACCGGGAATACGCGGCAGCGTGGTGTACGGAAAACGCCCGAGCACATTCTTCACGTCGCTGGGATTGAGGCCCGCGGCCTTGATCTGCACCAGCACCTCGTCAGTGCCCGGCACCGGCGTCGGCACCTCGACGAAGCGCAGGGACGACAGGTCGCCGGTTTTATCGAATTGCAATGCTTTCATGGAAATCTCCACCGAAGGGAAAAGACAGAATTCAGGACAGCCAGCCACTGACCAGTTGCCGGCCCATCGGCCACAACTGCTCGCCCGCGAGCATGCCCAACAGGCCCACCAGCGCGATGGCCGGCGGCGCCGGCGAACGGACATCCAGCGCGCCATACAGCAGGCCGACACCCAGACCGACGGCCAGTGAAATCAGGTAATTCATGGGATCACTCCGCCACAAAAAGGAATGGGCAAAGTCTAGGGAAAGGCGGCGACCGGCATCGGCCAAGGACTTCTGAATTTCTGCCAAATCAGCCGGCAAGCGGCCCGCCATCGAACTGCGAAGGCGCAACTCCCAGCTCCCGACGGAACATGTCGCTGAAACTGCTCGGCGAATAACCCAGCTCACGGGCAATCGCGCTGACCGGCACGCCCTGGATCAACTCCGCCACCGCCGTCGCCAACTGCACCTGCCGCCGCCACTCGGCAAAGCCCATGCCCAGCCCTTCCTTGAACAAACGCGCCAGGGTGCGCACGCTGGCCCCGGCGTTTTCGGCATGTTGTTCAAAAGGAATGTCCAGCGACGGCGCGGCCATCACCGCCTGACACAGACTCATCAACCGCCGGTCGGCATCGTCCGGCAACGGGATCTTCAGCTGTGAACGCCTTGCGCGTTTCAGCTCCAGCAGCGCCAGCCCGACCAGTGCCTCGTAGTACTCGGCATCGCCGCTGTCGCCCTGCGCCACAAGTCCGACGATCAACTCGCGTAGCAAACCACCGACCTCAATCACCTGCACGGTCTCATCCAGCGTCGCCGCCAGCGCCGGGCGCAGGTAGATATTGCGCATCTGCAAATCCGACACCACCCGAATCCCGTGCGGCACCCCCGGCGGCAACCACACCGCCCGCTGCGGCGGCACCACCAGCGCCTCGTGGGGCGTCTCGACCCACATTACGCCGCTCATCGCGTACAGCAACTGCCCCCAGACATGCTCATGCGGCTCGATGAACAAACCACGCGGATACGTGCGCGCCAGCGGTTGCACCGGCACATCGGTATCACTCAGATCAGGGGGCGCAGCGAGGGCCATGGCGAACATTCATCGGGGTTGGCGAAGCGCCATGGTAACCAGTCCGACCGGGACCTCGCCATTGATAGATACCGTCGGACAATCCGAGTGAATTTTCCCGCAGCCCAGCGATCCTTCTATTACCACAGGGAGGAAGATGGGCTTTATGAACAACGCAAAACTGTACGTCATCGATTACACCCTTCACGGCACGCCAAAGTCGTTCATTATCCGCTCGGACAAAATGGACAACACCGAGGCGTGGCACTGGGCAAGCTGCGACGCGGGGGTCGGCCGCATCCCGCGTTTCGGCCGGGAGAAAGTGCAAAAGACCAGCAAGCCGATGGCAGAAAAATTCGGCGTGGAAAACGTTACATGGCGACCGGCGAGCTAAGCTTGCGCGAAGGCGGGGACACTTTCGGGGGGACTACACATGACAACCATCAACAGCCCGGCGCATCTGGACTACGGCCTGGACACCCTGTTCGGTCGCATCACCAAAAGCGTCGACTGCCCGGTTGGCCTGGAACCCGTCGAAAACGACCCCTACCGCTTCGCCCTGCGCGTCCCGGCCCCCTTGCCGGAAGACCTTGAAAAGGCCAAAACCATCGTCGTCAACGTCGGAGGCCGCCGCCTGCACGGCAACGTCCGCCATACCGAACGCCTGGACGACGACAGCCTGAAACTGGAAGTGGAGCCTGATTAGGCTCCACCTTTTCAATACCCGAGATTACTTGGGATGCGCACACTGACACCCCTTGCCCGAACACTCCTCACCACTCTTGTGATGATGCGCACAAGCCTCACAGCAATAATGCTTACCGTGCGCCACATAAGAATGTTCACCCTCCTTGATCGTGCAACGACATCCCGGACAATCGCATTTTCTATCTGCCATGAAACAGACTCCTCTGGTGGTGGTTGTCTGAGGCCGAAAGAACAAGCCGTGCTACCAGTGTAGAACGTGAAAACCACCTAACCTCCCACCCCACCCCACACCACTCACCAGTCACCAGTCACCAGTCACCAGTCACAACGATGAGCGTTAGCTCGAGTACCGCTTTTGACGTGCCGGCCCCATCGGCAGGCTGAGTGGAGGGATTTATCCGGGGGTGGGCGCGTAGCGCCGTTCGACGAAGTCGAACACATCGAGAGGAGGTGCAGCGAAGCAAACCGGAGGCGATGCCCCCGGATGAATCCCGTAACGAAGGAACCCCGAGCCCCAGCGAGGGGCCGAACGCCGGGGCCCAGACCTTTGGTTACTTTGGGCTGGGCCGGCATTCCGGCGTTTGCCAAAGTGACTCGCTGTAAGAGCGAAACCGCCAGCGGCCGCACCCGAAGAAACGGATATGTACTCAATAATCCGAGAACCTGGTCGGCCCAAAGGCCGCCAAGTTCAAACAGCCTGCCGCACGCTACTGCGATACATGAAAACCAGCGCCAACCCGAGACAAACCATCGCCAAAACTCGACTAGAAGACAGCTCAATAGCGGGATTCCCCAACCAGCCAAAATTGTCGATCAACATCCCCATCCCAAGCTGCCCGACAATCACCGCCACCGTCGCCACAGCCGCACCAACGCGCGGCACCGCACCAACCATGACCATCATGTAAACCACCCCAAACAGAGCACCGCTAAGCTGCCACTTCGGCACCTCCAGCAAACTCACCGCCTGAGCAGGCTCAAAAAACAAAATCAACAACCCCGTAGAAACAGCGCCGACGACAAACGTCAACAAACTGCTGCGCAGAACCCCAACGGTCTCCCCCAACCGCCCATTGATCGCCGCCTGAACACTCAACACCGCACCCGCCAACACCACCACCGCCAACAAAATAACCAGACTCATCATTCACCCCCGCGCAATCAAAACCAAAGCCGCCACAATCAACCCCAACGCCAGCCACCGCTCAGCATTGACCTTCTTGCGCGTAGCCCCAAACCACCCGAAATGGTCAATCAGCACACTCTTGCCGACCTGCCCCGACAGAATCGCAATCATCGTCATCGCAATCCCGATATGCGGCGTGGCCAGCGTCAACACCACCACATACATCGGCCCCAGAAACCCGCCGATCAACTGCCAGCGCGGCAGATCCGTCAGCGCCGGCCCCTTCTGCGGCCCCGCAAACAACAACAGCAAAAACAGAATCGCCGAGCCCACCCCGAAGATGCTCAAGGTCGCCCACAAATGCCCGACCTGCTCACCCAACGGCCCCAGCAACCCCGCCTCCACCGACAACCCCATGCCAGCCAGAATCACCAACGGCAACAGCAACAAACGCAAACCTGGCCGCGCTACCGGGGCCGGCGCGGCACTCACTTCATCAAACGACTGCATCTGAAAAACCTCTGAAGGAAACGATGGCGCGGATTATCGGCTGGCGCAGCTGTGCGATAAATGGGAGCATCCGGACAACACTTTTGCGTAACTCGCACAGCAGGACACACGATGCACGGGCTCAACGAACTGGGATTCAAAGCGCTAAGGCTGTTTGTGGCGGTGCTCGACCACGGCAGTTTTTCCGAAGTCGCCCGCCGCGAGGGCGTGGCGCCCTCGTCGATTTCCCGGCAGATCCAGTTGATGGAACAGGCGCTGAACCAGCAACTGCTCTACCGCCACACCCGCGCGGTCACGCCGACCGAAGCCGGGCGCATGCTCGGCCACCACGCGCGGCTGGTGCTGGTGCAACTGGAAGAAGCCGAACAGGCCTTGCAGGAACAGCAAAGCGAACCGACCGGCCTGGTGCGGATCAACGCCCCGGTGGTGTTTGGTCAGCGCCACCTGACGCCGTGGCTGGGCCGTTTGTGCGAGCGCTATCCGAAGCTGCAACTGGACATCCAGCAGACCGACCACTACATCGATCCGTTGCAGGAAGGCGCCGACCTGCTGTTCCGCATCGGCCCGCTGCACGACTCAAGCATGCAGGCGCGGATCCTCGCGCCGCACCGCTTTCAGGTCGCGGCAAGTCCGGCGTATCTCAAGCGCTTCGGCACGCCACAGCAGCCCGCAGACCTCGCCTGCCACCAGTGCCTGGCCTACAAGGGCGCGACCGGCCTGCAGCGCTGGTTCTTCCGGCAGGATCAAAGCGAGTGGACGCCGTATGCAGTCAAGGGCCCGATCACCGGCAACCACGCGGACACGTTGACCCAGGCCGCTGTTCAAGGGCTGGGGCTGGTGATGTTTCCGTCATGGCTGATCGGCGAGGCGGTGCGTGAGGGCACGCTGGTGCCGGTGCTGGGGGATTATCAGGTTTCGAACAGTGTCGAGCCGCAGCAGATTTCGGTGCTATGGCCGGGGAGCCGGCGGTTGTCGGTGAAGGTGCGGACGGTGATTGATTTCTTTGTTGAGTGTTTTGGGGAGGTTCCCTACTGGGACAGACCCTGAACTCGCCAAAGTCAAAAGCCGGCCCTCACCCTAGCCCTCTCCCGGAGGGAGAGGGAACCGAACGGGGGATATTCGAGAGATACGCCGACATGAGCGATCGGCTGTGAATCCATAATCGACACGATTTTTCAGGTCGATGTATGACGCAAGACACTGCGGTCAGTCCCCTCTCCCTCCGGGAGAGGGTTAGGGTAAGGGGGCCTTTGGGGGTCAGATCCGGAACTGCCCAACCAATTTCCCAAGCCGCTGCCCCAAATCAGCCAGACTCCGCGAAGTCTGCGCCCCCAACTGTGTCTCATCCGCCACGTTATCCACCGCCACCGCAATCTGATGCACGCTGCGGTTGATCTCTTCGGCCACCGCCGTCTGCTCTTCCGCCGCACTGGCGATCTGCGCGTTCATCGAGTTGATGGTCGCAATCAGATCCGCCATGGCATCAAGCGAGGCCCCGGCCTGATTGGCCTGCGCCGAAGTACCGTCACCCGCCTCGCTGGAACGACGCATGGCCTCGACCGCCGACTGCGTTCCCGCCTGCAAGCGATCAATCATCCCCTGAATTTCCTGAGTGCTGATCTGCGTGCGCGAAGCCAGCGCCCGCACTTCATCCGCCACCACCGCAAACCCGCGCCCGGCCTCGCCCGCCCGGGCTGCTTCGATCGCGGCGTTGAGCGCCAGCAGGTTGGTCTGTTCGGCGATCGAGCGAATCACCCCGAGCACGCCGACAATCGACGATACGTCCTGTTGCAGGCTGTCGAGGGACACGCCGCTGCTGCGGATATCGTCCACCAGCGCATGAATCTGCTTGATGCTGCCGGCCACCACGCGCTTGGCGGTCTGGCCTTCTTCGTCGGTCTGCTGCGCGGCGACGGCGGCGTTCTGCGCGCTCTTGGCGACTTCTTGCGCGGCCGCAGACATTTCGTTGATCGCCGTGGCGACCTGATCGGTTTCGTGACGCTGACGCTCCATGGCCTGATCGGAGCGCTGGGCCTGATCCGACACTTGCGTCACCAGCCCGGTCAGTTGCGAGGTCATTTCGGTGATCTGCCGCACCAGGCCGTGGATCTTGTCGACGAAACGGTTGAACGAGCCCGCCAGTTCACCGAGTTCGTCCTGGCTGGTGATGGTCAGACGCCGGGTCAGGTCACCCTCGCCCGCCGCGATGTCATCGAGGTTGGCTTTCATCAGGGTCAGCGGTCGCAGAATGGTGTTGGCCAGCAGCATCCCCGCCGCCGCGATCACCAGCAGTACCACCACCGCCACGCCGACGATACTCAGCACCACGCCCTGCATGCGCTCCTGCACCTTGGCCTCGACCACCGCCACTTGCGCTTCGATGCCATCGAGGTTGACCGACGTACCCACCGCCATGTCCCACTTCGCCAGGTATTCGGTGTAGCCGAGTTTCGGCACCAGCACTTTCGCGTTGCCCGGCAGCGGCGAGCTGTATTGCAGGTAGTGGGAGCCGTCCTTCGCCACTTTCACCAGGTCGCGGTTGACGTAGACGCCGTTCGGGTCGCGGTTGTCCTTGAAGCTTTTGCCCACGCCTTCGGGGTCGTTGGCCTTGAACAGGCGCACGGTCTCGGAGTCGTAGCCGAAGAAGTAGCCGTCCTTGCCGTACTTGATGCTCGACAGCAGTTTGATCGCTTGCGCCCGCGCATCGGCGTCGCCGGGAGCGGCAGCGTCGTACAACGGTTTGATCGTGGTCATGGCCACGGCGACGTAGCTGGCCAGCGTGGCTTTGGCGTCGCCGAGCAAGCGTTCGCGGGTCTGCTGGACTTCATTGCGCGCCTGTTCCTGAAGGATGAACAGCGTGGTCAGGCTGATCACCAGCGCAAAGAGCAAGACCGGAAGGACGGCAAGGGACAGGACTTTAGCCTTGAGACTCAGGCGCATGGGGGCTCACTCTTTTGGTTTTATTGGCGTGGTTAAAGGCTTTAACGGCACGCGTAACCAAAAGTTGAGGTTTACCTCAGATCGTTCCCACGCTCTGCGTGGGAATGCCTCTTGTGACGCTCTGCGTCACGCTTTGGGACGCGGAGCGTCCCGGACTGCATTCCCACGCGGACGGTTCGACGCCTCGACGTGGGAACGATCAGAGTGGATTGTTACAGGACCATCGCAGCCACCCAGCCAAACGCCAGCAGCGGCAGGTTGTAATGCAGGAAGGTCGGAACCACGGTATCCCAGATGTGGTGATGCTGGCCGTCGATGTTCAGCCCGGAGGTCGGACCAAGCGTCGAGTCCGACGCGGGAGAACCGGCATCGCCCAACGCGCCGGCCGTACCGACGATGCAGACAATCGCCATCGGGCTGAAACCCAGTTGCACGCACAGCGGCACAAAAATCGCCGCGAGGATCGGCACCGTGGAAAACGAAGAGCCGATGCCCATGGTTACCAGCAGCCCGACCAGCAGCATCAGCAACGCACCGATGCCTTTGCTGTGGTTGATCCACGACGCCGACGACTCGACCAGCGTCTGCACCTCGCCGGTGGCCTTCATCACTTCGGCGAATCCGGAAGCGGCGATCATGATGAAGCCGATCATCGCCATCATCTTCATGCCTTCGGTGAACAAGTCATCCGTCTCGCGCCATTTGACGATGCCCGACGCCGAAAAGATCAGGAAACCGGCCAGCGCCCCGATAATCATCGAATCCAGCAGCAACTGAATAATGAAGGCTGCGGCAATGGCGACACCGGCGATCAACAGACTGCGCGGGTTGTACTGCACCGCCACCTGCTCGACCTGCTCGATTTTTCCCAGGTCGTAGACGCGCTTCTTGCGATAACTGATAAAGGCGATACCCAGCCCTGCCAGCATGCCCAGCGCCGGAATCCCCATGGCATGGGTGACGTTGATCCCGCTGATGTCAACGCCACTGCGGGCAACGTTGGCCAGCAGGATTTCATTAAGGAAAATGTTGCCGAAGCCCACCGGCAGGAACATGTACGGCGTGATCAGGCCGAAGGTCATGACGCAGGCGATCAACCGGCGGTCCAGTTGCAGCTTGGTCAGTACATAAAGAAGCGGCGGCACCAGCAGCGGAATGAACGCGATGTGAATCGGCAGGATGTTCTGCGAAGCGATCGCCACCACCCACAGCAGGCCGATCAGCAGCCATTTGACGCTGCCGCCACCGGTCGCATGCTGGCGATCAACCATCGCCAGAGCCTTGTCGGCCAGCGCATGGGCCAGTCCGGACTTGGCAATCGCCACGGCGAAAGCGCCGAGCAACGCGTAGGACAACGCCACCGTCGCCCCGCCACCCAGGCCACTGTTGAAAGCCTTGAGCGTGGCGTCGATGCCCAGACCACCGGTCAGGCCACCAACCAGCGCACCGACGATCAATGCGATCACCACATGCACCCGGGACAGGCTGAGGATCAGCATGACGCCGACCGCAGCAATCACTGCATTCATTTCACTACCTCGAAAACACGACGGTAAAGCCATTCACCGCCAGACAGGATGAGTCCGGCCGACAAGCCACGAGGGCCGCCAGCGGATTTGCATAGAGGGTCTTATTAGAAGGGCGCGCACTGTGCCGCAGCGCGGGCGCAGTGTCAAAGCGACTGGTCGCAACACTGTGCAACTTTCCATGATCAATCCGCTGAACAAGGCATATCCGCCACAACATGCGTCAATTCGCCCTATTGCATTTACGCCATAAAGAAAGCCGAAACGCGGCCGTTACAGTGCAAAGTCTCAGATATTTATCGAATAAGGACGTTTCCATGTCACTCAGACAACTTTCCATCCAATGGAAAATCACCCTGCTCGCCGGGCTCTGCCTGGCCGGTATCGTGACCCTGTTGGTGGGTCTTTCGCTGTATCGCATGGAGCACAGTTCCGAACTGGTGAAAGCTTCGAGCATGGAAATGCTCACCGAGTCGGCCCAGGCCCGCATCGAATCCCAGGGTGAAGTTCAGGCGGCGGGCATTCGCCAGCAGTTCATGGACGCCTATCAATATGGCCACGGTTTCTCGCGGCAGGTGCTGTTCCTGCGGGAGCAGGCCGAGAAGCGCTTCCTCGATGCCTTCGACCTGCGCGAGGACATGACCCGTCAGGTGAAATCGGCCTTGCAGGCCAATCCGGATCTGCTCGGCCTGTCGCTGGTGTTCGAAGCCAACGCACTGGACGGCAAGGACGAGCTATTTGCCGGACAAGGTGAATTAGGCAGCAACGACAAGGGCCGCTTCGCCCTGTACTGGTCGCAGCCGACCCCGGGCAAGGTGACCTCGATGGCCCTGCCGGAAAGCGACATGACCGACACCAGCACCGGTCCCAGCGGTCAGGCCGCCAACGCCTGGTTCACCTGCCCGCGCACCACGCTCAAGCCATGCGTGATCGAACCCTATTTCTATGTGATCGACGGGCAAAAGGTGCTGATGACCAGCATCGTGTTCCCGCTGATGGTCAACGGCAAAGTCATCGCCTCGCTGTCGGTGGACATCAACCTCAACAGCCTGCAAGCGATCAGCCAGAGCGCCAGCAAAAAGCTCTACGACGGCCAGACCGCCGTGAGCATCGTCAGCCCCGCCGGCCTGCTCGCCGGTTACAGCCCGGACGCCAATAAACTCAGCCAGCGCCTGGATGCCGTGGACACCACCAGCGGCGCCGAACTGCTGCGTCTGCTCGCCTCGAGCAACACCGTCAGCAGCCTGCACAGCAACGCGCAACTGAAAGTGCTGTCGCCGTTCCAGCCGATTCCCGGCGGCCCGTCCTGGGGCGTGCTGCTCGATGTGCCGGAAAAGGTTCTGGTCAGTCGCGCCGAAGCACTCAAGCAGCAACTCGATGCCAGCAACACTTCAGGCACCCTGATCGAACTGAGCCTCGGCGTGCTCGCGGCGCTGATCGGCCTGCTGCTGGTGTGGCTGATGGCGCGCAGCGTGACCAAACCGATCCTCGGCGTGGCGCACATGCTGGAAGACATCGCCAGCGGCGAAGGCGACCTGACCCGGCGTCTGGCCTATGACAAGAAGGACGAACTCGGTCAACTGGCTGGCTGGTTCAACCGCTTCCTCGACAAGCTGCAACCGATCATCGCCGAGGTGAAGCGCTCGGTGCAGGACGCGCGCAACACCGCCGACCAGTCTTCGGCCATCGCCACTCAGACCAGCGCCGGCATGGAGCAGCAATACCGTCAGGTCGATCAGGTCGCCACCGCGTCCCACGAAATGAGCGCCACCGCCCAGGACGTGGCCCGCAGTGCCGCCCAAGCCGCCGAAGCGGCCAAGGATGCCGACCGCGCCACCCGTCAGGGCCTGTCCGTGATCGACCGCACCACCGCCAGCATCGACACCCTCGCCGCCGACATGAGCGCAGCGATGGTGCAGGTCGAAGGCCTGGCCGCCAACAGCGAGAAGATCGGAACCGTGCTGGAAACCATCCGCGCCATCGCCGAGCAGACCAACCTGCTGGCCCTCAACGCCGCCATCGAAGCCGCCCGTGCCGGTGAAGCAGGTCGCGGTTTTGCGGTAGTAGCCGATGAAGTACGCAACCTCGCCCGCCGCACTCAAGAGTCGGTGGAAGAAACCCGCCAGGTCATCGAGCAATTGCAGACCGGCACCCAGGATGTGGTCGGCTCGATGGGCAACAGCCATCGCCAGGCCCAGGGCAGCGTCGAACAGGTCGGCCAGGCCGTGACGGCGCTGCGCCAGATCGGCGATGCGGTGACGGTGATCAGCGACATGAACCTGCAGATCGCCAGCGCCGCCGAGGAACAGAGCGCGGTGGCTGAAGAGATCAACAACAACGTGGCGACGATTCGTGATGTGACGGAGTCGCTGTCGGGGCAGGCGAATGAATCGGCGCGGGTGAGCCAGTCGCTCAATAGTCTGGCGAATCAGCAGCAGAGTTTGATGGATCAGTTTCGGGTTTGATTCTTGAATGTGGGGGGGGTCAGTTAAATCGCCCCCCTCACCCCAGCCCTCCCGAAACGTCGGACCGCCCCCAAGGGGGCGAGGGGGAAAGGGAGCCGATCTCCGTCGTTGTCAAAACCTGAGTTCAACTCGATAGATCAGGTCGGCGTAACTCGAAAGAACACCTCGGTCAGTCCCCTCTCCCTCCGGGAGAGGGTTAGGCGGGCGGCGTTCCGATGAGGGGGCTCTTGAAGCTCACCGCCGAGGCAACTGAATCTCCACCTTCAACCCACCCCACTCGCTTTCGCCCAACACCAAAAC
>NZ_JBWKZE010000049.1:0-27830 GCF_059424205.1 Pseudomonas sp. GW456-12-1-14-TSB6
CGCCCAGATTGCCCTCGACCTGCGCCGCCATGTGCAGCGTGCCGGCCATCACGCCGGTGGTCGGGTTTTGCACCAGTTTCAGCCAGGCCTTGTCGAAGGTGTTGCCCAGGCTGCTGCGGATCAGCGCTTCGCTGTCCGGGCGGTCGTTGGCCTGAATGATTGCGCGCACGCCCGCCACCCCGACCGAAATCAGCGCCCCGGCCAGTTTGCCTGCCGCTGCCGCCACCGCACTGGCAGCGCCGCGCGGGGCCATTTCCGCCTCCATGCGCTGACTGGCGCGCTTGGCCACCGGCGCCATGGCCGATTCGGTCGAAGCCACGCCTTTGGAGCCGCCGTCGGTGTGGATCTTGTCGATCAGCGCCGCGTAGGCCGGCAGCGTGTTCAACGGTTCAGTGCTGACAACCTGATACAGCGAAGCATCCCTCGCCGGCGGCGGGCCAAGGGCGATGGCAGGGATTTTCTGCAATCGTCCGTTGAGCTGGGCGATGGGCACGCCGTGGCGCTGGGCAATGACTGGCATCTGCTGCGCCATCAGTTGCGCGTAGAACGCGGTGGACTGGCCGAGGATCGCGTCCGGGTCGATCTCCACCGCCACCGGCGCCAGCACGCGTTCCTGATATTGCTCCAGCAGATAGGCCGCCAGACGTTTGGCCGAAGCATCCTGCTCGCCGCTGGCACTGATCGTGTACCAGCTGACCTTCATCGACAGCCATTCCTGGGTCCAGTAACTGCTGAACCACGGGATGAAATTTTCTTCAGTTTGCTCATAGACCCGAATGCGCCAATGTTCCATCGAGCCACGGGCGAACACCTTGACCTGCTCGGTGGCCTGTTTCGAGGCGCTGACGATTTCCCGGTCGATCTGCTGCCAGGTCGCCGGCGAAACCACCACCGCCGGCGCGGTCACCGGGGCCCGCGCCGTGGTGGCGCAGCCGGCCAGCAACACCAGTGCGGCGACGAGCAGCGCACGCAGGTTCACGGTGGCGGTCCTTATCTGTTCTTCGGTCGCAAGACCGGAAGAGTCCGGAGAGAGATGACATGAGTATAGGTGCGTGCGGTGCGCCGTTTATCCGCTGGTCAGGGCCGCGCCGGTCCAACCATCAATGCCGTCGATATTCACCATCGCGACGATTGCCTTCCGCATGTTGCTCGCCAAAGGCACGATTAGCCCATCCGAAACACACAGCACGAGGAGCTCACATCATGATCAATACCGTCACCCTCGCCGTGAGTTTCCCGGTCTTCGGCAGCAACTACTACGATCAGCACGCCGTGTCGCGCAAGACACAGGCGCTGGTGTTCGACGAAGCTTTCGAAGATCTGTTGATGCCCGCCGCGAGCAATCATTTCAGCAATGAAGTGGTGGGCCTCAACGATCAGTTCCGGTTTCTGAGCGACATTCTCGCCACCCATTTGCTGGACATCGAGGCCTCAGTGCCTGCGCGATCCAGCGTCCGGGCGAGCGCTCACTTTTAATGCCAGAGGGCGTTCCCGCAAGGGAACGCCCTCTTCGTTTCAGTCAGTCATCATCCCGGTCGCGGTGATAACGACGCCCGTCGCGGCGGTCGTCATCGCGGTCGTCCCAGCGCCGGTCATGATCGTAGTAACGGCCATGGTCGCGGTCGTAATGCCGGCCATGGCGATGGTCATCATCGAAATCCGCCACACAGCCGCCCAGCAATACGGCGGCGGAAACAGTCAGCAGCAGGCTTGTTGCACGCATCATTCAGAATTTCCCTAAAACCAAGGTCTTGACGACGGAAACGGCAGCGCTGCCCGCACCGAAGAGGCGCGGTGTGCGCTGCCGCAGATACGACCGGGGAAAACTACGATGATTCACCGACAGCCGATGACCGTTGATCGCCTCGCCCGCCTCGCCCGAGCGGCGGCCAAATGCCACCTATACTGCTTGCAACGCGCAAAGGATCTGCCCCTCAAAAACAACAAGTAGAGGTGCGACATGGTCTGGCAACAAGTCTATGACCCGTTCGGCAATCCGGTGATTTCCACGATCATGGCCGCCGTTCCAGTGGTGGTGATGCTGGCGGCGCTGGCCTTCTTTCATGTGAAGGCGCATCTGGCCGCACTGCTGGCGCTGGCCTCGGCGCTGCTGATCTCGATCTTCGCCTTCGGCATGCCCGCCAACATGGCCGGTTCGGCGGCGCTGTTCGGTGCGGCCAACGGGCTGCTGCCGATTGGCTGGATCGTGCTCAACATCATTTTTCTGCATCGCCTGACCACCGAGAACGGCTCGTTCAAGGTGTTGCAGGATTCGCTAGCCCGCATCACCGACGACCGGCGCCTGCAATTGCTGCTGATCGCCTTCTGTTTTGGCGCCTTCTTTGAAGGTGCCGCCGGATTCGGCACGCCGGTGGCGGTCACCGGCGCCATTCTGATCGGTCTTGGTTTTTCGCCACTGGCAGCGTCCGGTCTGGCGCTGATCGCCAACACCGCGCCGGTGGCCTTCGGCGCACTGGGCACGCCGATCATTACGCTGGCCAAGGTCACCGGGCTGGATGAGATGGAGCTCTCGATGATGGTGGGACGGCAGCTGCCGTTTTTTTCGGTGCTGGTGCCGTTCTGGCTGATCTGGGCCTTCGCCGGGTGGCGCAAGATGCTGGAAGTATGGCCGGCGATTCTGGTGGCGGGCGTCAGTTTCGCCATCCCGCAGTTTCTGGTTTCGAACTACCACGGGCCGATGCTGGTGGACGTGATCGCCGCGCTGATTTCCATGGCCTGCCTGACGTTGTTCCTCAAGGTCTGGAAACCGGCAACCGTCCACACCTCGGCCGCGCTGTCGGGGCGGCATGACGACTCGAAGGTCGAAGAAGAAAAGGTCACGGCCAGCGCCGCATTCAGCGATCAGGCGCGCCCGGCAGTGATGCGCGCGTGGATGCCGTGGATCATCCTCACGGTGTTCGTGTTTGCCTGGGGCACCCAGGGTTTCAAGAACATGTTCGACACCCGTCCGGCGATTGATCCCGTCAGCCAATCGGCCAGGCTCGATCCGCAGGGCAAACCGCTGCGCGAGGCCAATCCGGTGTTCGCCCCGGCCGTGACTTTCAGCTCCCTGCATCTGCAGATCGAAAAAGTCCCGCCGGTGGTCGCCGCGCCGAAAGCTGAAGAGGCGGTGTACAAGTTCACATGGTTCACTGCCACCGGCAGCGGCATCCTGCTCGCGGCGATTGTCGGTGGATTGCTGATGGGCTACTCGATCCCCCAACTGATCAAACAGTACCTTCGCACACTGTGGGTGGTGCGCTTTTCGCTGATCACAATTGCCGCGATGCTGGCGCTGGGATTCCTGACCCGCTACTCGGGGCTGGACGCGACCATGGGCCTGGCATTCGCTGCCACGGGGATTTTCTACCCGATGTTCGGCACCTTGCTCGGCTGGCTTGGCGTAGCACTGACCGGGTCGGATACCGCGTCCAACGTGCTGTTTGGCGGCTTGCAACGGGTGACGTCGGAACAGCTGGGCATCAGCCCGGTCCTGATGGCGGCGGCCAACAGCTCCGGCGGAGTGATGGGCAAAATGGTCGACGCGCAGTCGATCGTGGTCGCCTCGACGGCGACTCGCTGGTACGGGCATGAAGGGGAAATCCTGCGTTACGTGTTCTTCCATTCCATCGTGCTGGCAATCCTGGTCGGCGGCCTGGTGACGTTGCAGGCGTATGTGGCGCCGTTTACGTCCATGGTGGTCGGCGCACATTGAGAATCGCGGGTGCCTCGGTTGTGAGAGCGATCTGACTCACAGCCAAGGCACCCACCTTCATTCCGTCGATTCATGAAGCGTGCGCATGAGGCCATGCGCAAATCAAAGAAAACCTTTTCCTCTCCAGCGTGGTCACTCCTAGAACAGAGCGAGACTGGCAACCACGCCAGCGTACCCGTGCGGGTCTTTCACACCCTGCCGACCTGATAGAGGAAGCCAAGCCAATGAACGACCATCCGCCAATGGCGATCTCCCGACGCCGTTTCCTGATTCTCGGTGCCGTGACCGCAACCGCGTTCGCGATGCCCCCTTTCATCAGCCTCAAGGCCTACGCGGCCAGCCTGGAGCAACCGGCCATGGCCAAAGTAACCATCGAAGTCAACGGCAAGCCACAGGCGCTGGAGGTTGATACTCGCACCACCCTGCTCGACGCCCTGCGCGAACACCTGCACCTGACCGGCAGCAAAAAGGGCTGCGACCACGGCCAGTGCGGCGCCTGCACGGTGATCGTCGATGGCCGGCGAATCAATTCCTGCCTGACCCTGGCGGTAATGCAGGACGGCGCCAAAGTCACCACCATCGAAGGCCTCGGCATGCCAGACCACCTGCACCCGATGCAGGCCGCGTTCATCAAGCATGACGGCTATCAATGCGGCTACTGCACGCCGGGGCAGATCTGCTCGGCGGTCGCCGTGCTTCAGGAAATCCGCGACGGCATCCCCAGCCACGCCAGCGCCAGCCTCACCGAAGCGCCGCAACTGATCGCCAGCGAATTGCAGGAACGCATGAGCGGCAACATCTGCCGATGCGGCGCCTATTCGAACATCATCGAAGCCATCAGCGAAGTCGCGGAGGTGCCAGCATGAGAGCGTTCAATTACAGCCGCGCCGACTCTCCCGCCGCAGCCGCCGCTCAAGCTGCACAAATCGAAGGTGCGCGTTTCATCGCCGGCGGCACCAACCTGCTGGACTTGATGAAACTCGACATCGAAACGCCGCAGCAGCTGATTGACGTCAATCACCTGGGCCTCGACCGGATCGAAGCCACCGAAGACGGCGGCTTGCGCATCGGCGCACTGGTGCGCAACACCGATCTGGCCGCCGACAGCCGCGTCCGGAAAGACTACGCGCTGCTGTCCCGCGCTTTGCTCGCCGGTGCATCGGGCCAGTTGCGCAACATGGCGACCACCGCCGGCAATCTGCTCCAGCGCACGCGCTGCCCGTATTTCTACGACACCAATCAAGCCTGCAATAAACGCAATCCCGGCAGCGGTTGCGCGGCGATTGGCGGGGTCAGTCGACAACTCGGCATTATCGGCGTCAGCGACGCTTGCATCGCGACCCATCCGAGTGACATGGCAATTGCAATGCGGGCGCTGGATGCCCAGGTCGAAACGCTCAAGGCCGATGGCAGCACCCGGCGCATCGCCATGGCGGATTTCCATCAATTACCCGGCACCACGCCGAATGTCGAAACCAGCCTGACTCCGGGCGAACTGATTACCGCCGTTACCCTGCCCGCGCCAGTGGGCGGTACCCATGTCTATCACAAGGTGCGCGACCGCTCGTCGTACGCCTTCGCCCTGGTCTCCGTCGGCCTGATCCTGCAGAAGGATGGCAGCGGCCGCATCGCCGTCGGTGGCATCGCGCCGAAACCCTGGCGAGTCGAAGCGGCGGAAGCGCTGCTGCCGCAAGGTGCGAAAGCCGTCAGTGCGCGCCTGCTCGACGGCGCCACGCCTACTTCTGACAACCAGTTCAAAGTGACATTGGTCGAGCGCACGATTGCCTCGGTGCTGGCCCAAGCGAGGGACGAAGCATGAAATTCGACACGCCCGCCACGACCAACCCGATTGATCAGTTGAACGTCATCGGCAAACCCACCGACCGCATCGAAGGTCCGCTGAAAACCAGCGGCCAGGCGCCTTACGCCTACGAGCAACATGAGGCGGTCAAGAATCAGGCCTACGGCGTGATGGTCGGTTCGGCCATCGCCAAGGGTCGCATCACCCGCATCGATCTGGAGGCCGCCCGCTCCGCGCCGGGCGTGCTGACCATCGTCACCGCCGCCAATGCCGGCAAGCTCGGCAAAGGCCAGTACAACGCCGCGCACCTGCTGGCCGGGCCGCAAGTGCAGCACTATCACCAGGCAGTAGCGCTGGTGGTCGCCGAAACCTTCGAACAGGCGCGAGCTGCTGCGCAACTGGTCAACGTCGAATACGCGCAAGACAAAGGCCAGTTTGATCTGGCCAGCGTGCGCGACCAGGGCGTGGAACCGAAAGACGATCTGCCGGACGTCAAGCACGGCGATTTCGCCAGCGCCTTCGCCGCCGCGCCCGTGCAGTTCGACCAGACCTACACTACGCCGGATCAGTCCCACGCGATGATGGAGCCCCACGCGACCCTCGCCGCCTGGAAAGGCGATCACGTGACGCTCTGGACCTCCAACCAGATGATCGCCTGGAGCGTCGGCGACATCGCCGCCACCCTAGGCCTGCCCAAGGAAAACGTGCGGCTGATCTCGCCGTACATTGGTGGTGGTTTCGGCGGCAAGCTGTTCATTCGTGCCGACGCGATCCTCGCCGCCCTCGGCGCACGGCTGGCGAACCGACCCGTGAAGGTCGCCCTCACCCGTCCGCAGATCGCCAACAACACCACCCACCGACCCGCCACCATTCAACGCATTCGCATGGGCGCTACGGCTAACGGCAAACTCACCGCCATCGCCCATGAAGGCTGGTCGGGCAACCTCGCCGACGGCAAGGTCGAAGTCGCGGCGCAGCCGAGTCAGTTGCTCTACGCTGCAGAAAATCGCCTGGTGACCATGCGCCTGGCGCCGCTGGATCTGCCGGAAGGCAACGCCATGCGTGCACCGGGTGAAACGCCGGGGCTGATGGCGCTGGAGATCGCCATGGACGAGATGGCGGAACAGCTAAAACTCGATCCGATCCAGTTCCGCATCCTCAACGACACGCAGGTCGATCCGGTGAAAACCGAGCGGCCGTTCTCCCAGCGGCGACTGATCGAATGCCTGCAAACCGGCGCCGAACGTTTTGGCTGGGATAAGCGCAATGCGACGCCCGGCACCCGTCGCGAAGGTCGCTGGCTGATCGGGATGGGCGTTGCGGCGGCGATTCGCAACAACCTGCTGGTGAAGTCCGGCGCACGGGTACGACTGGAGCGCGACGGCAAGATCACCGTTGAAACCGACATGACCGACATTGGCACCGGCAGCTATACGATCATTGGTCAGACTGCAGCGGAAATGATGGGGGTCAGCCTGGACGATGTGGTGGTGCGACTCGGCGATTCGAATTTCCCGGTGTCGGCAGGCTCCGGCGGCCAGTTCGGCGCCAATTGCTCGACCGCCGGGGTTTACGCGGCTTGCATGAAACTGCGCGAAGCGATCACGGCCAAACTCGGCATGAGTGCGGGTGATGCGCAGTTTGCCGATGGCCACGTGCGACTGGGCAGCAAGAACGTGCCGTTACGCGAGGCCGCGCAACATGCCCCGATCGAAGTCGAGGACAGCATCGAATTCGCCGACCTCGCCAAGCAGTACCAGCAATCGACCTTCGGCGCGCACTTCGTCGAAGTCGCCGTCGATGCCGCCACCGGCGAAGTCCGCGTGCGGCGCATGCTCGCGGTCTGCGCCGCCGGGCGGATTCTCAATCCGAAATCGGCCCGCAGCCAGGTGATCGGCGCGATGACCATGGGCGTCGGCGCAGCATTGATGGAAGAACTCGCGGTGGACAAGCGCCAGGGCTTTTTCGTCAACCATGACCTGGCGGGCTACGAAGTGCCGGTGCATGCCGACATCCCGCATCAGGAGGTGATTTTCCTCGATGAAACCGACCCCATTTCCTCGCCGATGAAAGCCAAGGGGGTCGGTGAACTGGGGATCTGCGGCGTGAGTGCGGCGGTGGCGAATGCGATCTATAACGCCACCGGTGCACGGGTGCGGGAGTATCCGATTACTCTGGACAAGGTTCTGGATGCGTTGCCTGAGATGATCTGAAACCGAATGAAAAACGCCCGGCGTGAGCCGGGCGTTTTTGTGCCTGAGACGGCATGGCACCTGCGGTTGCTGTATCCGATTCGTCTACCTGGCGGCCACGCGCTCAAGGCCTGGGCGCAGAGATTCGCTGGCGTGGAGAGTGATCTCGGCTTCCGGCACCTGCGCACTCCGTTCCTCGGCTTCGCCATTGAGCGCCCTGTGCATTTTTTCGCTATCGAGCGCCCCGACCCATTTGGCGATGGCCATGGTGCCCACGCCATTACCGATGGTGTTGGTGATTGCCCGAGCCTCCGACATGAAGCGATCGGCCCCGAGCAACAGCACCATTCCTGCCACCGGTATCGTGCCGAGCGAGGCCAATGTCGCGGCCAGTATGATGAACCCTGAACCGGTTACCCCTGCCGAGCCCTTGGAGGTGAACATCAACACCGCCAGCACAATCAATTGGTCGGTCAGCGTCAGCGGTGTGTTCGTCGCCTGAGCGATGAAGATCGCCGCGATGGTGTAGTAGATGGCCTGGCCGTCCGGGTTGAAGGTCAGCCCCGAGGGGATGATCATCCCGGCCACCGGTTTCGATACGCCGGCCTTTTCCATCTTCGAGATCATCTGCGGCAGCACCGACTCCGAGGAGCTGGTGCCGAGTACCGTAAACAGCTCTTCCTTGATGAACCTGAGGAATTTCCACAAGCTGAAACCGCTGTAACGGCAGATCGGGCCGAGCACAAAAATCACGAACACCGCACAGGTCAGGTAAACGCAGGCCATCAGTTTTCCCAGCGAAAACAGCGAACTGAAACCGTACTTGCCAATGGTGAAGGCAATGGCGCCGAACGCACCAATCGGCGCCAGACGCATGACCATGTTGACGATTCGAAACATGCCCTGCATCAGACTCTCAAGCGCATCGACAAACACCTTGCCACGCGGCCCGACATGGGCCAGGGCGATGCCCAGCAGGATCGAAAACAACAGGATTTGCAAAACATTGCCCTTGGCAAATGCATCGACGATCGTGTCGGGGATGATGCCCATCACAAAATCCATGAACGACGCATGTTTGGCCGCTGTGGTGTACGTCGCCAGGCTGCTGGTGTCGAGACTGGCGACATCGACATTCATGCCCGCGCCAGGCTTGAACACGTCCACCACGATCAGCCCGATGACCAGCGCCAGCGTCGACACCACCTCGAAATAAATCAAAGCACGAAAGCCGACCCGCCCCAGCTCCTTCATGTTTTCCATGCGGGCGATACCGGTCACCACCGTGAGAAAAATCACCGGTGCCAGCAGCATTTTGATCAGTTTGATGAAGGCGTCGCCCAAGGGTTTGAGCGCGGTGCCTGTCTCGGGCACCAGCACGCCGATGAGTGCGCCGAGAATCACGGCGACAAGGACTTGTACGTAAAGTTTGCCGAATATTCTTTTCATGACAGGGCCCTGATTTTTTATTGTTGTCAGGAAATGCCGAGGGGCGCGATACGCCCCTCGGCGGTGTGCCGCAGTACTGATTTGAATTGCAGAGGGATCAGCGGTTGATCAGCGCGATCACCGCGTCGGTGACTTGGCGCGTCGTGGCGGTGCCACCCAGATCCGGAGTGTGCAGACCGCTTTCCGTGACTGCCTCGATTGCCGACATCAGGTGTTTGGCGGCTGTTTTTTCGCCCAGATGCTCAAGCATCATCGCGGCAGTCCAGAACGTCGCGATCGGATTGGCCATGCCTTTGCCGGTGATATCAAACGCCGAGCCGTGGATCGGCTCGAACATCGAAGGGAAATCACGCCCTGGATTGAGGTTGGCCGTGGGCGCAATGCCGAGGCTGCCGGACAACGCAGCGGCCAGATCAGACAGAATGTCGGCGTGCAGGTTGGTCGCGACAATCACGTCCAGCGTCGCCGGCTTGAGCACCATGCGAGTGGTCACGGCATCGACCAGTTCCTTGTCGATCTTCACGTCCGGGAAGTCCTTGGCGACTTCGTAGAAGATTTCGTCCCACAGCACCATGCCGTGCCGCTGGGCATTGGATTTGGTGACCATGGTCAAATGTTTGCGCGGGCGGCTTTGCGCCAGTTCGAAGGCGAAACGATGAATGCGCTCGACCCCGGCACGGGTGAACACCGACACTTCGGTCGCCACTTCTTCTGGCAAGCCTCGATGAACGCGGCCGCCGTTGCCGGAATACTCGCCCTCGGAGTTTTCCCGGACCACGACCCAATCGATCTGCTCACCGTTGTGCAGCGGACTTTTCACCCCCGGCAGCACGCGGGCCGGACGCACGTTGGCGTATTGATCGAAACCCTGGCAGATCGGCAGACGCAGGCCCCACAGGGAAATGTGATCCGGCACATTGAGTGCGCCGACCGCACCGAAGAAAATTGCGTCGAAGGTTTTCAGTTCCTGCAAGCCGCCTTCAGGAATGTAGTGACCGTTTTTCAGGTAGTTGTCGGAGTTCCAGTCGAAGTGTTTGAAATCCAGTTCAAAACCGGATTTTTTCGCCAGGGCTTGTAGTACTTCGACGCCGGCGGCAATCACTTCCACACCAATGCCATCACCCGGAACCGCTGCAATCTTGTATGCACTCATGGTCAACTCCACTCTCTTCACGTTTTTGTTTTGCCTGCCGGACAGGGCTGTCAGGCGGGGTGTGATCGGAGTATATGTAGTGACCAGAAAGCGGTGAGTTACAGAAAATCACTACATCCATAACTTTGAGTTACCAATGAGCCAGACCCTCGATCTGTCGTTTTTTCATTTGCTGGCCAACAAAGGCAGCCTGGCCGCCACGGCTCGGGAATTGGGTGTGACGCCTCCAGCCGTAAGCAAACGCCTGAGTGCGCTGGAGGCTCGTCTGGGTGTGCGGCTGGTCAATCGCACCACGCGCTCAATGAGTCTCACGGCAGAAGGCGAACTGTATTTTTCCCATGCGGCGCGGATCCTGACGCAGATCGACGAGGTCGAGCAGTTGATCGGCGCCAGCCGGGCAACCCCTAAGGGGCTGATCCGGGTCAATGCCTCGCTGGGCTTTGGTCGTCGCTACATCGGTCCGGCCCTGGCGGCGTTTTTTGCCCGATACCCGGAGGTGGAAATCCAGCTGGAAATCAGCGACCACCCACTGGATCTGACGACCCACGGCTTTGATCTGGGGATCCGTTTCGGCACCCTGCCCGACGCGGCATTTCATGCCCGCAAGATCGCCTCCAACCGCCGCTTGCTCTGTGCCTCGCCGCTGTATCTGGAGAAACACGGGGTGCCACAGAAACTGTCGGACCTGCCGCAACACAACTGTATATTCCTGCGGCAGAACGAAACGCCCTACGGCGTCTGGAGTTTCACTGACGGCGGACGGACGCAAAACATCAAAGTGCGCGGTGCCTTGGGTTGCAACGATGGTGAGGTGGCTTTGAATTGGGCCCTGGAAGGCTATGGCATTCTGCTGCGTGCCGAATGGGACATCGCCCGCTACGTGCGCAGCGGCCGTTTGCGCCTGGTGCTGGAAGACCAGACCCCGACCCGCGCCGATGTGTACGCGGTGTATCCGCAACAGCTGCACCTGTCGGCACGGGTTCGCAGCCTGATCGATTTTCTTGTGGAGCGCTTCAAGCACATCGACAATCTGGATGACCCAGGCGACTAACTGACCAAGGCAATCAACTGCTGACGCTGCGCATCGGTCAGCATCAACCCGAACCCGGCGCCGGCGTTGTCGGCCATGTACAGCGGATTGCTGGTGCCGGGAATCACACAAGTCACAGCCGGATGCGCCAATAGAAATTTCAGCGCCAGTTGCGGCCAGCTCTTCGCCCCCACCTGAGCTGCCCAACCCGGCAGCGGTTTACCTTTGAGCCGCGCGAGCAGGTCGCCACCGCCGAATGGCCGGTTGCAGATCACCGCCACCCCACGCTCGCGGCACAGCGGCAGGATGCGCTTCTCGACCCCGCGATCATCCAGGGCGTAGTTGATTTGCAGGAAATCCAGCGACTCGGCCTTGAGCACCGCTTCGACCTCGTCATAGGCCGAAGGCGTGTAGTGGGTGATGCCGATGTAGCGGATGCGGCCCTGCTCTTTCCAGTCGCGCAGGGTCGGCAGGTGGGTTTGCCAGTCGAGCAGGTTGTGGATCTGCATCAGGTCGATGCGCTCGGTGCGCAGCAGGCTGAACGACTGCTCCATCTGCGCAATGCCCTCTTCGCGGCCACGGGTCCAGACCTTGGTCGCCAGAAATGCCGGTGAGCGCGGTTCATGGATCGACAGCAATTCACCGGTGGTTTCTTCCGCGCGGCCGTACATGGGCGAGCTGTCGATCACCGTGCCGCCCTTTTTGAACAGCTCGCCGAGCACCGCCGGCAATTGTTTGTAGACCGGATCGCCAGGGCCGACGTCGAAACCGCGATAAGTGCCCAACCCCACCAGCGGCAGTGGCTCGGAGCTCGAAGGGATGGCGCGGGTCTGCATGGTCTGGGCTCCTGTGGCGTTCGGCGACGTAATGGCGGCCAGCGCCCGGTCAAAGGTGAAAACCGCTGACACCCCGGCTGCCAGCGTCAGCAACCGGCGGCGGGAATATCCCTCAGTGTGGTTCATGCTGGCGCCCTTGCCCTGTGGATCTGTTGCACCTTGTGTTTGGATGCAGCCCGCAAAACCGTTGGACTACACTGCGACAGCCAACCTGCGCGCCCGGTTAACGTTAGTCGAATGTCCAGAACCCTGTTGTCACTCGTCGCATTGATCCTCGCCGTGTACTTGATCCTGTGCGCGGCGCTGTTCGTGTTTCAGCGGACGCTGATTTATTTTCCGCAGCCCGCCACCCTCGATTCGCCGGAGTCACGGTTGACACTGGCAATGCCCGACGCCGAGATCCGCGTGACGGTGCGCGAGCGCGCCGGGCCCAGAGCGCTGATCTATTTCGGCGGCAATGCCGAGGACGTTTCGCGCAATCTGCCGGAGTTTTCCGAGGCGTTTCCTGACTATTCGTTGTATTTGCTGCATTACCGGGGATTTGGCGGCAGCGGCGGTTCGCCCTCCGAAGCAGCGATTGCCGAGGATGCGCTGGCGCTGTTTGATCAGGTGTATGCGAGTCATCCGCAGATTGCGCTGCTGGGGCGCAGCCTCGGTTCCGGCGTCGCGGTGCGGCTGGCCAGCCAGCGACCGGTGGAACGGTTGATTCTGGTCACGCCTTACAACAGCCTCGAGGAAATCGCCGCCCGTCAATACCCGTGGGTGCCGGTGCAGTGGTTGCTCAAGGATCGTTTCCGGTCGGGCCAGTACGCGGCGCACATCCGCGTGCCGACGTTGCTGCTGGCGGCGAGCGACGACGAGGTGATTCCACGGGCCAGCACCGAGCGCTTGCTGCACAGTTTTCCCGACGGTGTGGCCACGCTCAAAGTGGTGGCGGATTCGGCACACAATTCGATTTCCGAACGGCCGCAATATCTGCAATGGATGCAGGATCTGTTGAATCGCTGAGCACTTCGTCGGCAGCCGTAGAAACCCGGCGTCGCCTCGTGAACCAAGTGCAAAAAGGCCAGTCCTACCCGCGCCGCGTTCTGCGGTTCACTTTCCTTCAGCCTTGTCTTTGTTCAGAGCTTTGCGTCCCATGCGCCACGCCGTACGTTCGTCTCGCTTCGTTTCGCTGTGCCTGTTGATCCTTTCTCCCCTGTTTTCTCCCTCTGCCCACGCCGGCGCCGAGCGGCAACTGGTGGCCGCCATCAACGACTACCGCGCCCATCCGCAACGATGCGACCGACGCCCGGCCCAACGGCTGGCGCCGCTGACGCTGAAGTCGAACCTGGCGTTGCCGGTCGGTTATGGCTATGGCGGTGGATTGCGCGAACGATTGAAGGATTTCGGTTATGCGGCCGTGGCGGTGCGCAGCATCCGGATCGTCGGCGCGCAGGACGCCGAAGAGGCGTTCGAAATGCTGCAAGACGATTACTGCGGCGCGTTGCTCGACGGTCAATACGCCGACATCGGCATCAGCCGCGCCCGCAGCGAATGGCAGGTGGTGCTGGCACGGCCGGTGCTCGACAGTCGTGTCGGCGACAACCGCAGTGTCGGCAAGGCCTTGCTGGCCGAGGTCAACGCCGCCCGCGCCCGACCGCGCATGTGCGGCCGCCAGCGCTTCGCCGCCGCCCGCCCGTTGAGCTGGAACCCGGCCCTTGGCGCCGCCGCCCAAGGGCACAGCAAGGCCATGGCCTACGGCAACTACTTCGCCCACCGCGACCCGGACGGCGACGGCCCGGCAGATCGGCGAAAACATCGCCGCCGGACAAAGCTCACCGGGCAAGGCCATGGCCGGCTGGCTGGCCAGCCCCGGACACTGCGCCAACCTGATGAACCCGATGTTCACCCAGGTCGGCGCCGGATATGCCAGTGAGGCGCGCAGTGATGAAGGTGTTTACTGGACGATGCTGTTCGGGGCGCCTTGATCAGGTTCCACCCGAAAACGTCGAAAAGCGCTGTATGCCGCAACTCGACGTCGGATAGTCAGACCGGAGAAATCGTGGCAAGAACGCCAATCATGATGGTCAACACAAGAAAGCCGCCGAGGAAAATCGCCATCTTAGCCATGAAGGCCTCCTGAATACTCAATGTCCGGCGCACCGAGCGCTTCGGAATGAAGCGCGTCGCGTATGGCCGAACGGCAGGGCCATTTTGGGCCCGTGGCTGAGATGGTTACAGATGCAGATTCGACAGGAAAAAGCGGATCAGATGGATCGGGCTGACGCATGTATCGATATTCAGATCGGTACAGAGGGTTTCCATCTCGCCGCTTTGATCTAGAGTCATGGGCGCCGCGCCAAGAACAACAAAAATTACAGGAGTGAAACCATGTCCGACCTGAACCTGCACCCCAACGCCGCCGAATCCCTGAACCGCTGGCACGACATGATCCGCACCGGCAACCTCAAGGCCCTGCCCGAATTGCTCGATCCCAAAGCGGTGTTCCGCTCGCCGATGGCGCACACGCCTTATCCAGGCGCGCCGATGGTGTCGATGATCCTCAATACCGTGTTCGAGGTGTTTGAAGACTTCAAATACCACCGTGAACTGGCGACAGCCGATGGCCTGAATGTGGTGCTGGAATTCAGCGCCAAAGTGGGTTCAAAAGAGCTCAAGGGCATCGACATGATCCGCTTCGATGAACAGGGCAAGATCGTCGAGTTCGAGGTGATGGTGCGGCCGCTGAGCGGGTTGCAGGCGTTGGGCGAAGAGATGGGACGGCGGTTGGGAGCTTATCTGGCGGCCGCCAAAGCCTGAAACCCGGACACAAAAAAGCCCACTGACCGTCGCCGGTTCAGTGGGCTTCGTGTGTCAGGCGTCTGAATTACAGAGCCATGTCACGTGCAGCGCTTTCTTTCGGAGCCGGGGCTTTTTCAGCCGAGGCGTCCGCCGCTGGAGCTGCAACCTGGCCAATCACCGGAGGGGTTGGCAGTTGCAGGATCTTGGCGGTGTAAGCCCACTCTTCAGCCACTTTGGCTGGATCGTTGTTCAGCTGGGTGCCGTAGCTTGGAACGATCTGGTGCAGTTTGGCTTGCCACTCAGGGGTAGCGACTTTGTCTTTGAAGACTTTCTGCAGCACGCTCAGCATGATCGGTGCAGCGGTCGATGCGCCTGGCGATGCGCCCAGCAGACCGGCGATGGAGCCGTCTTTCGAAGCAACGATTTCGGTGCCCAGTTTCAGCACGCCGCCAGCGGCTTCATCACGCTTGATGATTTGCACGCGTTGGCCGGCTTGCCACAGGCGCCAGTCTTCGGCTTTGGCGTTCGGGAAGTATTCCTTCAGCGCGTTCAGACGGTCTTCATCCGACAGCATCAGTTGACCGGCCAGGTACTCGACCAGCGGGTATTCCTTGATGCCGACCTTGGTCATAGGCCAGATGTTGTGGGTGGTGGTGGTGGTCAGCAGGTCCAGGTACGAACCTTCTTTCAGGAACTTGGTGCTGAAAGTCGCGAACGGGCCAAACAGGATGACGCGCTTGCCGTCCAGGACACGGGTGTCCAGGTGCGGAACGGACATCGGAGGCGCGCCCACCGAAGCTTTACCGTAGGCCTTGGCCAGGTGCTGTTCGGCGATGGCCGGGTTATCGGTCACCAGGAACGAGCCGCCTACCGGGAAGCCAGCGTATTCCTTGGCTTCTTCGATACCGGACTTCTGCAGCAGGTGCAGGGCACCGCCGCCGGCGCCGATGAACACGAACTTGGCGTCGGTTTCAGTCTTGGTGCCGTCTTTCAGGTTCTTGTAGCTGACGCGCCAAGTGCCATCGGCATTCTTGGTGATGTCCTGTACTTCGCTCGACAGCTTCAAGTTGAAGTTAGGCTTGGTCTGCAGGTAACCGGCGAACTGGCGGGTGATTTCGCCGAAGTTCATGTCGGTACCCAGCGGGCTCCAGGTGGCCGCGATTTTCTGGTTCGGGTCACGCCCTTCCATCATCAGCGGAACCCACTTCTTGATCACAGCCGGGTCTTCGGAGTACTGCATGCCGGCGAACAGCGGGCTCGCTTGCAGGGCTTCGTAGCGTTTTTTCAGGAACTTGATGTTGTCATCGCCCCACACGAAGCTCATGTGCGGAGTGGTGTTGATGAACGAACGAGGGTCCTTCAGGACGCCTTGACGAACCTGCCAGGCCCAGAACTGACGGGAGACCTGGAACGCTTCGTTGATCTCGACGGCTTTCGGGATGGTGACATTGCCCTTGTCGTCTTCCGGGGTGTAGTTCAACTCGGCGAGCGCCGAGTGACCGGTACCGGCGTTGTTCCAGCCGTTGGAGCTTTCCAGGGCGACGCCGTCGAGGCGCTCGACCATTTCCATCGACCAGGTCGGTTCCAGCTCATTGATCCACACACCCAGGGTGGTGCTCATGATGCCGCCGCCGATCAGCAGGACGTCGACTTTCTTCGCTTCTTCGGCATTGGCGGAAGACATCCCCATCGCCAAAGCCAGCCCCAGCAAGGCTGTGTTCACTTTTTTAAACATCTGTTGCACCTATGATAAAACGCCTTCCGCCCGCCGCTGTTGTACGTATGAGGTCCCCTCTTTCGCGACACTCAGGCCAGCGTCGCGGGTTCCGGCACACTTCAATTTTGACGGGTGGGCACACAAGACCGACAGGCAGTGTCGACCTCAGTTATATGTCCCTTCTGAACTGACTTCTTATCATTATTGGCTTCAGCTACTTGAGCGACAGGGGTTCTGCCTGGCCCGCCGAAAAGCGCACCAGACTGAATTGGGTCAAAACAAGTGGCGCGAAGAATATCACGTCATGGCAAACCCGCGCGTCTGTTCGCGACCGGATAGTTTTCGATTGGTTCCTCAAGCGCTTTCTAACGCCGATGAATTCCTGCTAAGTTGTACGACGACTGACAAATATTTCGGTCGCT
This sequence comes from Pseudomonas sp. GW456-12-1-14-TSB6, assembly GCF_059424205.1. Lineage (NCBI taxonomy): Bacteria > Pseudomonadati > Pseudomonadota > Gammaproteobacteria > Pseudomonadales > Pseudomonadaceae > Pseudomonas > Pseudomonas sp. GW456-12-1-14-TSB6. The sequence continues at coordinate 17,100 of NZ_JBWKZE010000049.1, forward strand.
CTCATCACCTACAACAACAAGGAATAGCCATGAACAAAACCAGATTGCTGCTCGTTCTCGCCTGCCTCTTCAGTGGCTACGTCGCCGCCGCCCCGGCGGAACAGGACGTCGCCCAGGCCGTCGACCACCTGACCCAGGCGATGCTGCACAAGGACATCGCCGAACTGAACGCCCTGACCGCCGACAACCTCACCTACGGCCACTCCAGCGGCAAGATCCAGGACAAGAAAGCCTTCATCGCCGATATCGAAACCGGCAAGAGCGCGTTCAAGACCCTGGAGATGCAAAACCAGACCATCACCCTGTCCGGGGATACTGCGCTGGTACGCCATCACTTCTCGGCGCAGGCCCTCAAAGGCACCGAAGTCGTGCCGACGGAAATCGAGAACTTCCAGATCTGGCAGAAGCAGTCTGGCAAGTGGTTGCTGGTGGGGCGTCAGGCGTACAAGTTCTGATTAAAGTAGAAGGCTCTGGCGAGTACCTCGTCAGAGTTCTCTCCCCTGGTGAGCACTTTACCTACCTGTCCATTTCGCTCCAATTTGCTCCTGCCGTTTGTCCCCTGCCCTGATATGCTGCATCGCTAAACCGTACAAGCTCGTCCTATGGAGTGATCAATGACCCGACTACGCGTCAAGCATTTCGGCCCTATCCGCGATGGTGTTAAGAACAATGGCTGGATAGAGTTCAAACGCGTGACGGTTTTCGTCGGTAATCAGGGCTCCGGGAAGAGCACGCTGGCCAAGCTTTACTCGACATTCTCCTGGATAGAGAAGTCGTTGGTGCGGGGTGATTACGATAAGAAATGGTTTGAACGAAAGAACAAATTCATCAAACCGTATCTGACCTATCACAGGCTGGAACACTACCTCTCCGATGCAACAGAGATCGAATACGAGGGCGAGGCCTACTCGATTTTTTTCATTAGGGGACAGCTGCATATCACTGAATCAAAAGGTAGTAGCTACCATCTACCTCAGATCATGTACGTGCCTGCCGAGCGCAACTTCATCTCCTATGTCAGACACCCTCGCGAGCTAAAACTGTCCTCTGACTCTCTCAAGGAATTCCTGACCGAATTCGATGCTGCAAAAGCCAGTATGAAAGGCACTTTGTTATTGCCTATCAATCAGGCAGAACTCGAATATGACAAGCTCAACGATATCCTCAATATTCGTGAGTCCGACTACAAACTCAGGTTGGCAGACGCCTCCAGTGGCTTTCAGTCTGCCGTGCCATTGCATCTGGTAAGCCACTACCTGTCCAACGCGGTTCAAGAGCGTAGCGAAGAGCGGCAGGAAACCATGAGCGCCGATGAGCTGGATCGCTTCAGGAAAGAGGTTAAAGAGATCTTTGCCATTGATTCGCTGACAGAAGAACAAAGGCGCATTGCTCTCTCCACGCTGTCCTCCAGATTCAACAAGTCAGCGTTCATCAACATCGTCGAAGAGCCTGAGCAGAACCTTTATCCCCAGTCACAATGGAGCGTTTTGCAGAGTCTTCTGCAATTCAACCAAGGCCGGGCCAACCGCCTGGTGCTGACAACCCACAGCCCATACGTAGTGAATTACCTGACCATTTCGGTACAAGGCAAGCACCTGCAAGACAGCATTCTCCAGAAAAAGCGCGACAAGGATCTACTCCCTAAACTCGCCGCCGTTATTCCTTTGCATGCCTTGCTAGACGCTGAAGAGTTGGCGATATACCAAGCCGATGAAAGAACTGGATCGATCACGAAACTGCCTATGGTTGATGGCATTCCTTCCGATGACAATTTTCTGAACAGATCCTTGCAAGAAGGCAATGATTTGTTTGACGCACTCCTCGATATCGAGGAGGAGCTTAAAGGGTGAATTTTCTTGATATCCGCTGCTAGACAGGCCCGTTTACTGATGCCGAATTTGGACTACGCGACGATCAAGAGCACCCTCTCGCTTATGTCGACTTGGACAATTCGAAAGAATGGGTAGCCACGGTATCGAACCCGCTCCAAAGACCGATCGTCTTTACCGCAATTGACAAATGCGTGATCAAAGACGCTGAGGAAATAGGTCGGGATCGATGTGACTGCATGCTGAGGACTGATGACGCGCTGTACCTTGTTGAGTTGAAAGACCGAGATGGAGGGGGCTGGCAAGGACAAGGGATCAAACAATTGGAGTCTACAATTCAATTTTTGATTGATGCACACGGCGAGCAATTCCTGGCTAACCACCACCCCAAAATTGCCTACGTCTGCAACAAAAAGTCCCCCTTCGTTAAACCAGAACTCAATGCGAAGAACCGCTTCAAGAAGTACAACTTCAGATTGAAGGTTGAGGCGACCATTAATGTACGGCGAAAAGCGGATCAGTGATCCGCTGGCTCATCTCACCTTGAGCAGATACTTACATTCCCCTCACAACCGAAACCGGTCCACCGACCGCGCCAGCCGCCCCGCCAGACTCGACAGTTCATCCGTGGTATTCGCCGTCTCGCCGATGACCTTGCTGTTGCCCTCCGACATGCCCGCGATCATCTCCACCTGATGGGCGATCTCGTTGCTCGCCTGGCTCTGTTCGCCGATGGTGCGGGTGATGTCGTTGACCAGTTGCGTGGTGCTCAGGGTGGCGTCGAGGATTTCGCGGATAGCGCGTTCGACGTCGGCGGTGACCGCCATGCCCTTGTCGACCTGGGCGACACCAGCCTCCATGCTGCTGACGGCCTCGCGGGTGCTGTTCTGGATGCGCGCGACCATCGCGGCGATTTCCTGGGTCGAGGCGCTGGTGCGCGCAGCCAGACTGCGCACCTCATCGGCCACCACCGCAAAGCCCCTGCCCTGCTCACCCGCCCGGGCCGCCTCGATAGCTGCGTTGAGCGCCAGCAGGTTGGTCTGGTCGGCGATGCTCTTGATCACCTGGATGATGTTGAAAATGCCTTCGGACTCCTGATCGAGGGTGCGGATCACTTGCGCCGATTGCTGGGCGGAACGGGCGATGTCGTCCATGTCGCTGACGACCTGATGGATCACCTGTCCGCCATTCTTCGCCAGTGACTCGGCCTGGCTGGCCATGTCCAGTGCACGCTCGGCGTGCCGGGTGATTTCCTCGATGCTCGCGGTCATCTGGCTCGCGGCGGCGGCCATGGTGCCGGCGGCGGTGCTTTGCTGCTGACTGCTGTCGGCCACCTGATGGCAGCCGTGGCTCAATTGTTCGCTCATGCCGCTGACGCCGTGGGCGTTGCGCCGCACCACGTCGATCATGTCCCGCAGGTCGCGCTGCATCGTGGCCAGCGTGCGGATCAGCGCACTGGCTTCGTCCTTGCCGGACGGTTCGGCGATCGGCTCGCTGAGGTTGCCGTGAGCAATGCTTTCGGCGATGCGGCTGGCGGATTTCAGCGGCCCCATGATGCTCAGGATCACCCAGCGGCCCTGGGCCAACAGCAGCAACAGACTGGCGACCAGGACAATGCCGAGAGCGATATTGGCATTGTGGATCGCCGCCTCGGTGCCTTCGCTGGTTTGCCGGGTATTGGTTTCGATCAGCTCGCTGAGAGCGGCCATCTGTTCTTCGAGCTGGCTGAACGCGGTATTGAAGGTCCCCAGTTGCTGCTGGGCGCTGTCCGGATCTTCCAGTGCAAGACCGACGATCTGCTCGCCGGCGCTGATGTAGGTGTCGAGGCTAGGCTTGATCTGCTCGAGCGCGGACTTGATCGTGGGATTGACCGGCAGTTTGAGGTTTTCACCCAGCACCTCGCGAAAATGCGCCGCATGCTCTTCGACCGAACTTCGCACCTCGCCCGCCGAACTGGTGCTTTTGCCCAGCCCCACCAGCATCGCCGAATACACGTCCGCGCGCAGGGCGTCGTGCATCATGTCGGCTTCCATGTGGTTGCGCAGCGCGCTCATGCTGACCGCGTTATCACTGACCGCCGAAGCCATCCGCTGATTGCCCACATAACTGACCAGGCTCACGATCAGCGCCGTCAGCAGGCTGGTCGCAATCAGCAACACCAAACGCAGTTTGATCGACACCGTGATTTCCTCCCAGGCTGCGCCACACGGCGCCTTTCAACGCTTCAGTTAAGCCTATTTCCATGAACCCGCTGCGTTAGAGCGTCTCAGCGTGTGTCGTTACATTCAGTAAAAATGCCGCACTGTGCGACGGTTCTCATTCAGCCCCCTACGGCCTGAGCCGACTTACGGAACTCCCGTGCCCGCCGACACCTCTCACATTATGTGGTACTTCCTTTTCGCTTTACGCTGCTGGAGGAACACCGTCATGCGTCGTTTACTACTGGTTTCGTCTCTTATGCTGTGCCTGCCTTTCGGTTCGGCTTTCGCCCGCGTGGATGCGGGGGATGTCGCGACTTCGGCCGGCGTTTCCGCCTCGCTGTATTCCACGTTCAAGGATCACAAAATGGTGATTCCGGCCCGTGACGACTTGTCGGCATTCGTCGCCAGCGGCGGAACGATCCGTGGCGTGTACCTGGAATCGGTACTGCAGCAGGTGCGTCAGGACAATCCTGGGCTGAACGCCAGCGATGAAGAGCTGGCCAACGCCATCCTGGTTCACTACGAAGGTCTGTCGCAGTAACCACGGCACGTTCGATGATGGTGGCTGACGGACTTGCCACCGTTACGCCCTGCCGATGGATGGCTGGCGAACGACCATGGGCAAAACCGTCGAACGGCCTCTATGATGGAGGCCATGACGATTTCCGCCTCACTCCGCTCCCCTTGCCCGCCGGGTCTGTGCATCTGCGGGCGTGATCCGCTGCTGGATACGCCCGGCGCGGATGTGCGCATCCTGTTGCTGACCCGCGAGGAAGAAAAGCGTCTGCTCGAGCGTCTGGAAAACCTCAAAGACCTCGCCGACCTCGAGCGGCTGCAAGGCAAGATGTTCGATCAGCTCGGGATTCGTGTGCTGATCGCGCCGAAGTTCGGTGAAGTGCGGACTGTGCGCGGAGGCATCGAGATTGAGGTCGAAGAGCTTCCGGGGCTGTGCCGTAAAACCCGAAAAACCATCCCGGCCGCCATCCGCCGTGGCCTGGAAAACAATCCGCAAGTCGCCTTCGATCTGCTCAACGCCCACGACTTGCTGCGCGACACCTGATCATTTCTTCATGCCCACCCGCTTGCGCATCTCCGCTGTGATGCTCTGCCGGGTTTTCTTCAGATCCGCCCAAGGTTCATGGCCCACGTCCGCCAGCCGTTCGTGAACGTTGTGCACGGTCCATTGATCGGCACCTTTGATCTCGCCGACCTCCTCCCGAAACAGCGGCACCGACACCGGCAACCCTTCACGGGTACGCGCCGCGTAGGCGCAAATGGTGGTGGCGCCCAAGCCGTTGCGCAGGTAATCGATGAAGATCCGCCCTACGCGATTTTTCGGCCCGGACACCGCAGAAAAACGCTCCGGCAACAATTTCGCCATGTGCGTGACGATGGCGTGGCTGAAATCCTTGACCTCGTCCCAGCCATGCTTGCGGGTCAGCGGCACCACCAGATGAATGCCCTTGCCGCCGCTGGTCTTGAGAAACGCCTTGAGGCCCAGCTCATCCAGCACGGTCAGGGTCAGTGCTGTGGCTTCGACCATGCTTTTCCACGGCAGCGCCGGGTCCGGGTCGAGATCGAGGACAAAGCGGTCGGGCTTGTCCAGATCGGTGGTGGTAGCGTTCCAGGTGTGCAGTTCGACCGTGCTCATCTGCACCGCGCCGATCAAGGCTTCGGCGTTGTTGATCAGCATCACCGGCTGGCCGGTCAGTTCCTTGTCGAGCGTGCGGATGCCGGGGATCGCCAGGTTTTCGGCGTTCTTCTGGAAGAACAGCTCACCGGCGATACCGTCCGGCGCGCGCACCAGCGCCACCGGGCGATCCTTGAGCTGCGGCAGAATCCATTCGGCGACGCTGGCGTAATACTCGGCCAGCTGCATTTTGGTGGTGCCACTGCTGGCGTCGATCACTCGGTCGGGATGGGTGATCCGCACCTTGCCGTCGGCCAGGCCGGATTGCGACGGCGCGGTAGATTCAGTCTTTGAAGTCTTCATGGGTTTGGCGCGCTCCTCGGTGATGTCCTTGGCCGGTTTGTCCTCGCGCAAGCCATGAAAAACGGCGTGACGCACCGAGCCGTCCTGGGTCATTTCGGCGAAGGCCACTTCCGCCAGCAAACTCGGTTTGAGCCAGTGCACACCCTTGGCCTCGAACCCCGTGGGCGGGTTGGCCACCGCCGGCTTCTTCACCCGCAACGGTTTGAGCTGCGCGAGGATGCTCTTGAGGGTGGTTTCATTGAATCCGGTGCCGACCTTGCCGGCGTACCGCAACTCGCCGCTGTCACGATCATGCAGACCCAGCAGCAACGCGCCGAACGAACTGCGCGCGCCTTTCGGATCGGTATAGCCGACGATCACGAACTCCTGGCGATGCTTGCACTTGAGCTTGATCCAGTCGCTACTGCGGCGCGACACGTAAGACGAGCCGAGGCGTTTACCGATCAGGCCTTCCATGCGCATCTGGCAGGCGCTGTTGAGCAACGCCTGCGGGGTTTCGTCGAACGCTTCGGAAAAACGCAGCAGCGGGTCTTGATGGGTTTTCAGCACCGTGGCCAGCGCAGCACGCCGCTCCTCCACGGGCACCTCGCGCAGGTCGACACCGTTCAGATACGGCAGATCAAACAGGTAATAGACGATGTTTTCGCTGCGTCCCGAATCGAACGCGTTTTGCAGGGCCTGAAAGTCCGGCACGCCTTCCGCGTCGGCGACCACCATCTCACCATCCAGCCACGCCGACTCCAGGCCCAGCGCCGCCAAGGCTTGCGCCTGTTTCGGCAATTTGTGCGTCCAGTCATGGCCATTGCGGGTGAACAACTGCACCTCATCCTGATCGACGCGCGCCATGATCCGATAGCCGTCGAACTTGATTTCGTATTGCCAATCCCCTTCCGGTGCACTCTCCACCAGAGTCGCCAGTTGAGGTTTCAACTGCGCCGGGATACTCGCCTTGTGGGCGCCAGTGAGTTTGCCGGAAGCTGGCTTGCGCGGTACTTTCGCCGGGCCTTTCAGTGGTTTGACCTGCTTCGCACTGAGCCGGGGTTTGTCGACGATCGTGCGCTCGCTGAGCACACTGTCGGGCTCGGCGACCAGCACGTCGTAATCGCTTTGCGGGCGTGCGGCGCTGTCCTGATGCTTGATCAGAAACCACTGCTCTTTCTTGCCCGGCATGTGGGTGCGCACCAGGTTCCAAACCCCGGCGAGCTTCTCGCCGCGCAGTTCGAATTTGAGCTTGCCCTTGGCGTAGGCTTTCTCCGGGTCTTCCAGCGGAATCCACACGCCGCGATCCCAGACGATCACATCGCCGGCACCGTAATGCCCTTCGGGAATGCTGCCCTCGAACGTCGCGTAATCCAGCGGGTGATCCTCGACGTGCACCGCCAGGCGCTTGACCTTGGGATCCAGCGACGGGCCCTTGGGCACCGCCCAGCTCTTGAGCGCGCCGTCGAGTTCCAGGCGAAAGTCATAATGCAGGTGCGAGGCGTCATGCTTCTGGATGCAAAATTGCAAAGCCTGCTCACCGCCGGGCTTCTTGCCCCGCCGGTGGTCGGCTGCCGGTTCCGAGGTTGCCGAGAAGTCGCGCATCCGGTTGTAGTCGTCGAGATTCCTGTTCATCCTGCACCTGCCTTGTTTCAACCTGTTCGAGTCACCGTCAGCGCGACCACGGCAATCCGATCGACGCGCTGATAGCCGGGATTCAGCAACTCTTCGCCGAACACATCGGGATCGAGTTCGCGGTAGGTCCAGCCGAAGCGTTTTTCATCCAGCCGTGGCAATACCGTGTCGAGGAAAGGATCGCGGCCATCGACCATCGCCACGCCGGTGTACAGCAGCAGCGAACCACCGGGGGTCAAGTGATTGAGCGCCTGTTCGACGATGCGCAACGACAGCCCCGCCCCCAGCGTCCCACCGCCATGGCGGTAAGCTCGTCCGGCCGGATCGGCCATGTACGGCGGGTTGGCGACGATCAGGTCGAATTCACCGTCCACGCCTTGCAATACATCACTGGCGCGCACCTCGACGTTGGCCACTTCGGCCAGCGCCGCGTTGATCGTGGTCAGGCGCAGCGCAGCGGGATTGATATCCACCGCCAGCACTTGCGCTTCGCGCCGGGCACGGCCGATCAGGATCGCGCCGACTCCGGCGCCACAACCGATGTCCACCGCACGGTGGATGGGCGCAAAGTTCTGCTGCAAATGGCTGTGAATCAGTTGGGCAAAGCGATAGGTATCCGGGCCGAAGAACACCGAATCGGCGGCATCCGTGGGAAACCCGGAATGCACGAACAGCAAGTCATCCAGGCTCGACCAGCGCACCCGGCTCTTCAAGCGCCCGTCGAACGCATCAATCACCTGGGCGTCCTGCAATTGTCGCTGTTCATCGACAGACAGCAGGCCCGGTTCGAACGGGCGCGACCATCCGAACACATCCCGCAGGCAATCGGCGGCCTGCCCTTCGTCGCGCTGGTTGACCCGTTGATGGGTCAGCGGCGTCGGGGTGATGAAACGATAGCCGTCGGCCTGCAGGCGCCGCCCCAGTTGCAGCAGCACCAGATCGTTGGCGGACAGTTGTTCTTCCTGATTCATTGAATATTTCCTTAACGCAGGCCGGATTTGAGTTGGATGAATTGGCGAGTGGCAAGCAGCCCGGCCGGATGCGCGTGCCGGGCCGGCGCGAGCCAGGGGATCAACGTTGCGAACCTGGTGTGTGCGTCCTGCCCTTGCAGTGCCGCATTCAGGCGTTGCACATCGGGGTCCTGCTCGGGCACCTCGATCGGCGCGGGGACTGAGGGGCGGCGGCGGAACGCGACGGTTTTGTCCGCAGAAATCCAGTCACCGGCAATCCAGTCGTGCACCAGTTGTTTTTCATAGGCGCTGAACACACCGAACATCGCCGCACCATCGCCATCGATCAATTGCCAGAAGCGGCTGCCCTGTGGATCTTCGTGGCGCTTGATCCAGCCCTTGTCCTGCATGGCTTGCAGGAACCCGGACAGCTGCTGCGGATCGGCCAGCCACTGATTGACGGTCTTGCCTTCGAAGCGGCAATAGTCGGAGTGCATGTGCTGAGCGAATGGACACTTGCGTTCAAGCATCGCCAACAGTTCGCGCTCCAGATCGAACCCCTCGATGATTGCGCGGCTACCCTGCCCCAGGTCATTGAGCCGATAGCCCAGCGATACCCGGCGCAGGAAATCGCTGCGATCAGCCTCCAGAGGCAGCAGATCGAGAACGGCCTGAACGGCTTTTTGCGCATGACCGGTGCTGGCATTGTCGATGGTCACGTGCAGAGTGAAGTAGTAAGGATCGATCCCCAGTTCACTGAGTTCGTAACTGCTGATCAACAGGTGCAGGGGCAGTTGTTCGTAGCCAAGGTTGTAACCGATCACCTCCGGCAAAAAATCCATGCCGCCGGCACCCAGGGCCAATTGCAGCGCGCCTTGCAGGTAGCGTTCGTCGGGCAGGGGACTGCTCGGCTCGAGGCCCTGTTCGGCGAGCAGCTGGCGGTAGATCACGACGTGGTTCTGGGCCGGATTGCCCTCGCCCAGTTCTTCCAGATAAGTGCTGATCAGGCTGCTGAAGCGCGGATCGCGCCACTGTCCGAGCAAGCCGTAGAGCCAGGCGCCATCGACCAGTTTGGTCGGCGCCACCGCTTGCAGGAAATACAGCGCATGAGCCTTGCAACTGAAGAACTGCCGCGCGCCTCCAGCCTTGCGTTGTTGCAGGTAGTCGGCGTATTGCCGGGCGACATCGGCACAGTGCTCGGCCACCCAGGCATGCCACTGCGCGGGGTCCGATGGCAGCTCATCCTTCAACTGCGCGGCCTGCAGCAGTTGATCTTCCAGAAAGGCGCACGCCAGCGGCTGCGGATGTTCGTCGGCTAAAAGTGCTTCATGGATACACCGCAACTCGGTCAGAGAGTCGAGCGGACGCGATTGGGCGTGGGCAGCTTGCAGGTGAGTCAGGACAGTCATGGCAATATTCTCGATCGATTGGCAGGACGCTCAGTCACTCGCCTCTAATGAAGCAGAGAGGCTTGGCGCGTCAAAAATTCAATCGGCTTGAAAATTGCCCTGACGGACGGAGCCTTCGGCTCGCTCCTTGCTTGAACGGAACGGTCGAAGGCTGTGAGGTGAGAGGGTCAGGCCGTGCCTTTGGCCTGCTGTTCGAGGTGAACCTGCAACTCGGGGTCGATCTGCAACGCCGCTGCCAGTTCATCCAGATAATTGCGCTCGGCGTCCTGCTGATCGTCCACCAGCATCACGCTGGCCAGGTACATCTCGGCGGCCATGGCTGGATCGTTCTGCGCCGCCTGCGCCACTTCGGTGGGATCCAGCGGTTTGGCGACCTCGTCGTCGAGCCATTGCTGCAGGTTCGGGTCATCGGTGTGCTTGCCGATTTCACTGCTGATGAGGTGTTTTTCCGACTCGTCGATCCGCCCGTCAGCCTTGGCCGCCGCGATCAATGCACGCAGAACGGCGTGACTGTGTTCTTCGACTTGCGGGCCGGACAACAGGTCCGCAGTTTGCGGCGTCTGCTGCGGCGCGGCGGACGCCTGGCTGCGTTGCCAGGCTTGATACGCCTGGAAAGCCATCATGCCCAGCGAGGCCAGCGCCGCGTAATTGGTGCCGCCGGACCGACGCTGCGTGCCGCCACCCAGCGCCCCGCCACCGCCGAGCAATCCGCCAAGCAACCCGCCCAGGCCACCC
>NZ_JBWKZE010000050.1:0-26150 GCF_059424205.1 Pseudomonas sp. GW456-12-1-14-TSB6
TTACTGGGGATTGGGGTTTTGGTGGTTGGCGGGTTGTTGCTGGCCGGGTTGAGCCGCCTGGTGTCGACACCTCGGCAGACTCTGCAACGGAGCGTAGATTAGAAGGACACCGCCGCCGGCTGAGATAACCGCAGCACCGACAAATCCCCCGTAATCCGCTTGTAAGCCAAACGAATCGCCTCAATGTCACTCTCACGTTTCGCGCTGCTTTCGTGCAGGATCACAATCACCTTGGTCGCCAGCCGCTCGGGTACTTTCGCGTCATGGTCTTTCCACTGCCCATACGCATCCAACACGCTGAACCCGTCCGGGAACCGCGTCGTCACTTCCTGATCGAGAAACTCGCGCCAGCGCGCCGGGCTCACCACACCTTCCTTGCCTTCCAACGGCCCCACCGAGAAATACAACTCGGTGCGCACCCACTGCGCCTGCGCCGGCCGCGTAGCATCGCCTTGCAGGGTCGAACTGGCGGGATCTTTGGTATGCACGGAAACCGGAGGAGGGCTGGCACACCCGGCGACCGCCAGGAACAGTGCTGCCAGTACTAAACGTTGCGGCATGGAACTTCCTTATTGTTAAGAACGGTCCCGAATTATAGAGGGGACGGTTAATAGCAATAAAAGATTAAAAAGTGGATCAACGTTGAACTAATGGAATAAGCAAACACAGTGAAAATAATGCCCGCTGGTTAGAACGATTATTTCTTTAAGTTATTTGCTTGGTGTTTGATCGCATATCTATTGCATTCAAAAACCTGCTCCCGCATTTGCCGGATCTGCCATTGCGTCTACTCTGCTGCTGCAACGGTTCAAGTCGCACGGAACGCTGCACTTGAAGCGTTTGAACAGCAGTTTTTGCTGCTCGATGGACAGCTTGTTGCGGATTTTTCAATCCTTAGAATCCGCTCCATCAACTTCTCATCCAGTTCTTAATCCTCAGGGAGCTACACCATGATGAACGCCATGCAGATGCAAATGCCGATGAACGCCAACATGCCGATGATGCCGATGACTGGCATGCCGATGATGATGGCGACCATGAGCTGCGACATGATGGACGACGGCATGATGTGCAAGATGATGCCGGCCGCTGGCATGGACATGGCCATGTTCAAGAACAGCGCGCAAATGATGCAGATGATGATGGACTGCGGCATGCCGATGATGATGCATTGCGGCAACATGAGCATGATGTGCATGTCCCCGGCGGCCATGGCCATGCCGATGATGAACATGATGATGCCGATGCCAATGATGGGCATGCCGATGCCATCGATGAAGTGCGTGATGGAATGCACCATGATGGCCGACTGCATGATGTGCAAAATCATGCCGATGCCGGGCATGAACATGGACATGATGAAAAACTGCTGCGCCCTGATGATGAAGATGATGAACGACTGCAGCATGCCGATGATGATGAGCTGCAACGGCATGCCGATGATGTGCTGCACCTGCTGATTTTCGCCAGCGCATGAAAAAGCCCGACCGGGAAATTCCCGGTCGGGCTTTTTGTTGTCTGTTTTTCAGTCCAGGCGTTCGGGGTAAGTGACCACCAGATACGCCACCGCTTCACTGTCGGCAGGATTGCGATAACGATGGGGCTGGTCGGCGTAGAACAGGATCGAATCGCCTGTCGACAGCAGATAACGCTCGTCGTTGACACTGATCTCCAGCACGCCCTGGGCCACCACCAGGTTTTCCTGCACGCCCGGGCCATGGCCCTCGGATTGATCCTCGCCCAGCGGGCTCAGGCGCAGTTCATAGAATTCCGACTGGCGCGCTACATCAAAGGGAAACAGCGCACGGCTGACAAAGGCACCGCTGGCGCTGACCAGACGCTTGCTCTGATTCGCCGACAACACGGCCACGCCTTCAAACGCGCGGTGCTCCAGAAATGCCGCCACCGACACCTTCAAACCCTTGGCGATTTTGCACAGCACCTTGATCGACGGCACGCTGCGCCCGGATTCGATCTGCGCCAGCATCGCCCGGCTCACGCCACACTGGCGGGCGAGGGCATCGAGCGACAGGTGCCGCTTGCCGCGCAGACGTTGCAGGTTCTGCGCGACGCGTTCACAGATCGGGTCTTCTTCCAGGGAATCGAGGTTGTTCAGGTCCAGCACAGGTTCATCGGCGCTCGCCAGAAAGCGCGAGGGTTCACGCGCGTTCACGCTTGACGCGTCTCGCTGGAACGAGCGGCCTGCACCCACTGCCAAGCCTGATAACCGGCATTGCGCGCATACATTTCCCACATCAGCCGGGCCTGTTGCTGGGCGTGGCGGCGTTTGCGGTAGACGGCGAAGTCGATCAGGTTGTCAGTTGGTTTCATGGCGCACTTCACTGTGTTCAATGACGGGATGAGGTGAGAGTACGCCGAGATTTTTATAACGATAAATACTGATTGTTTATTTATTAATTCAATTGGGTTCTATGTGAAATGATTGGCGCGCCGATGCAACCGGCGCGCCAATCCTTCATTTGCTGGCGTTCAACACAATCCGGTACCGCGCCTTGCCGCTGCGCAGATGATCAACAGCCTCATTGACCTTGCTCATCGGAAATTCCTCTACCTGCGGCAGGATCTGATGCCGCGCGCAGAATTCCAGCATGGTCGCTGCCGTGGCGGGCGAGCCGACCGGGGAGGCTGACAGGGATTTCTGTTGAGGAATGAGGTTGAACACGTGTACCGGAATCGCGTCGGGCACGATGCCGACGAAGTGCAACCTGCCCTTGCCGCGCAGGGTGGCGAGCATGGCCGTCCAGTCGAGGTTGGCGTTGGCGGTGATCAGCAGAAAGTCGAGGGTGCCGGCCATCGCTTTCAGCGCTTCGCTGTCGGTGGAGGCGACGACCTTGTGGGCGCCGAGGCGCTTGGCTTCGTCCTGTTTGCTCAGGGAAGAGGTGAACGCGGTAACGTCGCATCCCCAGGCATTGAGAAAACGCAGCGCCAGGTGCCCGAGGCCGCCGATGCCCACCACGCCGACCCGGTCGGTCGGCTTGATGTCGAATTCCACCAGCGGATTGAAGACCGTGGAGCCGGCGCAGAACAGCGGGCCGGCGAGGGCCGGGTCGAGGTTGTCCGGAAGCTTCAGCGCCCAGGCCCAGTGAGTGCGCAGTCGATCGGCGAAACCGCCATGGCTGCCGATGATCGTCGGTTTGGCGGTGGCGCAAAGGTGATGGGAACCGCCGATGCAGGACGAGCAATGCATGCAACTGCCCTTGTACCAGCCAATCCCCACGCGCTGACCGACCTCCAGACCACGTACCTGCGGGCCTGTGCGCACGATGCGGCCGACCACTTCATGGCCGGGAATGAACGGGTATTGGCTGATGCCCCAGTCGTTGTCGATCAGTGACTGGTCGGAGTGGCAGACGCCGCAATATTCCACGGCGACTTCGACTTCCTCATCCCCCAGCGGGCCAGGGTCGTAACTGAAGCGCTCCAGCGGCGCGCCGGCCGAGGTGGCGGCCCAGCCGGTGAATGTCGTGGGTTCGGTGTTATTGCTCATGGGACACCTCCAAGTCTGGCGCTGCGGGCGCAGCCTGAAGAGTCTAGCGTGTCATCGAGCGGGCGCTAGCCAGGTGTTAAGCACGCGCCGGTCGAGTTCTTCCCAGTCCGCCATGCCCAAAACGCGCGTGGTGTTCAGGCCGCGCAAATAGCCGCGCAACTGATAGGCGACGGCCCGCACTGATTCGGAATCGGCAACGTTCTGGCCCAGGACCGTTTCGTATTCGACAAGGTATTCCGCCACGCGGTCGCGGAATTCGGGCACGACCGCATCGCGGATCAGATCAAAGGTTCGCACGGGTAATCCTCATCTGTTTTCGTTGTGATTGAGTGTGCCGCAGTCTGCACGCCGCGCAACTATTGGTTCAAGTAATAGTGACCATCAAGAAACGCAAGTTCTGCTTTGGCACCGATCGGCGGAAAATCGCCTCCATCGAACACACCGCTGAAGGAATTGCGCGATGAAGACTTTGAACCGACTGGCTGTAGTCGCCCTGCTGATGGGCGGGGTGGCCGCTACCGTAGCCCCGGCTTATGCAGACGACGCCAAGTCGTGCCATTTTCTGCCCGTCGCCGCCAGCAGCGCCGCGTTGCAGCACTCGCAAACCGTCGGTGTGCTGTACAGCGAAAACACCCTGGACAACCTGCAATACCTCGAGCGTTACCACGACGTGGCGGTGAACGGAGCCAGGAATGCGCTCGATGCGCGGATCCGTGACGCCTTCGTCGACAGCTCCGACCCGGAGCTGGCCATCGACTGGCTGATGAGTTCGCTGCAACAACAGTTTCTCTCGGTGACCGTCTACGACAGCCTTGATGCGCTGGTACAGGCTCATCCGGACGTGGTGGTGATGCTCGACACCCACAACCGTCTGCTGACCCAACGCAACAGCCAGGTCGAAGCGCGGTTCGCCGCACGCTTCTACGACGCCAACCTGCAATACATCGGCAAGGCCGAGGGCGCGGTGGAGAAGCAACTGCCGTCGGTGTGGGTACACAACAAGGCAGCGCCCGAAATCGCTGCAGGGATCGAACAGCAACGCGATCTGCAACTGAGTGCCTTGAAGCAGTTCGATGACTCGCTCAAAGCCCTGGTGAGTGCAGGCTGAACACCCAAATCAAAAACGGCAACGGCAGTGCCCGTGACACTGAACGTTGCCGAAGAACCGAACCTTTTATTTTCAGGATTTTACCCATGCGTGCCTTTCTTATCCCTGCCATGGCTTCTGCCACTTTGCTGCTGACCGCTTGCGCCTCTGCGCCGAACGATCCGACGCTGACCTTGCAGACGCACAAGACGCCCGCCCAGTACGCCGAATGCGTGGTGCCGAAACTGCAGGGCAGTGCGCTGAATCCGACCGTGTCGCAGACCCAGCGCAGCTACCGGATCGTGGTGCCAAGCAAGGTGGCGGCGGACAACGTTCTGGAAGCCTACAAGGCGCAGGACGGCGGCAAGGTGTTTTTGTATGAGCGCCACTTGCTGGCGTCGAGTTTCATGCCGTCGAGTTTTGAACGGGCTGCCCAGGAGTGCCTGTAACGCCTGACGGTTAACGCTTTTGACGATGCTCCTTTGGTTGGCCGCAACCAACCAATTCCTTTGCCCCGCACCTTGCGGGGCTTTTTTTGCCCGGCGTTTGGCGCAGTCGGCGCTACGCTGGATAGCGGAAAAGGTTTTCGGGAGTACAAGGATATGAAGAAGGGCAGCAGCGGCGCGGCGACCGAGAATCCCTCTGTGCTGATCGACGCAAGAATCAAGGAACTGAACGACTGGCGCGGCCAGAAGCTGGCCGAGATCCGCGCGATCATTCATGAAGCGGACCCGGAGGTCGTCGAAGAGTGGAAGTGGCGCGGCGTTCCGGTCTGGTCGCACAACGGCATCATCTGCACCGGGGAAACCTACAAGGCCGTGGTGAAAATGACCTTCGCCAAAGGCGCGGCGCTGGAGGATCCGTCAGGACTGTTCAACGCCAGCCTGGAGGGCAATACCCGGCGGGCGATTGATATTCACGAAGACGACAAGATCGATGCAAAAGCTCTGAAAACGCTGGTGCGTTCGGCGATTACGTTGAATTCAAAGAAGTGATTTGCCGTTGAGGCAGAGATAAAACGGAGGAGGGTGAAACGAGGAAGAAAATGGCAGGGGCGGCTGGATTCGAACCAACGCATGGCAGGATCAAAACCTGCTGCCTTACCGCTTGGCGACGCCCCTGAAGCTATTGGTTTCAGTCCCGGGAGGACCTCTGCAACAGTGGGCGGCACTTTACCAGCGCTCTTGCGATCTGTGAACCCCTGAAGCCAATAAATTTCAGGGAAAACAGCTACTTATTTCCCGGACGGTATCGCCGGTCAGGTTTTTCGGGCTTTTCAGCGATTGCCAAGAAAACCGGCGCGACCGCTGTAGCCCGAAAACCTGGCAAAGACCTGCCTCGATGAACCGATCAGTTGCCGTCTGCAACCTTGCGTTCGATTTCGTCGACCTTGCGTTGCAACTCCTCAGCGTCCTGCTCCTTGGTGCGGGTCGACGAGGGCGTGATGACCTCATCCACGCCGCGGGTCTTGTCGTCCGGGTCCTCAAGATCGCGTTTCACCACATCGACCGGTTTGCCGGACGTATCCGTGGCTGGGGCTTTGCTGTCGTTGTTCATGGCACTGACCTCCGTTGGGTTAAACGTTGGATGCAGCGCCATGGAGCGAGTTCGAGTTTTTTGATGGCATTCAGGTCGGCGGCACAAACCAGCAATGAAAGCCTCGGTGGTATTCTGCGCAAACTGCATGCTATCAGCGGAAATATATTGTCCATGAACACGAATCGTGACCAATTTCCCTTGCCCGAAGACCTTAAGGTGTTCCTCACCGTCATCCGCAAGAACAGCTTTGCCAGCGCCGCCGACGAGTTGGGCTTCTCACCGGCCTACGTCAGCAAGCGCATCTCGGTGCTGGAAACCACGCTGGCGACCAAGCTGCTGCACCGCACCACCCGGCGCATCGCGCTGACCGACGATGGCGAGCGGGTGCGGATCTGGGCGGAGAAACTGCTGGGGGATTTCGATCAGTTTCTCGGCGAGATTTCCCAGGCCCGGCACCAGCCGGCGGGGTCGCTGCACATTTGCAGCAGCTTCGGTTTCGGCCGCAATCATGTGGCGCCGGCGATCAGCCAGTTGTCCCGGGCATGCCCGAAACTCGACATCCGGCTAGACGTGTTCGACCGGGTGGTCGATCTGGTGGGCGAGGGCTTCGACCTGGAAATTCTCGTCGGCGATGACCTGCCGGGCCAGCATCTGGCGCGCAAACTGGTGAGCAACCGGCGCGTGCTGTGCGCTACGCCGGAATACCTCGAACGCCGGGGCACGCCGCAATCCCTTGAAGATCTGAAAGACCACGATTGTCTGGTGCTCAAGGAGCGTAACAACGCGTTCGGCATCTGGACCCTGAGCAAGGACGGCCAGGAAGAAACGGTGCGAGTGAATGGCCCGTTGTCCTCCAACAGCGGCGAGATTGTGCTGGAGTGGGCCTTGAGCGGCGGCGGGATTCTGTTGCGCTCGATGTGGGACGTCAAACCGATGCTCGAGCAGGGCAGGCTGGTGCAGGTGCTGGACGGCTACACCCAGAGCGCCAACGTCTGGGCGGTCTATCCGACCCGGCTCAGCGAGTCGGCGAAATTGCGGGTGTGCGTGGAGTTTCTGGAGGAGTACTTCCGCGATTTGTCCGTGGAATGAAAACGGGCGGTTCAATGAACCGCCCGTTTTTTTTTGCCATCAACCCAGCCAGGGATTGTCCGCCAGATGCCGTGCCTCAAAGGCGCGGATCTGCTCGGTGCGTTGCAGCGTGGTGCCGATGGCGTCCAGTCCCAGCAGCAGCGATTGTTTGCGCAACTGATCGATCTCGAAGCCGATCAGCGTGCCGTCCGCCAGCTCGATGGTTTGCTGTGCCAGGTTCACGCTGATTCGCGCGGTTTCCGGGACGCTGATCGCCTCGGCCACGCGCTTGAACTGCGCGTCGTCCAGCTGAATCGCCAACACGCCATTACGCTGGCAGTTGTCGTAGAAAATCCCGGCGAACGTGGTGCCGATCAGGGCCCGGATCCCCACTTGCTTCAAGCCCCATACCGCGTGTTCGCGGCTGGAGCCGCAACCGAAGTTGGGACCGGTCACCAGAAACGCCGCGTCCTGCCAGGCCGGTTGGTTGAGCACGAATTCAGGGTCGGGTTCGCCTGAAGCGAGAAAGCGCAAATCGAAGAACAGCCCGCGATCCAGCCCCTGACGATCGATGCCCTTGAGAAACTGCTTGGGCATGATCACGTCGGTGTCGATGTTGGATGCAAGAAACGGCGCGGCGCTGCCGCTGACGGTGTCGAAAGGTTGCATGGTTCAAGCCTCCAGCGCGACGGTGCGCACGTCAGTCAAATGGCCGCTGATGGCGGCGGCGGCGACCATCGCCGGGCTCATCAGGTGGGTGCGCGCACCGGCGCCCTGACGGCCTTCGAAGTTGCGATTGGTGCTCGACGCACAGCGATCACCCGGCGCCAGCACGTCGTCGTTCATCGCCAGGCACATCGAGCAACCCGATTGCCGCCACTCGAAACCGGCGTCGAGAAAAATCTGCGCCAGGCCTTCGTCCTCGGCTTGATTGCGCACCAGGGTTGAGCCGGGAACGATCATCGCCCGCACATGGGCCGCCACACGCTTGCCGCGCACCACGCGGGCAACGTCGCGCAAATCTTCGATCCGCGCATTGGTGCAGGAACCGATGAAGGCATGGCTGATCGTCACTTCGTTCAATGGCATGCCGGGTGTCAGGCCCATGTAGTCGAGGGCGCGCTGCAGGCCCTGGCGCAGGATCGGATCGGGCTGGGTGGCCGGGTCCGGCACGTGCCCTTTGATCGGCGCGGCCTGATCAGGGCTGGTGCCCCAGGTCACCATCGGCTCCAGCGCGGCGACGTCGAGGATGACTTCGCGATCAAACACCGCGCCCTCGTCGCTGTGCAGGGTTTTCCAGCGTTCGACGGCCTGCTCCCAGACCTTGCCCTTGGGCGCACGCGGCTTTTGTTGCAGGTAGGCGAACACCTTGTCGTCCGGCGCCATGAACGCACCCCGGGCGCCGGCCTCGACGGCCATGTTGCAGATGGTCATGCGCGCCTCGACGCTGAGGGCGCTGATGGCCGGGCCGGTGAATTCGATGGCGTAACCGGTGGCGCCGGAAGCGCCGATCCTTTCGATCAGCGCCATGATGATGTCCTTGGACGTGACGCCTGCGCCGAGCTCACCGTTGACCGTTACCCGCAGGGTTTTCAGGCGTTTGTAGACCAGGGTCTGCGTCGCCAGCAGGTGTTCGATTTCCGAAGTGCCGATGCCGAAACCGAAGGCGCCCAGTGCGCCGTAAGTGGTGGTGTGGCTGTCACCGGCCGCGACCACCATGCCCGGCAAAATGAAGCCTTGTTCCGGCGCCACGACGTGCTCGATGCCCTGGCGCTTGTCCAGCACATCGAACAGCTCGATGCCGAAATCGCGGCAGTTTTCTTCGAAGTACGACACCTGCCGCGCGCCCCCGGCGTCGGGCATGGTCGCGATGCGTTTCGGTGCGGTGGGGTTCACATGATCGACCACCGCCAGCGTCGCCGCAGGCCGCCACACCGTGCGCCCGGCCTCGCGCAGGCCGCTGAAGGCTTGCGGGCTGGTGTATTCGTTGGCGACCTGGCGGTCGATGTAAAGCAGCACGTGGCCCTGATCGTCGAGGGTGCAGACGGTGTGACTGTCGATGTGCTTCTGGTACAGCGTTCTCGGGCTGGGCATGGCTTGCGCTCTTTTCTATCCGGGGCAAAAACAACATGAGGACAGAATATTGATCGCGGAAACGGCATCAAGAGCGCTTCAGTGAAGCCGTTGAACACGGATTGTGAGCAATTGCCGCAAGCCTACGCCCGTGTCTCCTCCGGCAACCTGGCAATCACCTTGATCTCGAACTGAAACCCATACAGCCACGTCACGCCGACCGCCGTAATGGTCGGATGCGGCGCCTCGCCCCAGAACTCGGGCACCACTTCCCAGATGGTTTCAAAGGTCGATTGCGGATCGACCATGAATACCGTCACGTCCACCACGTCGTCGAAGCTGCCACCGGCCGCGCCGAGAATGGCGTTGAGGTTGGTGAAGGCCAGTCGCACCTGTTGTTTCAGATCGGGTTCCGCTGAGCCGTCCTCAAGGCTGCCGACCTGGCCTGAGACAAACAGAAAACCGTTGGAACGAACCGCCGGGGAATAACGGTTGCGCTCGTAAAGCGCATGGCGTCCGGGCGGGAAAACCACATCGCGTTTTGGCTGGGCGTTAGTCATGGGGAGTCTCCTTCAATGGGTTGAAAACCTGCGATGGAGAAACTTTAGGGACTTGCCTCGGCGTGATAAACGCGCAACCTTGGCGTTCACTGTTTGCAAATCCCAAACAATCGAGCCGCTAACAGAGGTGGTGTATGGACCGTTTTGACGCGATGCAAGCCTTCGCCCGGGTGGTGGAGGCGGGGAGTTTCACCAAAGCCGCCGAGACGTTGCACATGAGCAAGACCACCGTGACCCAGCTCGTCCAGCAACTGGAGGCGCGGCTGCGAGTGAAGTTGCTCAATCGCACCACGCGCAAGGTCAACGCCACGGCGGACGGCGCGGCCTATTACGAGCGGGTGATCAAGTTGCTGGCGGACATGGACGACGCCGAGACCAGCCTTCCCGGCGCTGCGGCCCAGCCCAAGGGGCGCTTGCGGGTCGACGTACCCAGCCCCCTGGCCAATCTGATTCTGGTGCCGGCGCTGCCCGAGTTTTACGCGCGCTACCCGGAGATCCAGATCGACATGGGCGTCAGCGACCGGATCGTCGACATCATCGATGAAAACGTCGATTGCGTTATCCGTGGCGGCGAGCTGCGGGATCAGTCGCTGATGGCCCGGAAGGTGGCGGATCTTCAACTTGGCGTGTACGCCGCGCCGAGTTACCTGGCCCGCGCCGGCACCCCGATGCATCCCCGGGAGCTGGAAGACAGCCATCATCGGGTGGTCGGTTTCCTTTGGGCGCGCACTGGCAAACCGGTGCCGTACGCCTTGCACAATGAACACGAAGATTTGCAGATCAAGGGCCGCCATGTTCTGGCGGTCGATGACGGCAATGCCTATTTGTCGGCGGGCCTCGCGGGGCTGGGCGTGTTGTGGTTGCCCAGGTACATGTCCAAAGCACACGAGGCGAGCGGTGATCTGGTGCCGCTGTTCGAAGACTGGCGCCTTGATCCGATGCCGCTTTACGTCGCCTATCCGCCGAACCGCCATATCAGCCGCAAGCTGCGGGTGTTTATCGACTGGATCGCCGAAGTGATGGCCCGCCACGCACCGGTCATGGATCGCTCAGGTTCGCCAGCAGCCATTCGGTAAAACTGCGGGCCATCGGATCGTTTTCGCTGTCGCGGTGGGTCAGCAGCGCCCAGTTCGGGCCGCGAATGGTCTCGTCCACCAAGGGCTGCAACAGCCCGTCAGCCTGAGCCTTGCGGCTGAGCAACTGGCTGACCAGCGCGATGCCGAGCCCGCCGCATGCCGCATCCAGCAGCAAGCCGGGATCAGAGAAATTCAAACCTTGATCCTGCTGGCCGACATCGATTCCCGACTCCACCGCCCAATGGCTCCAGTCCATTTCCCGCTCGCCGTGCAGCGTTGTCCGCTGCGCGCTCGGCACGCTTAACAAGCTCGGATGACACGCGGGGTAGAGGCGGTCAGCGTGCAGCACCTTGAAGCTGCATTCAGCCTGCGAACTGATGTCGTCGCGCACCGCTAGATCGATGGTCTGGGTCGCCATGTCCGGCACTTCATCGGTGCTGAAAATCCACAGATCCACCTTCGGATGCTGACGGCGGAAATCCCCCAGCCGTGGCAGCAACCAGTGCCGGGCAAACGCCGGCGTGGTGTTGAGCACCAGTTGATTGGGTTTCTGGTACTGCCCCAGCCGCCGGATGCCCACCGACAGTTGCTGCAGCATGGCCTGGGTGGTGCTGAGCAGATCGTGGCCGGCGTCGGTCAGGCTGACACTGCGCCCGCTGCGGAAAAACAGCGGCTGTTCCAGGTACGCCTCAAGGCTGCGGATCTGCTGGCTGATGGCCGATTGCGTGAGGCTCAGTTCCTCGGCGGCCTTGTGAAAACTGCCCAGCCTTGCGGCGGCTTCGAAGCCGCGCAACGAGCTGAGGGGTGGCCAGTGTTTCAGCATGATCGATAAGTTCCTCTAATCAGTTTTCCGCAAAATCCATCGTTTGTTTGCCCTTCAGGCCGCCATTAGCATGCATGTCAACGCCGCCAAGGCTGTTTTCATTGAACACAATGGCTTAACTCAAAGGGCTTTTTACCATGCAGCAGAACAAAAACAACAACAGCGGTTGGATGATGCCGGCAGAGTGGGTGACGCATGCGGCGACCTGGATGGTCTGGCCCCACAATCAGGCCCTGTGGGAGTCGGGCTGGGGCGTGACCTTGCCGTTGGTGCAGGAAGATTTCGCCCGCGTCGCCAACGCCATCGCCCGGTTCGAACCGGTGAAAATGGTCGTCGATCCCTCGGCCATCGCCCGTGCCAAAGCCTTGTGCGGGCCGAACATCGAACTGATTCCGCTGGCGGTCAACGACAGCTGGTGCCGCGACTCCGGCCCGAGCTTCGTCGTTCATGCGGAGCAAGGTCTGGCCGGGGTGAGCTGGCGTTTCAACGCGTGGGGCGGCAAGTCGGCCCATGATCTGGACGAAAGCCTGGCCCGCCGCGTGCTCAATCACTTGGGCGGCGAGTGCTTCGGCACGGCGCTGAGTAACGAGGGCGGCGCGATTCACGTGGACGGCGAGGGCACGTTGATCACCACCGAATCGGTGCTGCTCAACCCCAACCGCAATCCCGGCGTGAGCAAGGCCGAGATGGAGGAGATCTTCAGCCGCCTGCTCGGCGTGAAGAAAACCATCTGGCTGCCGGGCGATCCGGATTACGTCACCGGCGACATGACCGACGGCCACGTCGATGGCGTCTGCGCCTTCGCTCGTCCCGGTGTGTTGCTGGTAGACGCGACTCACGATCGCAGTTCGGTGTACGCCGAAGTCGTGCGGGAAAACCGTCGAGCATTGGAACTGGCCACCGACGCCCGGGGCCGCAAATTCGAGTTGATCGAGTTGTACGAAGCCACCGATGCGGTGAACACCGAAGCCGAAGTGTTCTGCGCCTCGTACACCAACTTCTACATCGCCAACGGCGCGATCATCATGCCGGCGTACGGCATCGAGGCCGACCATGTGGCGGCAGAAACCCTGGCCAAAGCGTTCCCGGGTCGTGAAGTGGTGCCGGTGCAGATCAATCATCTGGCCCACGGTGGCGGCGGTGTGCACTGCATCACCCAGCAACAGCCAGCCTGGCCGGTGGAGGGTTGATCGATGACGATATTGAAAGTCGCCACCACCCAGATGCCGTGCACCTGGGACCTGAAAAGCAACCTTGATCGCGCCGAGCAGTTGGTGCGTGAAGCGGCTGGGCAGGGCGCGCAAGTGATCCTGTTGCAGGAGCTGTTCGCCACGCCGTATTTCTGCATCGAGCAGAGCCATCAGCACATGGCGCTGGCCGAGGAGCACCGCGACAGTCAGGTGCTGTCGCGCTTCGCCGCGCTGGCCCGTGAACTCGGCGTGGTGCTGCCGTTGAGCTGGTACGAGAAGGCCGGCAACGCCTACTTCAATTCCCTGAGCGTGGCCGATGCCGACGGACGCCTGTTGGGCGTGTACCGCAAGACCCACATCCCTAACGCCATCGGCTATCAGGAGAAGGAATATTTCAGCCCCGGCGACACCGGTTTCAAAGTCTGGGACACCGCGTTCGGCCGCCTCGGCGTGGGCATCTGCTGGGATCAGTGGTTCCCGGAAACCGCGCGCTGCCTGGCGTTGATGGGGGCTGAAGTGCTGCTGTTCCCGACCGCCATCGGTTCGGAACCGGGCTGCGTGGATCTTGATTCGCGCGACCACTGGCAGATGACCATGCGTGGCCACGCTGCCGCGAATCTGCTGCCGGTGATCGCCTCCAACCGCGTCGGCCGCGAAGTGGCCGGCACCGATGCGGCGCTGCAAATGAATTTCTACGGCTCGTCGTTCATCTGCAACCACAAGGGAAAAATGCTCGCCGAAGCCGATCGCGCCAGCACCGGCGTATTGGTGCAAAGCCTGGATCTGGCAGCCATGCGTGAAGATCGCCTGAGCTGGGGCATCTACCGCGACCGCCGCCCGGAAATGTACGGCGCATTGTTGAGCCAGGACGGCCGTCACCTTAACGCCCGCTGGAATCCTCAAGGAGTCTGATATGCCTACTTCACACAAGTGGTTACTGGGCGCTCTGGGCCTGGCGCTGGCCGGTTTGATGCCTGCTGTACACGCCGAAGACAAGACCCTGCGGCTGTACAACTGGGCGGATTATTTCGCTGAAGACACCTTGAGCAAATTCACCGCCGAAACCGGGATCAAGGTGATCTACGACGTGATGGACGGCAGCGAAACCCTGGAAGCCAAAATGCTCTCCGGCGGCAGCGGCTACGATCTGATCTTCCCCGGCGACACCGTGGCCGAACGCCTGATGCGCGCCGGCAGCCTGCTGCCGCTGGATCCTTCGAAAATCACGGCGATGAACGACATCGAGCCGGGCCTGCAAAAGCTGCGCAGCCATTACGAGCATTCGAACAAGGCCACGGTGCCGTACACCTGGGGCACCATCGGCCTGACCTACAACGCCGAGCAGATCAAGCAGCGCATGGCCGACGCCCCGGTCAACAGCCTCGACATGCTGTTCAAACCGGAGCTGGCGGCCAAATTCGCCGATTGCGGGATTTCGATGATCGACTCGCCGGATGAAGTACTGGCCGTGGTGCTCAACTATCTGGGCCGCGACCCGCGCAGCGCCAAGCCTGCGGATCTGGCAGCGGCCAGTGACTTGCTGATGAAGCTGCGGCCGTACATTCGCAAGTTCCAGTCGCAACCGGTGACCGATCTGGTCAACGGCAACCTGTGCCTGTCCCTCGGCTACAGCGGCGACATGACCCAGGCCCAGCGCACCTCGGACAGCGCCGGCAAGCAGACGCGCTTCCAGTACCGCGTGCCGCGCGAGGGCACCACGGTGTGGATGGACACCATGGCCATTCCGTTGGATGCCAAACACCCGGAATACGCCTACGCCTTCATCAACTTCGTGATGCGCCCGGAGAACATGGCCGCGATCAGCAATTTCACCGGTTACCCGACCTCCAACGCCAAGGCCCGGCCGAACGTGGACGAGGCGATGCGCAACAACCCGGACATCTACCTCGACGAAGCGACCTATGCTCGTCTGATAACGGGCAAGGATATTCCCCAGGCCGACATGCGCGCCCGCATGCGCACCTGGACCAAATTCAAGACCGCCACTGCACAGTGATTTTTCCGGGCTGCCTTGGTGGCCCCTTACCCATCAGGAACGTACACATGCCGACTCGTCGCGAGTTCATCAAACAGGTTTCAGTCGCCGCCGGCGCAGGCGCTGCTGTCATGGGCCTTGGCCTGTCACCGGCGCGTTTGCTGGCGGCCAGCGAAGGTCGCTGGTTCATGCCCGACGAGGGCGACAAACACGAACGCACCTACATGGCCTTCGGCGCGCAGGACGCGATCTGGGAAGACTTCACCGAAGACGTCCAGGAAGCCCTCGGCCGGATCGCCCGCGCTATTGCCCGCTACGAACCGCTGACCATCTACTGCCGCAGCGGAGAACGCAGCTTGGCCGAAGAGATTTGCGGCACCTCCAATATCACCTACCAGATCGCCAACCTCGACGACATCTGGATGCGTGACATCAGCGCCAACTTCGTCATCGACGACAAGAATGGCCTGGGCGCGGTGGACTTCAACTTCAGCGGCTGGGGCAACAAGCAACAGCATTCGAAAGACGCGAAGATCGCCAAGCGCGTGGCGGCCGATGCGCAGGCGACCTACCAGCGCAGCGAACTGGTGGGCGAGGGCGGCGGCATCGAAGTCGACGGCGAAGGCACCGCGATCATGACCGAAAGCTGCTGGGTCAACGAAAACCGCAACCCCGGCTGGAGCAAGGCTGACGTCGAGGCGGAACTGAAAGCACGCCTCGGTCTGCGCAAGATCATCTGGCTGCCGGGCATCAAGGGCAAGGACATCACCGACGCCCACGTCGATTTCTACGCGCGCTTCGTCACGCCCGGCGTGGTGATCGCCAACCTCGACACCGACCCGCGCTCCTACGACAACAAGGTCACCCTGGCGCACCTGGAAATCCTGAAAAAGGCCACCGACGCCGACGGTCGCCCGTTGCAGATCCACACCGTGTCGCCACCGCTGAAACCGCGCAAGACCAAATTCAACAAGGACAACGACGATTTCGCGGCCGGTTACATCAACTATTTCGTGATCAACGGCGCGGTGATCGCACCGGAGTTTGGCGACAAGGACGCGGACAAGAAGGCCTTCGACCTGCTGAAAAAACTCTATCCGAACCGCGACGTGGTGCAGGTCAACATCGACGCCATTGCGGCCGGCGGTGGCGGGATTCACTGCGTGACCAGTCACCAGCCGGCGTGAGGCTCAGCTTCTGCGCACCGCCACGCATTTGATTTCCACCAGCAGCCCCGGATGGGCCAGCTCGCTGACACCGATGCAGGTCCAGGCGCAGAAACCTTTGGGGAACACGCGGTTTTTCACTTCACGAAACACCGGCATGTGCTGGCTCATGTCGACGTGATAGGTGGTCATCTCCACCACATCGTTGAACGTGCAGCCACCGGCCTTCAGCACTTCGTCGAGGTTTTCCCAGGCGCGGATGAATTGCTGTTCGGGGTCTTCGATGACTTGCAAATCAGCGGTGCGGCCCACCTGGCCGGCGCAATAAAGCGTATCGCCGACCAGAACCGCCGGGGCGTATCCGGCGCGTTCGACGATGGTTTTCATGGATTCGGGGATGATGATTTTGCGGTCGGACATCGTGTTTTCCTTCAATGACGGATTTCAGCGACCGTGCGCGGCCGCCGCCAACTGCTCGGTATCCACTCGCACAAACACCGAATCGCCCACCGCCGTCAGCAGATCCCCGGCGTAGACCTCGCAGATCACCCGGGTTTTGCGCCCGACTTCACCTTCGACTCTGGCCTTCAGTGTCAGCGGCACGCCCATTGGCGTTGGTTTGATGAACTTGATGCCGAGGTTGCCGGTGACGCAGTTGATGCGCGGCAGGCTTTCGGGTTCACGTTGCTCGGTCCGATAGTGGTAGGCCATCGCGGTCCAGTTGGAATGGCAGTCCACCAGCATCGCGATCAAACCTCCGTAGACCAGTTCCGGCCAGCCGCAGTATTTGGCCTCGGGCACGTGCTCGGCCATGACGTGTACGCCGTCTTCGTGCCAGAAACTTTTGATGTGCAGCCCGTGCGGGTTGCTGCTGCCGCAGCCGAAGCAGACGCCCTCGGGGGCGGCGGTGTCTTGCAGGGAGGTGTCGGGGGAGGCCATGCCGGAGTCATCCTTAATCAGTAAGCCGAACCGGACGGATTCTAACCCCGAATGCTCACCGTGAGGATTGGTCCTTGTGTTCGTGCAGTGGTGAGTCGCTCAGCAGTTTTTTGCGAGTCGTCGAGTGGTTCGGCAATTGCTCACTGATGTCCCAGATTTCCAGCATTTTCGCGTATTCAAAGGCGTGGCCCGGGCTGAGTTGAATCCACTGCTCAAACGCCTGGCGTTCGTCGGGCGTGCAATCGTCCTCTTGCAGGCGCAGGCACCAGTGTGCTGCCTGGTTCAGGATTTCTTCATCTGCGTCGTTCATTGACGGTTTCCACGATGGCCGGAGAGGGCATTCTACGTTCGCCCTTGCAAAAAAAACGTCAAAACGTGTCGAAGATTTACACGGTCAGGGCAGGTAAAACGGACAGAAAGCGCAGCAAACGGACTGATCGCGCCGCTATTTACGGCCTTCTCGCAATTGTCATATTCCGTCACATTTCAATGCAGATAGTGGGCAGCCCAACCTGTTTCCAGTGAGGCTGCCCCGTGTTTCAACGTCTTGTGTGTTCGCTGTCCGTGCTGAGTCTGTCCATTGCTGCCGCCCAGGCCGCCGATCTCGATACCTCGCGTCTGGCGGGCATCGACAATTTTCGGGATATCGCAGGCACCACCACCGCCTATTCCACGGCCCATGACGGCACAATGCGCGCCGGTGTGTTCTACCGCTCCAATGCCCTGACGCCGACGGCGGCGGACCTGGCGACCCTCAACGGTCTGGGGATCAAGTCGGTGTACGACCTGCGCACGCCCAGCGAAATTGCCAGCACGCCGGACACGATGCCAAGCGGTGCGACCTACCAGAACATCGACATCATCGGCAGCACCACCTCCGGCGCGAACATCACCACCGTGTCGTTCAAAAGCGCAGCCGATGCGATTGCGATGATGCAGGAGACCAACCGCGCGTTCGTCAGCGATGCCGGCATGCGTGGTCAGTTCGGTGCGCTGTTCAATGAACTGGCCGGTGTCGACGGCGCCGCGTTGTTCCATTGCACCGCCGGCAAGGACCGCACCGGCTGGACCGCTGCCGTTCTGTTGAGCATCGCCGGCGTGGATAACGCCACGATCATGAGCAATTACCTGGCGACCAACGACTACACCGCCGAACGGGTCGCCAAGACCCTGGCGATGATGCCGCCGAGCATGGCCGCGATCTACGCGCCGCTGCTGGGTGTCGAGGCGAGTTATCTGCAAGCGGGCCTCGATCAGGTGGCCGCGCAGTACGGCAGCATGGACAACTACCTCAAGCAGGGGCTGGGTCTGTCCCAGGAAACCATTTATGTACTGCGCGGCAAAATGGTCGAGTACAACAGCCTGCCGGGTCAGGCCGGGCTTATCGGCAACGCTGCCGCCGGTGCGCAACTGTTGCGGGAGTTGCAGAACAGTAAACTCTCGGGCACCTACAGCGCCTACAACTACTACCTGCAATCGGCCATCGACGCCGGCACTCTGGGCGGTGTCGAGTCCACGGTCGGCGGCCAAGTGCACGCCGATGCGGCCAGTTACCTGCTGCGTCAGAACGCAATGATCGAGCAAGCCGCCGCGCCGTTCGCCAGCGGCACCGACCTCAAGGTCGGCCAGTACCGGTTGTGGAGCACCGCGCTCGCCGGTTACCTCGGCACCGACGGTTCGGCCCATGCGCAAAGCAGCAACGAACACAGTCAGGGCCTGATGGTTGGCGTCACCCAGCGCTTCTCCGAACAGCTCAGCGCCCGTGGCGGGATCGGTTACAGCAAAGGCTCGGTGGGTGGCGCGGGTGGCGAGGCCGACACCGATTTCACCTTCCTCGACCTTGGTGCCCGTTATGGTTTCACCAGCCTGGAACGTGGCCTGTTTCTCGACGCCAACATCAACGCCGGTTATGTCGACTACGACAGCAAACGCGACCTCGGCGGCGGTCTCGGTTCGGCGAAGGGCGACACCCATGGCAATCTCAGCGGCGCGACGCTGGCGCTGGGTTATCGCATGCCGCTGAACACTGTGATTCTGGAGCCGAGCCTCGGCGTGCGGGTCAGCCGTCTGGACCTGTCGGGCTTTCAGGAGAAGGGCAGCGAATTGGCTCTGGACGTTGATGACATTCAAGAAACCCGGCGCAGCGCGGTGGCCTATCTCGACGTTTCGTTCGCCCCGGTGCCGATGGGCGCGTGGCAACTGGTGCCGGGCGTGCGCGTTGGTTACGAGCGTGTGCTGGGCGATCATCAAGTCAACAGCGAAGGGCATCTGCTGGGGCTGGATATCGAGCAGCGCGCGGCGTTCGACAACCGCGATCAGTTCAGCGGCGGCGTCAACCTGATGGCCAACCTCGGTGCCCTGAGTCTGGGTGCAGAAGTCGGTGCCAGCGGTGGCGGCGACAGCCACGGTTTCAGCGGCGCGCTCAAGGCCAGTTATCAGTTCTGATCAACTGAAGGTGAAGAAAAAGGATTGCCTCAGCGCAATCCTTTTCGCACCTCGGCCGGGCTCACGCCGTAGGCATTCTGGAAATACTGGCTGAACCGGCCGACATTGCTGAAGCCCAATCGCAGCGCCACCTCAGTCACCGACGGCGAAACGCCCTGACGCAACGTTTCGTAAGCGCGCTCCAGCCGCACCTGCCGCTGATACCCGACAATCGACATCCCGGCAAACCGTCGAAACCCTTCCTGCAATGCGCGCAGGCTGACGTTGGCCAGCCGCGCCAGATCCGTGCCACTGACCTGAATCTCGGGATGCGCCTGAATGTAATCGATCGCCTGCCGCACATGCCTGGGCGCAATCAATGCCTCTGGACGGCGCAAGGCCTCGCTGAAGTTGTGTGGCCAGGCCTCCAATACCGCGTCCACCAGCATCTCCCGCAGCCGTGACGGCATCAGCGAGCCAGCGTTCAACAGCAGATCGAATTCCGCACCGGTGGCCAGATCGATCAGCGCGCGAATGCCCTGAAACGCCGGGCTGTTCAGATCCACCCTCGGCTCGAAATGCAGCTTGTGCACGATCGGTTTGCCCAGCAGGGTCGACAGCCGTTCGGTGAGCGCCGCACGGCTGATCGACACGCCGTGCTGGGCATGATTGTCGATAAAACGCATCGAACGCGGGTCAGCCTTGTCGATGGCCAGCCCCACATCGCACAGCCCCACGGATTCATGGTTGAACACGATTTTGCCGGCGGTGGGAATGACGAAGGTGATTTCATCGAACGGCTCGGGGAAGGCGACGGTGAAATCGCCCCGGTAATGCATGCGCCGGAAACTCACGTCTTCGTACCGCCCGTAAACGCCGCCAATGATGATGTCTTTGGGCGGTGGTGGTGTGTCGCCATAACGGTTGCCGAACATTCGCGAGAACAGGGCGCCGAAGTCGTCACTGGCCATGTTGTCGGATCGCAAAATGAGGGTCTGGCGTGTCGGGCTTGAGTACACCGGGAGGGTCACCTTGGTGGTCGGGGCATCGGGGCGCGACGACGTTACCAAGGGAGAATGACGCCGATGTGACAACGTTCGATGCTGTGCGTGAACGCCACGCACAGCATCGAGCCAAGCGGGGTCAGGTGTGATGGATGTCGCGATCCTTGGTTTCCGGCATGAAGAAGATCCCGAGAATCGCCGTCATCACCGCAATCACGATCGGGTACCACAAGCCGTAGTAGATATCCCCGGTGGCCGCGACCATCGCGAACGCCACGGTCGGCAGGAACCCGCCGAACCAGCCGTTGCCGATGTGGTACGGCAGCGACATCGACATGTAGCGGATGCGCGCCGGGAACAGCTCCACCAGCCATGCCGCAATCGGACCGTAAACCATAGTCACGTAGATCACCAGAACGGTCAGCAGGAGCAGCACCATCGGGTAATTGGTCTTGGCCGGATCGGCTTTTTCCGGGTAACCGGCTTCTTTCAACGCGGTGCCGAGGCTGGCAGTGAACGCGTCGTTACGGGTCTTGAAGTCAGCGGCTGGCAGGGTGGTGCCTTCGAAGCTTTCGATGACCTTGTCGCCGATACGCACCTGAGCCACGGTGCCCGGTTCCGCCACCACGTTTTCGTACGGGATCGCCCGTTTGGCGAGGATGGTTTTCGCCAGATCGCAGGAGCTGGTGAATTTGGCCTTGCCCACCGGATCGAACTGGAACGAGCACTGGTCGGGGTTGGCGATCACCTTGACCGGGTTCTTCTCCTGGGCCACGAACACGTCGGGGTTACCGTACTGGGTCAGCGCGTGGAAGATCGGGAAGTAGGTCACCGCCGCCAGAATGCACCCGGCCATGATGATGCCCTTGCGCCCGATGCGGTCGGACAGGCTGCCGAAAATCACGAAGAACGGCGTACCGATCAGCAGTGAACCGGCGATCAGCAGGTTCGCGGTCTGCGGGTCGATCTTCAGGGTTTGCAGCAGGAAAAACAGCGCGTAGAACTGCCCGGTGTACCAGACCACCGCTTGGCCGGCGGTGCCGCCGAGCAGGGCCATGATCACGATTTTCAGGTTGTCCCAACGGGCGAAGGACTCGGTCAGCGGGGCTTTCGACGACTTGCCTTCTTCCTTCATTTTCTTGAACACCGGCGACTCGTTCAGTTGCAGCCGGATGTAGACCGAAACCGCCAGCAGCAGGATCGACAGCAGAAACGGAATCCGCCAGCCCCAGGCCTCGAATGCCTCGGTGCCCAGCGCGGTACGGCAGGCGAGGATCACCAGCAACGACATAAACAGGCCCAGGGTCGCGGTGGTCTGAATCCATGACGTGAAATAACCGCGTTTGCCCTTCGGCGCATGCTCGGCCACATACGTTGCTGCGCCGCCGTACTCGCCGCCCAGCGCCAGGCCTTGCAGCAGGCGCAGGGTAATCAGAATGATCGGCGCCGCCACCCCGATGGTCGCGTAACCGGGCAGGAACCCCACAATCGCCGTCGACACACCCATGATCACAATCGTGATCAGAAACGTGTGCTTGCGCCCGATCATGTCGCCCAGCCGCCCGAACACAATCGCCCCGAACGGCCGCACGGCAAAACCGGCAGCGAAGGCGAGCAGGGCGAAGATGAACGCCGTGGTCTCATTCACCCCGGCAAAGAAGTGCTTGGCGATGATCGCCGCCAGGGAGCCGTAGAGGTAAAAGTCGTACCACTCGAACACCGTGCCAAGGGACGACGCAAAAATGACCTTGCGCTCCTCCCGGCTGACGCTGTGGTGCGGGGCACTGCCTGTGGACATGCTGTCGAGTACTGCCATGGGTGTTCTCCGTCGTGCTTGTTTTTGTAGGCCGGAGCACTTCATCAACGTCGCGTACCCAAGGCCTGTGGCGGATGCCGGTTCAGGTATTTCGTGGAGCGTGCACAGAATCACCGCCCCGCGCGGGACGGCGGGGTTTCATTGAGCATAATTGGGATTGGGGGGATATCCAGTTGGGGGCGACGGGTGTGGGTCGAAATGGAGATGGATTGGTTGGTTCGGGGAGGGAATGCGTTAAATGAGTCTGCGTCCGTAGTTTTTATAGTTATTCAGAATTTGGATTGTTCTGAATAAGTATTAAAACTGTCATTTCTATCAGGTGTCGTTGCTGCTGTTTGTGTTGATACTTCGTCTAATGGGCCGGAAAATAAATCTGTCCCTTTTTATTGGGCTGGAAAATAAATCTGTCCCTTTTTATTCAGTCCCTTTTTATTCTTTGAATTCATTGGAAAAAAAGAGGTTTTTGATATGCGTACGGAGTCTGCGGATATTCTGGTTATAAACTTAATTAACTTGTTGGGGAAGGTTCAATTTGATGATTCTGCTAGACGGAAAGATCTTGGTAAACCTCCGCGAGGGATAGTAACAAATTGGGATGAATTTGAAGGTGGATTTGTTGATTATGCAATAGTTGAGAAGCTGCAAGATATGGGTATGGAGAGGCTGTGTTATGTGGCGTTGGATTTCGAGCAGGACATGGGCTACAGCTGAGGAGTATCCCTCATTTGAAAAACCAAGAATCAAAAGGGGACGAATCAAAAGGAAAATCAAAAGGGGACAGATTTGAATGGCACTTACTTAACATGTTTAGCATGCCCGTTCTTCCTTACCTCAGCCCTTGCTGACCGACGTGACTTGGTCAGCAAGGGGTAGGCCTGAGGTCTTCGTTTTATGGCTCGCGGTTCGATACGACCAGGTCGATTTCCAACGCGTCTTTGCGCTATCAGCATCAGTAAGTTCGCCAGACCATCCTCGTCTTCAGGACTCCCATATTGTCGTAGCGCCAGCCATAACTGAAGGCTGTGTTTGAAGCTCAGTTCGCGAGGCAAGCAGTCCGCCAACAGAGCCGATTGGGCCATGAGCATTCGGATCAGATTGTGGGCCAACAGATAGACCCATAACTCCTTGACGGCCATGCCCGGGGTTTTGCAGCTCAACCTTCCAAGGCCCAGCGTGGCCTTGAGATTTCGCAAGTCCAACTCGACATGCCATCGCCCCTTGTACAGCGATTTGAGAGCTGTTTTGGGTGTCTGCTTCGGGCAATGCAAGGTGGTCACCAACGTTTTTCCGCCAGTCTTCAACTCTCGCACTATCAGCCTTTCAGGGGCCTGTTCGTAATATGTTTGACTCATCCAGGGCGGCCTTCTTTCGGGCTTTTTCAATTCGATCAAGTGGTCTTCTGAACCGAGACTTTGGCCCAGACGAAAGTCCGTGCTGCGCCGTCGAGCGCCATATTGTTCGAACACGCCATCGATACCTCGTCGCTGCAACTCGCACAGCAGAAAATAGGTCGCGTAGTAAGCGTCGCCCAACAAGATGTCGCCTGTTTTCAACGTGCCGAGCATGGATCTGAGCAGCGTCTGTTCGTCGCCGCCCTTACCTCGGAAACGTCCAAGTGCGGCATCTAAAACAGCGCCACTGGAGAGGCAAACGAGGCCCACCACTCGACACAACGGAAAACCAAGGCCAACTTTCTGCCCGCGAGATTGCGGATAGGCCCCCTGATTCGCAGCCGTATCGGGCATCGAGACGGTTGTCCCGTCGACAAGACGTACAGGTCGCCCCATCCATCGCCATGAAGGCGGCGCCTGATCACTGATAGACGAACCGGTCTGTCGAACCAGCATGGAAACCATTTCTACCGGCAAGCGTTGCCTGGCCTTACAGAAAGCGCCCGTGCGAGTGCTATTGGGTTTCATGCCGCTACAGGATCGCTTGATGGAGAAATCGTTGACGGCATTCTGGCAGGAACGATCAGCACTCATCGCTTGAGCCAGGAACATCGACAGAGTTTCCGTTGGCGGATACAAACGCTCCCGATGCTCTGGCAGTGCTGACTCAACGCGCTGCAGCAACTCGGGAGCCGTGAGCAGGTTGAAAAAAGCATAGGCATCACAATTCGAAGCATGGCGGCGAAAACGTTGCTGTTGATGCTGGAGAATTTGGCGTCTACGATCCATGTGGGCTGTGTCCTTGGTTTTCTGGTGTGTGTTCGCAACTATCACCGTAGACCAAGGCCAGCCCTTCTTCATTTTTTGCTTTCAGCTCAATCGGTTAGCTGTTAAGTAAGTGCCATTCGGGACAGATTTATTTAATCGTCCCCTTTTGACGTTAAGCACTTTTCTCTGGCCGTCCTCTATCTCTTAATTCAATGCGTCTTCCGGTGATTTGTTCGATTTCATCGACGAATCTCATGTTGCCAGTCAGTTGGCCGCGCTGCAGCGCACCCCTGATGAGTTGCAATTCATTGGTGGGTGTAGCCATTCCAACAAACGACTTATAGCGCTCACGCCGGGTGGCATCGTCAGGTCCTAACTCCAGGAAGCAAGGATCTTTGTCCAGCCAGGTGCTTTCTGAAAAATCGTTCAGGCGCAGAGCGAAACTTGACCAGGGATAGTCTTCTGCACGCTCCACCATGTGGGCTCGCACTGGGTTTAACTCGATGTAGCGACTGCAAGCCAATAGATAGGTGTCGGATTGAACAACGCTGGATTTGTAGCGACTTTCCCACAGCGTGCCAGTCCGCCCCTCAACCTTGTTGCGATACCGAGTCATCCTTGCGGCGAGGGCTTTCATGAGCTGTCCAAGGCTGGACGTTGATTCCCCTGGGGCGAGCAGCAGGTGCACATGATTGGTCATCAGGCAGTAGGCATAAACTTTTATACCTAATGCTTCCTTGAGCTCGCGCAGGTCAGAGAGGTAGCGCTGGAAGTCCGCGGGCTCTGCAAAAACGACCTGTCTGTTGTGGCCGCGCTGCACGATGTGATGCGGGTAGTTCGCTAGCACGATGCGTCCGGTTCTGGGCATGAGTCTTCTTACGTCCTTGTTTTGACGGATGAAGTTTAGAAGCTGGCGAGGCGGAGACAGGCGGGATGTGTCAGAGAATGTATCCGCGTGGACTGGGGGGGATTAAATAAGTCTGTATCCGTTACCTCTTATGGTTATTCAGAATCTTGGTTGTTCTAAATTAGTATTAAAAACTGTCATTTCTATCAGGTGCGGTTGTGGCTGTTTATGTTGATACTTTGACTGCCAAAGGGGTGGAAAATAAATCTGTCCCCTTTTAATTAGTCCCCTTTTAATTAAGAATAAATCCCCGTTGACTGAAATTTGAGGAAGGTGGCGAGATGGAAATCCCCGAAGAAATGCTGCCGCTATATAGGAACCTGAGGTTCATCAGAAACATGATTACTGGTACCTCACAAGCGGACGTGGCGTTACTTGTCGTGCCGCAAGACATGGGAGGTTTTGAAGGAGCGTTTTCGAGAAATATGGCCATAAACAGCGCAGCACTAAAAAACTGTCATCCAGCGATTAAAGCGCTTTTGACAGAGGATCTTTCACCAGAAAAAACGCCGCGTTGAAAACGGATCCCGCGGTTTGCCATGGCGAGTGTGTA
The DNA here is from genome assembly GCF_059424205.1 of Pseudomonas sp. GW456-12-1-14-TSB6. Lineage (NCBI taxonomy): Bacteria > Pseudomonadati > Pseudomonadota > Gammaproteobacteria > Pseudomonadales > Pseudomonadaceae > Pseudomonas > Pseudomonas sp. GW456-12-1-14-TSB6. The sequence continues at coordinate 25,889 of NZ_JBWKZE010000050.1, forward strand.
CTCTCGCCATGGCACCGAATTACTCCGTAGGCACAACTTTATCCAACACTCGATTAACCGCCAGTTCCGCCAGCATCACGATCTGCGCGATGCCCTGCGCGGTTTTGCGGTGGGGGCCTTCGAGGGCGTCGACGAGGTTGTTGAGCATGACGTTGGCCGAGCCCAGGGTTTCGCAGGCGTCGGCGAGCAGGGATTCGGTGTTGCTGGCCGGGTTGGCCTGGTAGAGGCGGTTGGGAACGTAGGGCGTGGCCATGATGTAGGG
>NZ_JBWKZE010000051.1:0-24659 GCF_059424205.1 Pseudomonas sp. GW456-12-1-14-TSB6
CTCCACCACCACTTCCCCCTTCCTTGGCCTGAACACTCGACACCCCGGACAGGTTGTCCGGAATCAGTACGGTAGACGCCGACAGGACTGCGCCGATGGCCATTGCGAGCACGAGCTTTTTAATGTGCATATCGTTCTCCGTCTTTGTTGTCTTGATTGGGAACGTGGATGTGCCTTGTTTGCGTGTGATCCGACCCGTTCCCGAGGTCAGTGGATACTCGAAGCCAGTTCGAAGATCGGGATGTACATCAGGATTACGATCACCCCGATCAACAGGCCGATGAAGGTCATGAGCAGCGGTTCGAACAACCGCACGAACCACTCGATCCAGCGGCTGATTTCCTCGTCGTAGAAATCGGCGCTGCGTTCCATCATTTGCCCCAGGTTGCCGGACTGCTCGCCGGCGCGCAGCAGGCGCAGGGACACGGGCGTCACCAGATGATTGAGCTCCAGCGCGGTGGACAGCGACTGCCCCTCGCGCACCCGCTCGCAGGCCTGATCCAGACGTGCCCGGGAGGCTACGGTGAGCAGGCCGCGCACCATGCCCATGGCCGTCACCAGCGGAATCCCGCCTTGCAGCAGAATCCCCAGTGACCGGTAAAACCGCGCCAGCTCATACATGAAAATCCGCTGGTGCACGGCGGGCAGTTTCTCCACCAGCCGATCCAGCCCACGGCGAAACGCCGGTTGTTTCTGCAGCACGGCGAGGGCGATGACGATCGTCGCCAACAGGCCGAAAAACTCACCCTGATGGGCGTGCAGAAACATGCCGCTGCTCATCAGGATCTGCGACAGCCACGGCAGGTTCGAGCCCAGCCCTTCGAACACCAGGCTGAAGCGCGGCACCACGTAGCCCATCAAAAACAGCACCACGCCACCGCCGACCACCAACAACAAAAGCGGGTAGATCGAGGCGCTGACGATCTTCTGCCGCACTTCGTCCATGCGCTGGCGATAGCTCACGTAACGGCCCAGCGCATCGCCGACCGCGCCGGTCTTCTCGCTGGACTGTACCAGCGCCACGTACAACGGCGGGAACACCGCCGACAACTGGCCGAGCGCCTGGGAGAAGGATTTGCCCTCGTACAGCAGCCGCACCAGCTCGCTCAAGGTTTTGCGGGCGGCGGGGGCGGTTTCTTTTTCGGCCAGGCTTTCCAGCGCATCGATCAGCGGCAGGCCGGCGTTGAGCAGGGTGGTCAGTTCCTGGCTGAACAGCACCAGGTTGAAAGTTTCACGCTTGCTCAGGCGCAACGAACGCCAGTGGCGCTCGGCATGCAGGCTGACCACGCGCAAGCCCTGATCCTCGGCGATACGCCGTGCTTCGCTCTGGCCGGGCGCCTCGACACTCAGCGACACCACCCCGGCCTTGCCCACTGCTTTGAGTTGAAATCGCATGCCGTGTGCTCCGCTTATTGCCAGTTGGTGACTTCGGCATTTTCGCCTTCGCCGCCGGGCTGGCCGTCCTTGCCCATCGAGAGCAGGTCGTACTCGCTGTTTTCGCCGGGATAGCGGTAGGTGTAGTTACGCCCCCACGGATCCTGCGGCAGTTTTTTCTGCAAGTACGGGCCGGTCCATTTGGCTTCGTCGCTCGGTGCGGTCACCAGCGCCTGCAAACCCTGTTCGGTGGACGGGTAGTGGCCGACCTCCAGCCGGTACAGATCCAGCGCCTTGCTCAGGCCTTCGATCTGCGCCTTGGCGACCTTCACTTCGGAACGCCCCAGCTGGGCGAAATATTTGGGCGCGACGATCCCGGCCAACAGGCCGAGCACCACCAGCACCACGAGCAATTCGAGCAGGGTGAAACCGCGTTGGGCACGCGGACGAAAATGCAGCTTCATGATGACCTCCCGTGAGTGGCAGCCGTGTCGCCGAAAGGGCTTATGCAATTGCCATGCTCAGCCCCCGATAATTTCGGCTGTCGGGCTGAAGCCCTTGTATTACGGGCTTTTCAAGAGTCGGCACAGTGCTTGCATACGGCTGATCAACGACGGGTCAGTGGGGCATTTCCCCCAATTTTTCGGGGCCTGTCAGGGGAGGCCCAATGATCCATTCATTCACTGCAGGACTGCTCGGCTGCGTGCTGTCGGTCGGTGCCGCGCAAGCCGATGTCTTCGTTTCCATGGACGCCAAGGGCAGCTACGTGCTGTCGAACGTCCATCGTCCCGGACGCACTTACGAGCGGGTGATTCGCGAGTCCGATGCGCCACTGGTCAGCCTTGACCGGCAACCGCAATTGATCGCCAACCAGCCCTACGCGGAGCTGGTGTCAGCGGCGGCCAGCGCCAATCATCTGCCCGAAGCCTTGCTGCACGCGGTGATCAAGTCCGAATCCAATTACAACCCCGGTGCCACCTCGCCCAAGGGCGCCGGCGGACTGATGCAATTGATGCCCGACACCGCCCGCGAGCTGGGGGTGAAAGACGTCTACGACCCCAAGGCCAACATCCAGGGCGGGGCCAAGTACCTCAAGCGCCTGATGACGATGTTCGACAACGACATCGCCTTGGCCGTGGCCGCTTACAACGCCGGGCCTGACGCGGTGCTCAGCCGGGGCCGGGTGATTCCTCCGTTCGCCGAAACCCAGCGCTATGTCCCGAGCGTGCTGCGTCAGTACCGGCGCTTGCAGGGGCTGGCGGTGGATGCGCCGTTGTAAAGCCTTTTTTTTCTAAATCCAGCCCCGGCTTTCCCCACTATCGGGGCAAACCCAAGGGGCCCGGAAAAGTGGGGAAACGGGTGGGGAATATCCCCCGCATTCTCAAGTGACCTGTGTAACTGATTGAGATGGAAGGCAATTTTTTGTGGCATGCGGATTGCTCTCAGGGCTTTAACGAGAATCGTTCCCTGTGAGCACCCACTACGAGGTTTCCGATCATGGTTGGCATTCACCACGCACCGCCCCTGTTGAACTGGCTGCTGTTGCTGGTCTCGATGCTCAGCGTCGAACTGGCCAGCGCCGCCGTGCGCTGCGAGCGCAATCTGGTGGCCAATGTGGTCGCCTTCGATCAACCGCTGATGTTCAACCGCCTCGGTGCGCAAAACGCCAACGGCATGATGTACGCCCTGCGCCGCGATGTGGTCGATGAGCATGACGTTTCGCTGGCCTACGGCGGCAGCGCGGTGCCGGGCAAGGTCTCGCTGCGTGCCGACAAGCGTCCACGGCCGCTGGTGCTGCGGGTGGCCGCCGGTGATTGCCTGACGATCAACCTGCAGAACCTGCTCGACTACCAGGCCAACCCGAACAAGCATTTCGAAGGGCCTGAAGGCGAGGAGGGCACCGAGAACGTCAGTGGCGCCGATGCTTTCAAGGTCGACGAGCAGGTCGCCGACCGGCATGTCGGTTTCCAGGTCAACGGCCTGCAAGCGGTGAACAGCATCGACGACATTTCCTCCTACACCGGGCGTAACGCCAACACCCTGGTGCCGCCGGGCGCGAGCCGTTCGTACGTGCTGTATGCCGAGCGCGAAGGGGCGTTTGCCGTCAGCAGCCGTGGTGCGACATTCGGCGGGGAAGGCGCGGCCGGCAACACCGCCAATGGCCTGTTCGGCCAGGTCGTGGTGGTGCCGAAGTCGGGACGCACCTATCGCAACACCCTCACCGAAGAAGAAATGCGTCTGGCCACCACCGGCCGTACACCGGCCGGTCACCCCATCGTCGATTACCAGGCCCGCTACCCGCAGCGCGAACCGTGGCTGCGTGAAGGCAAGGCCGGCACGCCGATCATCAGCATGGTCGACGGCAACGAAATCATCTCCAGCGAAAGCGACGCCATCGTCATGGGCAGCAATGCCGATGGCAGTTTCGCGCCCAGCACCTATCCGCTGGAATCGGTGGGCAAACGCAACCCGGCGATCCCCAATCGCCTCGAGCCGTTTCGCGATTTCGCCTCGCAGTTCCAGGACGAAACCGCCGCCACCCAGGCATTCCCCGCCTACTGGGCCGACCCGGTCATGGCCCATGTGCTGGAGCCGACCCGCGACTCGTTCATGATCAACTACGGTTCCGGCGGCATGGGCGCCGAAGTGGTCGCCAACCGCCTCGGCGTAGGGCCGATGCACGATTGCCTGTCGTGCGCCTACGAAGAGTTCTTCCTCAGCTCGCACACCGTCGGTGATGTGGCGATGCTGGTGGACGTGCCGGCCAACACCGGGCTTGAGAACATCGCCCCCGGCCAGACACCGAGCGCCGATCAGGTTGGCGTCAAGGCCACCATGGCCCTGTATCCGTCGGAGCCGTCGAACGTCAACCACAGCTACATCGGTGACTTCGTCAAATTCCGCAACACCCACAACGGGCATGAGCAGCACATCTTCCACCTGCACGGTCATCAGTGGCTGTTCAACCCCAACGACGACAACTCCGATTACGTCGATGCCCAAGGCATCGGTCCGGGCGCCGGCTATACCTACGAAATCGCCAACGGTGGCTCCGGCAACCGCAACCGGGTGGCCGGTGATGCGATCTATCACTGCCACTTCTACCCGCATTTCGCCCAGGGCATGTGGTCCATGTGGCGGGTGCACGATGTGTTCGAAGAAGGCACCCGGCTGGAAGTCTCGCAACAGGGCGCCGATGGTTATCACAGCGAACCTTACGCCCTGCGCAGCGGTAAACCGGCCGCCGGTGCCCGCGCCTTGCCGGATGGCGAGATCATCGCCGGCACGCCGATTCCTGCCGTGGTGCCGCTGCCCGGCAAAGCCATGGCGCCGATGCCGGGCAAAGTGGTGGTGGTGCCGAAAATCGGCGAAACCCTGGTCGCCGGTAACGATGACGACGATGAGGAAGACGAGGGCGATGACGACGGCGAGCACCACGGCGGTAACGGTGGATCGCAAGCCATCGGTTCCCTGGCACTGGTCGATCGCAGCGAGGCCAACCGTAACGCCGACGGCAGCCTGAAAAACCCTGGCTATCCGTTCTGGATCGGCGGCATGGAAAGTTCGGTCGGTCAGCGTCCGCCAACCCCACCGCTGGACATGCTCGACGCCGCCACCGCGCAATCGTTGAAAGCCAGCGGCAAAGCGCTGTGGGCCAACCTCGACCCGAGTCAGTCCGGCGGCTGGGACGGCGGCTTGCAGCGTCACACCCTCGATGGTGTATCAGCAGGAGGCGAAGCGCACACCGTGACCACCTCGCTGGACTTCTCCAAGGAAGTCACCCGCGCCAAACCGATTTACCTGCCCGAAGAGGGCACTGAAGTGGAACAGGCCGCGATGGCGTTCCACGCGAAAAAGGATCACCCAAGCTTTGCCTTGCTGCCCGGCAACCAGATCGTGGCCAAGGCCTTCCGCACCAACGGCGCCTTGCCGATTGCCGGCGCGCCGTACTACGAACCGTGCATGGACGACCGGCAAAAACGCCTGACCAGCAGCGCCGGCACCGGTGAATTCGCCAGCGGCGACCGGCTGGACGGCATGTCCTTCGTCGGCGCCTCGACCTTCACCGCCGACCGGCCAAGGATCTACAAGGCCGCCAACATTCAGTTCGACGCGGTGTACAACAAGGTCGGTTATCACTTCCCGCAAGCCCGGATTCTGGCGCTGTGGGAAGACGCCTGGCCGGTGATCACCAAGCAGCGTCCGCCAGAGCCGCTGGTGATGCGCATGAATACCTTCGACTGCGTGCAATACCAGCAAACCAACCTGGTGCCTGCCACGTACGAGATGGATGACTATCAGGTGCGCACGCCGACCGACGTGATCGGCCAGCACATTCACCTGCCGAAGTGGGACCTGACGGCTGCCGACGGTTCTTCCAATGGCTGGAACTATGAGGACGGCGTGCTCTCCCCGGGCGCCGTTCAGGAACGCATTCACGCGATCCGTGAATTCAACCAGTGCGAGGGCAGCGACCCGCGCGACGGCACCCAGGCGTGCCCGAAAGCCAAGGCGCATCCGTTCTTTGGTCAGTTCGGGCGCAGTGACTGGATGGGCGCACGCACGGCCATGCAACGCTGGTTCGTCGACCCGGTGGTCAACGCCAAGGGCGTGGATCGTGGGCTCGGCACCATCTTCACCCACGACCACCTCGGTCCATCGACTCACCAGCAGATCGGGCTGTATGCCACGGTGCTGGCGGAACCGGCCGGTTCCACCTGGTTCCACGCCGAAACCGGCGAGCCTCTGTACAGTGGCGCGCGCCAGGACGGTGGGCCGACCTCGTGGCAGGCGGTGATCAATACCGGCGACCTCGACGGCGACGGCAAGAACGACAGCTTCCGTGAGTTCTTCCTCGAATACAGCGACTTCCAGCACGCCTATGAAGCCGGTGTGTACGTGGGCGCCGGGCCCAACGGCGTGCCTAATCCGCAAGCGTTCCCGGCCACGGCCGACAGCTTCCGCTACGCGATCAACCCGCCGGTGCGCAACAACGCCAGCACCCTGCTCGAAGGCGTGTTGGAAGTGCAGGGCGGTCAGGTGCCGGGCTGCCCGAGCCGGCCTTGCCCGCAAGCGATCTCCGTGGATGATCCGGGCATGTTCGTCGTCAACTATCGCAACGAGCCGCTGGCCCTGCGGGTCTACGATCCGAACAAGGTCGGCCCGGACGGCAAGCGCGGCATGCAGGCTGACGGCCTCGGCGGCGATCTGGCGTACGCCATGCAAAGCCGCACCGACCGGGCAATCCCGGCGATGAACCTGGCGCCGAACCTGGTGACGGCCGCCACCGGCCCGACTGGCGGCACCACCCTGTTCCCGCCGCACATCAACAAGGGCGGCAGCGAGCCGGGCGATCCGTTCACCCCGATGCTGCGCACCTACACCGGCGACAACGTGCGTTTGCGGGTGCATGCCGGCGGCCACGAGGAAGAGCACAACGTCACCCTGCACGGTGTGAAATGGCTGCAGAGCGGTTCCGGTTTCGGCAACAGCTCCAATTCGGGCTGGCGTGCCTCGCAGATGATCGGCATCTCCGAACAGATGGGCTTCATCGCACCGGTGTCGATGCTGTCCAGCTCTGCGGCGACCACCGGTGACTATCTGTACTCGATGGACGCTTCGATCGAAGGCTACTGGAGCGGGATCTGGGGCGTGATGCGCAACTACACGGCCAAACGCAATGACTTGTTCGCCATCCCCAACAACCCGAGTCCGGCCGGCATGCGCAACACCGTAGCGTTCGAAGGCAGCTGCCCACGGATCAGCGCCAACCCCAACGGCATCGGCACCCGGCCGACGGTGCAGCGTAACTATGAAGTGGTGGCGGCGCTGGCCAACGACATCCTCGGCAATTCGCTGGGCCTGAGCATCGGCGATTCGGCCGGGCTCGGTCAGCATGTCGGCGGGCCGCTGAATCCGGCGGGCGGCACCCTGGTGCTGAACTCGCGCACGGTGAGCATCCCGCAAGTGACTGTCACCGATCCGGAAGACGGCGAGACCATCACCATTGGTGGTCAGAGCGGGCCGCTGCATGATCCGACGGCGATCCTGTACGTGCGCAAATCCGACCTCGATCCGGTTAGCGGCAAGCTCAAACCCGGCATTCCGGTCGAACCGCTGGTGCTGCGCGCAGCGGCCGGGGACTGCATCAACATCACCCTGGAAAACCGTCTGCCGAGCGTGATGCCGGACCTGACCCAGACCGCGGTGATGCAGGGCATCGTCAAACGTGATCGCAACAGCGGCCTGGGCTCGACCACTTTCAGCAACAACCTGATGCGGCCGTCCAGCCACGTGGGTCTGCACGCGCAACTGCTGGCCTATGACATCACCAAGTCCGACGGTGCCAACGTCGGCGCCAACCCGATCCAGACCGTGCCGCCACGGTTGGGCAGCAGCGGCGCCTACCCGACCCGTACCTATCAGTACTACGCCGGGCACCTGGAGCGTGAAGGCAAACCAGTCACGCAACTGGGGCGCAGTGTCGACAACATCAACGCCACGGCCGTGGAGTTCGGTGGCCTGAACATCACCCCGGCGGACGTGATCAAGCAACCGCAAAAAGGTCTGGGTGGGGCGATGAGCATCCTGCCGATCGGCGCGACCTGGGTCGACGATGCGCGCAAGGTCAACGCCACCGTCACCGCACCGGGGCAGACGACCTACCGCGACTTCGCGATGGTCTGGCACAAGGCGCTGAACACTCGCTGGGCCAATGGCCGGCCGGTGGAAGGCATCGCTGCCGAGGGCTTCGGCGTGCCGACCGATCCGCAGGACAACTCGAGCATGGCCATCAACTACAAGACCGAACCTTTGTGGTATCGCTTCGGCCTCGCCCCGGATGCGCCGTTCGGCCATGCCGATGGCGCGGGTTACGGCGACATGACCAACGCACACATGGCCTACAGCAATGCGCTGGTGGGCGGCGATCCTCAGACGCCGGTGCTGTACGCCAAACCGGGTCAGCCGTTGCGTACGCACATCCTGATGCCGAGCGGCGGCAGTCGCGGCACGACGTTCCAGCTCGACGGACACGTCTGGTCGCTCAACCCGTTCCAGGCCGAGAAGAGCGACACCGGCGGCTATCCGATGGGCACGCCGGGCGTGGGGTCGGTGCGCTTCGGCTACAACCCGATGTCGATGTACATCGGCGCTCACGAAAGCATCCTGCCGGCGGCGCACTTCAGCTTCATGATCCCGAGCGCCGGGGGCAGCAACGCGATACCGGGGGACTACCTGTTCCGCGATTACGGCGCCTATGGCAACACCTCGGGACTGTGGGGATTGCTGCGGGTGACCAATGAGCCGGAGCCGGCGCCGCCTGCTCAGTAGGTGCCAATGCGCGACCTGTGGGAACCGGTGAACCCGCTCCCACAGGTGGGGACAGGATTTGTAGGGGAGAGCGACATGAACAGGATCATCAACATCATCGGCGTCTGCCTGCTGGCAATGGTCGGCGCGCTGCTCACGCTGAGCGAGATTGCCTTGGCGCAAACCAGTGCGGAGCAGGTGCTGACCCGTGACGGCGTGTCGATCGCCTTCGATCTGAAGCCGCTGGCCAGCGACGGCCAGTTGCGTGAAGGCGAGTTCGCCGACGTGCAGTTTCGCGTCACCGACGGTGCCTCCGGCCAGCCGTTGTCCGGTGTGGCGCCGGGGGCTTGGATCGATCCGCAAGCCGTCGCCGCCGATCAGGCCCAGGGCCGTGACCAGAGTTGCAAGTCGCGGGTCGGCACGTTCCTCAAGTCCAACATCGGCGCGCGGCCGCTGCTCGACCTCAACAGCTATTTCCTGCTGGTGATGAACCGCGATGCCAGCGTTTCGGTGGTCGATCCGTCAGTCTCGGTCGGCGGTATCACCAGCACCCTGGCGCGGATCGAACTCAAGCAAGCGCCGATGGACTGGGTCACGCCCAAGGACAACAAAAAGGTCTTCGTGTCGATGCCGACGGCGGGGGAAGTGGCGGTGATCGACAGCGAGCAATTCAAGGTCATCGACTCGGTGGCCGCCGGCAGCCAACCGGTGCGGGTTGCGCTGCAACCGGACGAGCGTCTGCTGTGGGTCGGCAACAACGCGAGCAAGGCTGAAGAGTCCGGCGTTACGGTGATCGACACCCAGAGCCTCAAACCGCTGAAACACCTGGCGACCGGTCGCGGCCACCACGAAATCACGTTCAGCAAGGACAGCCGTTTCGCCTTCGTCAGCAACCGCGACGACGGCACCCTCAGCGTTATCGACATCGCCAGCCTGAGCCTGGTGCAACAGGTCAAGACCGGCTCCAGCCCGTTGTCGGTGGTGTATTCGCCGCTGTCCGGCGCGGTGTACGTGGCGGATGGCAAGGACGGCACCGTCACGGTAATCGACAGCAACAGCCGAGCCGTGAGGCGGGTGATCAAGCTGCAACAGGGCCTCGGCCCGATGGGCTTCAGCGCCGACGGCCGGTTTGGCGTGGTGCTGAACACAGTGGAAAACCGCGCCACCGTGATCGATGCGGCCAACGATTCGGCGATCCATGATCTGGAAGTCTCGGCGGAACCCTATCAAGTGGTGTTCACCCAGGCCTATGCCTACGTGCGCGGACTGGCCTCGCCGAAAGTCACCATGATCAACCTGTCTTCGCTGGGCGAAGGGCGTCAGCCGATTACCCAGGGTTTCGAGGCCGGGCCGCAGCCGCCACGGCTGGCCGGGGATCTGCCGCTGGCATCGAGCCTCGCGGTATCGCGCGATGACAACGCGGTGTTTGTGGTCAATCCGGTGGACAACACCACCTATTTCTACGCCGAAGGCATGAACGCGCCGATGTCCGGTTACCCCAACCGCGGGCAGATCGCCCGTGCTGCGCTGGTGATCGACCGCAGCCTGCGCGAAGTGTCGCCGGGGCTCTACAGCGCCCGGGTCAAGCTGCCAGCGGCGGGGCGCTTCGACGTGGCGTTCCTGCTCAACCAGCCGAACATCATTCATTGCTTCACCGCGCAGGTGGCGTCCGACGGCGCGCCGGAAAAACACCTGGGCGCGGCAAAAGTCGAGTTCCTGCTGGACAAGACCGCCGTGGGCCTCAACGACCCGTACGTGGTGCGCTTTCGCATCGTCCAGGGCAAACAGAAGATCCAGCGCAGCGGTGTGACCGACGTGCAGTTGCGCTACTTCCTCGCCCCGACTTCCCGGCCCCGTGAAGTGGCGGCGCTGGAAGTCGCCGACGGCGTGTACGAAGCGCCGGTGACCCTCGACCGCAGCGGCGCCTGGTATCTGCACGTGCGCGCGGCCTCGCTGGGCGCCGGTTTCGACGACAAGACCTTTGCCAGTGTCCGGGTGCTGCCCGGCCAGACTCAGTGACGAGGAAACGACCATGAACCGATTTGCATCCCGTGGCCTGCTGACCCTGTGCCTGTTGGCCGTCGGTATCCAGCAGGCCAGCGCCCACTCGGCGGACGAGCATGCCGGGCACACCGCACCGGCCGCCAACAGCCAGGAACACGCCCAGGTCAAGTTCGCCGACGTGCCGCTGCTCGACCAGAACGGCAAGACCGTGCACCTCGAGCAGGATCTGGTGCACAACAAGATCGTGGTCATGAGTTTCATCTACACCAGTTGCACCACGGTCTGCCCGGTGGTCTCGTCGATCATGGGCAAGGTGCAGAAACAGCTCGGTGCCCGGGTCGGCGCGGAAGTGCAACTGGTGTCGATCAGCATCGACCCGCAGCGCGACGACCCGAAACGTCTGCAGGATTACGCCCGCACCTTCCAGAAAGGCCCGGGCTGGAGCTGGCTCACCGGTTCGCCGCAATCGATCACCGCCACACTCAAGGGCCTCGGCAGTTTCAGCGGCGACTTCAAGAATCATCAGCCGCTGATCCTCGTCGGTGACGGCAACAGCCGCCACTGGACGCGCTATTACGGCTTCACCGATCCGGCACTGCTGGCCAGGGAAGTCGAGAAACTCAGCGGCCTGCGCACCCACGTCAAACACACCGCGATTGCCATGGAGCAACAACCATGAGAACCCTGGACTGGATCACCCTGACGGTGTGTTTCTGGATTTTCAGCGCCATGGCCCTGGCTCACGAAGGCCACGAGCAACCGGCACCGGCACCAGCAACGACAACGACCAGCGCTGCGCCCGCACCGGCCAAAGGCACCCATGATGCGAAAACCTGGTTCACCGACACGCCGCTGCTGGATCAGAACGGCGACGTCCAGCGTTTCTACAGCGATGCGCTGCACAACCGCGTGGTGCTGCTCAACGTGATTTTCACCAGCTGCAATGACGCCTGCCCGCTGATCACCCGCAAGCTCAAGGAAGTCCGCGAGCTGCTGGGCGACAAGGCCGACGGCATCACCTTTATTTCCCTTACCAGTGATCCGCTGCGCGACACGCCGGCGGTGCTCAAGGCTTACACCTTGAAGCAGGGCGCCGATGACCCTCACTGGCTTTTCCTCACCGGCGACAAGGCGCAGATGGACCTGGTGCTGGGCCGCATCGGCCAGATCGTGCCGACGCCCGAGCAGCACTCGACCCAGTTGATCGTCGGCGATGTGGCCAACAAACGCTGGAGCAAAATCCGTCCCGACGCCCCGGCCGCCGCCATTGCCCAGCGCTTGCAGCTGCTGACAATGCCCGTGGCCGGCCGCTGAGTCCGCGCCATGAGCCTCGGCCGCGTCCTCGCCCTGATCCTGCTCGCTGGCGTCAGCCTCGGCGTGGCCGCGTTGCCGCTGACCGATGAAGAAAGCGCCGGCAAGCGCCTGTACCGCGAAGGCCTGTCCGCCAGCGGCGAGCCAATCATGGCGCGGGTCGGCGCGGCGGACGTGTTGCTGCCAGCCACCAGCCTGCCGTGCGCCAACTGCCACGGCGCCGATGGTCTGGGCCGGCCCGAAGGCGGGGTGCGTCCGCCGGAGCTCAATTGGTCGCGGCTGACCAGCATTCATGGCCAGCAACAGATCAATGGCCGCAACTACCCGGCCTACACCGACAGCAGTCTGGCGCGGGTGATCCAGCAGGGCCGCGACCCCGGCAACAATCGCCTCGACCCGAGCATGCCGCGCTTCCTGCTGTCGATGAAGGATCAGCGCAATCTCACCGCGTACCTCAAGCGTCTGGCCGATGACCGCGATCCGGGGCTCGATGACCAGACCTTGCACCTGGGCACCTTGCTGCCCAGCCAGGGGCCGCTGGCCGAGGAGGGCGCCACCATCGCGGCGGTGCTCAACGGCAGCGTCGCGCGGATCAATCAGGCCGGTGGCATTCACGGCCGGCAGTTGCGCCTGACCGTGGCCGATCCCGGCCCGGATCGCGCCAGTGCCGAACAGGCCCTGCAACGGCTGATCGAGGAAGAGCAGGTCTTCGCCCTGATCGCACCACTGGCCCCGGCGCTGGACAGCGAACTGGCGCCGCGTCTGGAACAGTCCGGCGTGCCGCTGATCGGGGCGATGTCGCTGCTCGGCCCGGTGCAGGCCAGCCCACAGATTTTCGAGCCGCTGCCGGGCCTGCGTGAGCAACTGATCGCATTGGCCGATTACGCCACCGCCAGTTTGCGAGTGCTGCAAGGGCCGACGCTGATTGCCTATCCCGATGACCCGGCCCAGATGCTGGCGGCGCAGACCCTCGGTCGCTATCTGCAGGAGCACGGCTGGGAAAAAGTCCATCTGCAGGCCTACGACCCGGCGGCGGACAGCTTGCCGCTGGGCTCGCGCTCAGTGTTCTACCTCGGTAGCGGCGGAGGTTTCAGTCGGCTGGCGGCCGGATTGCAGAATGCCGGGCAGGTGCCGTACCTGTTTGCTGCGTCGAGCCAGGTGGCGGGGGATCTGCTGCAAGTGCCGGAGGGTTTTTCCCGGCGGGTGTTTCTGGCGTATCCGTTCGTGCCCAGCGACTGGACCCAGGCCGGGCGCATGGCCCTGACGCTGTTGCGCGAGCATCAAGGCCTCGGCGCCCAGCACGCGGTGCTGCAAGTCGGCGCCTACGCCTCGATGCTGTTGTTCAGCGAAGGCATGAAGCAGGCCGGCCGCGACGCCAGCCGCGAAAAACTGGTGGCGGCGCTCGAAGGCCTGCACGACTTCGACACCGGCCTGACCCCGCGCCTGAGCTTCGGCCCCGGCCGACGATTGGGCCTGAGCGGGGCGCACGTGGTCACCGTTGACTTGCCCGACCAGCGTTTTTATCTGGTCGCTCCCTACAAACCGATTATTGCCACGCCCTGACCGGAGGCCCTGATCATGAAGCTCAAAACCCTGTGTTGGCTGCTGACAGGCTGGTTGTCGGTGGGAATGGCGAACAATGAACCGGTGGCCGCCCGGGTCAATGGCGAGGCGATTTCCGAGTTTCGCCTGGAACGTTTTTTCGCCGAGTACCTGGAAGATCAGGGCCGCGCCGTGGCGAGCATCCGCAACCCCAAGGCCTATAAACAATTGCGTCAGGCCGCGCTGGACACGCTGATCGACAAGGAATTGCTCTGGCAGGAATCGCGCAAGCGCGGGGTGAAGATCGATGAGCAAGCCGTGCGCGAACAGGTCGAACAGACCCGCACCGCCATTGGCGGCACCGAGAAATTCCTCCAGCGTTTGCAGGACGCCGGTTTCGACGAAGCCTCGTTCACCGAGTACACCCATCGTGAGCTGGCGGCGCAGCGGATGTTTGCCGAGCTGACCCAAGTACAGGCCCTGGACGAGCAAACGGTGCGGGCGTTTTTTGAGGAACACCGCGCTGAAATGGGCGCGCCGGAGCAGGTGCAGGCCCGGCACATTCTGATCAAGGTGGCCGGCGATGCCGATGCCGCCACGGTTGAAGCGGCACGACTACGCTTGATGCAAATGCGTGCGGCTATCGCAGGGGAGCAAACCTTTGCTAGCGTCGCGCAATCGGGATCGGAAGATGTCACCGCCAGCCAGGGCGGGGACCTGGGGTATTTCGCCCGTGGGCAGATGGTGCCGGCCTTCGAAACGGCAGCGTTTGCCCTCAAGCCTGGTGAAGTCAGCGAAGCGGTGCGCACACCGTTCGGCTGGCATTTGATCTTTGTCGAGAACCACAAGGAGGCGGCCGATGTCCCAGAGGAGCAAGGGCTGGAAACAGTCAGGGCCTACCTCGCCCGACAGCAACAGACCCAGGCTCGTCGTCAGGTGCTCGCGCAGTTACGGGCAGAGAACAGGATCGAACGAATTGACGACGACTGAAGGTTCCCCCCCAATAGTGGGGAATGGCTTCGATGCCCATTCAGGTGCTTCCCCGTTTCTGGGGAACGGGGTACCGGGACGAGCGGGCATTTCCATTCAATTCAAGGACATGAAGACAAAAAATTACCGGCATTCAGCCTGGCATGAAGTGTGCCTTACCTCTTGTGAGGCGCACTCCAGCAGGTTCGGGTCATTGAATTTCAATTGCCGGCACTTGAGGTTTCAGGGAGTCCACCTTGGTTAACAAAGTACTGGTTGTCGAAGACGAACAGCTGCTTGCACAGAACCTTCAGGATTATCTGTCGGCGCAAGGGCTGGAAGTCCGGATTGCACATGACGGCGCAGAGGGAATCGGCCAGGCCGAGACTTTCGCCCCCGACGTGCTGGTGTTCGATTACCGCTTGCCCGATATGGAAGGGTTCGAGGTGCTCGACGCGGTCCGCCAGAACAGGACGTGTCATTTCGTGCTGATAACGGGTCACCCGACCGCTGAAGTCTGTGAGCGGGCGCGGCAACTGGGGGTCAGCCACATCCTGTTCAAACCGTTTCCCTTGGCGGAACTGGCCCGAGCTGTCTGCGACCTTCTGGGGATCCAGCGCGAAGCGAAACCCGGTGCGAGCCCATCCGAAGGCTTTGTCGAACGACGCCAGAGCAGGACCGAGAGCTTCCCGTTGCAGTTGTACGATGGCAGTTGGGTGCTGGCGGACCGCCGACGAAACCGGTCGGAGGCCATGGCACCGGACGACGATCAAATGCTCACCGGGGAGTAATGGCGCGATAGACGTTCCGGCACTCGCCGAATTCGCCTCCCGCGCCGTCAGGGCCTCAAGCCCCGGGTGTTGGAGAGCAAGCCATGGATCGTCTGTCCGTTGTCGTCGAACCGCTGTCGGTCAATCCTCCGCTGGAGGCCCAGACCCCGCCACGCTTTTCCAGTGAGCAACTGGCCCAGGCCCGGGCACGGGCCAGCACTTCCGGGGAACGGGTGCTCGATGCACTGGCCGTGCTCTGCGAACTGGCGCCGATGCCGTTCATTGCCAGCCTCGGCGCCACCCTGCATTACCCGGTGCTCGACACCGACACGCTGTTTCTGGCGAGCCCGGTGTTCGACCGGGTCACCCTCGCGCAATGCCTCAAACGTGAATTCATCCTGCTGCGCCACAACGACGAAGTCATCGGCGTGTTCGCCGACCCCTTCGACACCTCGCGTCTGGCCTGGATCGACGAATGCCTGCACGGCGCGCCGCTGTACCTGGTGCATGCCGACGACCTCAAGGCCTATCTGGCCCGCCACGAAGAAAGCTTCCACGCCGTCGAATCGCTCAACGCCCAGGCCGACGCCGGCAGCGAGACCGACACCCTGCAAAGCCTGTCGCTGACCAGCATCAGCGAAGACTCGAGCGTGGTGGTGAAACTGGTCAACTCGACCCTGTACGACGCGCTGAAAATGCACGCCAGCGATATCCACCTCGGCACCACCGGCCAGGGCCTGGTGATCAAGTACCGGATCGACGGCGTGCTGAACAACATCGGCAAGATCCAGGGCAGCGAGTTCGCCGAGCAGGTGATCTCGCGGGTCAAGGTCATGGCCGAACTGGACATCGGCGAAAAACGCGTGCCGCAGGACGGTCGCTTCAAGATCGGTATCAGCGGCCGGCAGATCGACTTCCGGGTGTCGATCATGCCGAGCATCTTCGGCGAAGACGCGGTGCTGCGGGTGCTGGACAAACAGGACCTGGCCGACAAGGTCTGCGGCGTGCAACTGCAAGCGCTGGGCTTTGAAGACGAAACCCTGCGCCAACTGCGCCGCCTGGCTGCCGAACCCTACGGCATGGTGCTGGTGACCGGCCCCACCGGCAGCGGCAAGACCACCACGCTGTACGCGATGATCACCGAGATCAACCACGGCGTGGACAAGATCATCACCATCGAAGACCCGGTGGAATATCAGCTGCCGGGCGTGCTGCAAATTCCGGTCAACGAGAAAAAAGGCCTGACCTTCGCCCGTGGCCTGCGCTCGATCCTGCGTCACGACCCGGACAAGATCATGGTCGGCGAGATCCGCGACCCGGACACCGCACAGATCGCCGTGCAATCGGCGCTCACCGGTCACCTCGTATTCACCACCATTCACGCCAACAACGTGTTCGACGTGATCGGTCGTTTTACCCAAATGGAAATCGACCCCTACAGCCTGGTCTCGGCGCTCAACGCGATTCTTGCCCAACGTCTGATCCGGCTGGTGTGCAGCAGTTGCAGCACGCCGGTCAACCCGAGCGATGAAGAGCTGCGCGCTTCGGGCCTCGACCCACAGAAAGTCGATCACTACCACTTCGTCCACGGCAAGGGCTGCGGTCACTGCCGGGGCAGCGGCTATCGCGGCCGCACGGCGATTGCCGAGCTGCTGCACCTGGACGACGAACTGCGCCAGATGATCGTCGAGCGCCAACCCATCACTCAGATCAAAGCCCTGGCCTGCGCCCGTGGTTTGCGCCTCTTGCGCGAATCGGCGCTGGAGCTGGTGGAGCACGGTCGGACCACGCTGGAGGAGATCAATCGTGTCACTTTTATCGCGTGATCAATTTATCGCCGTGCTCGGCGCCAGCGGTGTCGGCCTCGGCCAGCGCCGGGGCAGCGACACCCTGTGGCTGGGCAGCGTCGGCTACATCGACGAAGGCTTCCAGAGCTACGCGGTGGCGCTGGACACCCTCGACCGTCTGCTCGGCGAACACACCCGTGCCGGTGCCGAGCTGAGCGTGGTGATCTCCGGCCACTTCAGCCGCTTCTGTCTGGTGCCGTGGAGCGAGCAGATCAGCAGCCCTGACGAACTGCGCGGCTTCGCCCAACTGTGCTTCGAAGACCTGTTCGGCGCCCCGACCCAACCTTGGAGCCTGGTGCTGTCGGCTGAGCCTGCCGGGCATGACCGGATCGCCAGCGCCTTGCCGCAGGACTTGCTGGAACGCCTGCGCACGCTGGTCACGGGTCGCGGCCTGCGTCTGCGCTCGGTGCAGCCGTACCTGATGACCGCGTTCAACCGTTTCGACAAAAGCCTCGACGCCGGTGACTTCCTGTTCATCGTCGCCGAACCGCAACGCAGCGTGTTGCTGCTGGCAAGGGAAGGGCGCTGGTCGTCGGTGCGTTCGGTGGGCGGCAGCGACAGCGACGCGGCACTCAGCGCGCTGATCGGTCGCGAACGGCAACTGCAAGCCTCCACCAGCGAACGCGCCTTCAACGTTTATCTGCACGCTCCGGCGCGCCTCGATGCGCAACCGGAGGTGGCGGGGGTGCACCTGCGCACCCTCGAAGACAACTCGATGACCGTGCGTGACGCCTTGTACGTCATGTCCCGGGCGGTGGCCTGACATGCGCGCCTTGAACCTCGACTTCCAGCCTCGTCCGCGTTCCGGCCCGTTGGGCTGGAGCCTGCTCGGCGGCGGTGTGTTGCTCGCGCTGGTGTGCTTCGGTGTGCAGCAGCACCTCGGCGATCAGGCCGAACAACAGCAGGGTCACTTGCAACACACCCAGCGCCAGCTCACCGGCGACAGCGGAAGCAAGACAACGCTGAGCCCGGCGGAAACCCGCGAGCAGGCGCAGAACCTCGCCGAAATGCGCAAGGTCTCGCAGCAACTGCGCCGGCCCTGGGAACGCCTGTTCGCCATGCTCGAAGCCATGCCGCGCGACGACATCGCCTTGCTGACCCTGACCCCGGATGCGCGCAAGGGCCAGGTGCGGATCAGCGCCGAGGCGCGGGATCTGCAAGCGATGCTGGATTTCCACAAACGGCTGGAGGCCAGTGACGAGCTGTCCGACGTGTCGCTGCTGAGCCATGAAATCGTCGTCAAATCGCCGGAGCAACCGGTGCAATTCAACCTGTCGGCGACCTGGGAGATAGGCGATGCGAATCCCTAGACTGATCGTTCACGAATACCTGCAAGGCCTCGGCGTTCCGGGCCTGGCCGGTCTGGCACTGCTGCTGGTCACGCTGGCCTGGGCACTCGGCGGTTTGCTGCCGGGCTGGCAATCGCTGCAACAACTCAGCCAGCAAACCCGGGAAGCCACCGAATACCTGGCCAAGGTCGAGGACGGCAGCATCGCCCCGCCCGTGGTGCCGCAACGTCAGCTGGATGATTTTCGTAACAAGCTGCCGGCCCAGCCGCAGGCCACCGTCGCCATCGATCGCATCTACGCCCTGGCCGCGCAGGAACACATCACTTTGGCGCGCGGCGAATACGCCCTCGGCGTCGATCCCAAGACCCATCTGGCGCGCTACCAGATCCTGTTGCCGGTGCGCGGCAGCTACCCGCAACTGCGCCGCTTCCTGCACGCCTTGCTCGGCCAGTTGCCGGCGGTGGTGGTGGAAGACGTCGAGTTTCAACGCAAGAAGATTGCCGACACCGACCTCAGCGGCCGGATCCGTATGACCCTCTACCTGTCGAGGTCGTGATGGACAGCAAACGCATAACCGGCTGGGTGGCGTTCTTCGGCGTGGCGGCGGCGCTGGCCTGGTTGCCGGAATATTTCTTGCCGAGCGACGAAGCGGATTCGACCGAAGTCGCCGTGGCCAGCCCGGCCAAAGCCAGCGCCCGTGGCGCCTTGCCCGCCAGCAGCGCCAAGGCGAATGCGGCGCCGATCAAGGACCTGAGCCCGGCCGGCGACCTGTTTGCGAGCAAATCCTGGAAGGCCGCGCCGACCCTGGCGACGGTCACCGAACAAGCGATCAACCCGACCCCGGTGGTGCAAGCCCCGAGCCTGCCACCGGTGCCGTTTCAGTTCGTCGGCAGGCTGCATGACCGCAGCGACCTGCAGGTGTTCCTGCAGGACGGCGAGAAAATCTACGTCGTGCGCAGCGGGGATGTGATCGACGACACCTGGAAGATTGCGGCGATTTCCGATGTGGAACTGAGCCTGGTCTACCTGCCTTTGCATTTGTCGCAGACCTTGTCTGTGGGGAGTACGCAATGAACAGATCCCGTTTGCTGATGAGCCTCGGCCTGTGTGCCGGGCTGGCCGCGTGCAGTTCCGCGCAGGTCGCCAACAAGGAAGCCGCCGACCTGATCGATCAGGGGCAGTACGAGGCGGGCCTGGCCCGGATCGAGGAAGGCTTGCGGGAAAATCCGCGCGACACCGAGCTGCACCTGCTGCTCAACAGCGGTCGGGCCAAGGCCATCACCGCGCTGCTGACCTCCGGCGACACCGACCGCGCCCGCCGCGATTTCGCCTCGGCCCGCACCGCCTACAGCCGGGTGCTGACCATCGAGCCGAACAACCGCCGCGCCCAGGATGCCCTGCGCCAGCTCGACTACCTGCGCAGCATGGATGAGAAACTGGAGCTGGCCCGTGGCGACCTGCGCCGGGGCGACATCTACGGCGCCGACCGCCAAGTCAAACAGATCCTCGAACTCGACCCGAAAAACGACGGCGCGCTGGAGCTGCAAGGCAACATCCGTCTGGTGCAGAGCCGCAACGTCATCCAGTACCCGCAACTGCGCACCCGGCTTGATCGCCCGGTGACCCTGGAGTTTCGCGACGCCAACCTCAAGACCATTTTCGAAGTGCTGTCGCAGGTTGCCGGCCTGAATTTCATCTTCGACAAGGACCTGCGTCCGGACATGAAAGCCACGATCTTCGTGCGTGACGTGCGCATCGAAGACGCCGTGCAACTGCTGCTGCAACAGAACCAGCTGCACCAGAAAGTGGTGAACGAAAACACCTTGCTGATCTTTCCGGACTCGCCGCAGAAGCTGAAGGATTACCAAGAACTGGTGATGCGCACCTTCTACCTGACCAGCATCGACGCCAACACCGCGCTGAACATGATCAAGACCATGCTCAAGACCCGCGACGTGTTCGTCGACGAACGCCTGAACACCCTGACCATGCGCGACACCGAAGACGCCGTGCGCATGGCCGAAAAACTCCTGCAATCGCAAGACCAGTCCAACCCCGAAGTGGTGCTGGAAGTGGAAGTGATGGAAGTCGCCACCCAGCGCATTCTCGACCTCGGCCTGCAATGGCCGAACACTTTCGGCGTGGTCAACAGCGACGGTTCGGCGGTGACCATTCTTGATCAACTGAAGGGCATCAACTCCAGCCGGATTTCGATCTCGCCGTCGCCGCAAGCCAAGATCAATGCCCAGGACAACGACATCAACACCCTGGCCAGCCCGGTGATCCGCGTCAGCAACCGCGAACAGGCGCGCATCCACATCGGTCAACGGGTGCCGATCATCAGCGCCACCTCAGTGCCATCCACTCAAGGCCCGGTGATCACCGAAAGCGTCACCTACCTCGACGTCGGTCTGAAGCTCGAAGTGCAGCCGACCGTGCACCTGAACAACGAAGTGGCGATCAAGATTGCTCTGGAAGTGAGTAACGCCACGCCGCTGGAACCGACCCGCCAGGGGACAATTCCGGTGCAGGTCGATACCCGCAACGCCCAGACTTCCCTGCGTCTGCATGACGGCGAAACCCAGATCCTCGCCGGCCTGATGCGCAACGACCACGGCGCCACCGGCAACAAGATTCCGGGCCTCGGCGACATTCCGGGTCTGGGCCGGTTGTTCGGCAGCAACAAAGACACCATCGGCAAATCGGAACTGGTGCTGTCGATCACCCCACGGATCGTGCGCAACCTGCCGTACCAGAGCCCGTCGGACATGGAATTCCCCACCGGCACCGAAACCAGCATGCACATCCAGGCGCCGGACCGTTCGCAGAGTTACTCGATGCCGACGCCTGCCGCGCAGCCTCGTGCAGTCGGTGAAGCGGCCGTGGCCACCACCCGTGTAACCGTCGAGAAGCCTTGATCATGAACGCCTCCCAGCGCGGTTTTACCTTGATTGAAGTCGTGGTGACGCTGGCCCTGATCGGCCTGCTGGCCGGCATGGCCGCGCCGCTGACCGAGACCCTGGTACGGCGTGGCAAGGAGCAGGAACTGCGGACCGCGCTGTATCAGATTCGCGATGGCATCGACGCCTACAAGCGTGCCTTCGATGCCGGCTACATCGAGAAATCCCTGAACAGCAGCGGCTACCCGCCGAACCTGAAAGTGCTGGTCGAAGGCGTGCGCGACGTGCGCAGTGCCAAGGGTGCGAAGTTCTACTTTCTGCGCCGGATACCGCGGGATCCGCTGGTGCCGGCCAAACGTGACGACAACGGCGGTTGGGGCCTGCGGGCCTACAACAGTTCGGCCCAGAACCCGCGCGATGGCGAAGACGTGTTCGACGTCTACTCCCTCGCCCGGGGCCATGGCCTCAACGGCATCGCTTACCGCGAGTGGTGATTCTCATGCGCCGGGAAAAGGGGTTTACCTTGCTCGAGCTGATGGTGGTGATGGCGATCATCGCGACCCTGATGACCATCGCCTTGCCGCGCTACTTCAACAGCCTCGAGGCCTCGAAAGAGACCACGTTGCACCAGAGCCTGTCGGCCATGCGCGAGGCGCTGGATCACTACTACGGCGACACCGGGCGCTATCCCGATTCCATCGAGCAACTGGTGGAGATGCGTTACCTGCGCAACGCGCCGCTGGACCCGATCACCGAACGCAATGACCAATGGGTGCTGATCGCACCGCCGGACGGTGTGGCGGGCGGCGTCGCCGACATCAAGAGCGGAGCTACCGGGAGGGCGCGTGATGGCAGCCAGTATTCCGAGTGGTAAGCACGTGGAGCAGGGTGGGTTCACCTACCTGGGCGTGCTGTTCCTGATCGTGATCATGGGCATGGGCCTGGCGAGTGCCGGCGAGTTGTGGTCGACCGTGTCGCGCCGCGACCGCGAGAAGCAACTGCTATGGGTCGGCACCCAGTACGCCCAGGCGCTGCGCAGCTACTACCGCAGTTCGCCGGGTCTGGCGCAGTACCCGAAAGAACTGGCCGACCTGCTGCAGGACGAACGTTTTCCGGAAGCCCGCCACCATCTGCGCCAGCTCTATCCGGACCCGATCGGCGGCGGCGAATGGGCACTGCAACGGGGTTTCGACGGACGCATCACCGGCATCAACAGTGCCTCCACCGAGGTGCCGTTGAAGCAGGCGGACTTCCCGTCGCAGTGGTCGGATTTCGAAGGCATGCAGCGTTATTCGGACTGGCAGTTTGTGGCCGAGAAAGCCTTCCTCGACGGCACCGGCTCTGGCAACGGGGCCCCGGTCAAAGGCCAGTCGGCCCTGCCGCAGGCGTTGCAACCATGAGCCGCCACGTGTGGTGCGCGTTGATCCTCGCGGCCGTGGCGTCTTTCGCCAGCGCCAGCGAGGAAGACGAAATGATGGGCTTCATCGTCGACGACACGATCTCGCACATCGGCCACGACTTTTACTACTCGTTCAGCGAGCGCTTGCGCGACACCAGCCGCATGGATTTCAACTTGGTGGTGCGCGAGCGCCCCGACGCACGCTGGGGCAGCCTGGTGACCGTCGAGTATCAACAACGCCTGGTGTATCGGCGCTTCCTGCCGCCGAACACCGTGGAACTGAAGGACGAGGCCTACGAGGCCGCCGACTCGGTTCGACTGGAGGTCGTCCGGCGCAAGCTGGAAGCCTTGTTGCAGGACACCACCGACCTTGAGAAGGACGAACTATGAACACGACAACGTTCTCACGGCGCAGCGGATTCTGGATCTCGGGGTTGTTGATCGGGCTTGCCAGCGCCGCTGCCGTCCAGGCCACCGAACTGGTCTACACGCCGGTCAACCCGTCGTTCGGCGGCAACCCGCTCAACGGCACCTGGCTGCTCAACAACGCCCAGGCGCAAAACGACCACGACGATCCGGATCTCAAGAAGCGTTCGACGGTGGCCGGCACTTCGGCACTCGAGCGCTTCACCAGTCAATTGCAGTCGCGGTTGCTGGGGCAACTGCTGGACAACATCTCCACCGGCAACACGGGGAGCCTGTCCACCGACGCTTTTATCGTCAACGTCGTTGATGACTCGGGGGCACTGACGATTGAAGTGACCGACCGGGCGAGCGGCGAAGTTTCCGAAATTCAGGTGAACGGCCTCAACCCATGACGGGATGACGGTTCCGGGGAGCGATGGACATGAAAAAAATAATTGCGCTAGGGCTGATGTTGGCAGCATTACAAGGGTGCAGTCTGCGCGAGCCGATGCCGGCCGAGCAGGACACCGATACCCCGACCCTGACCCCCAGGGCCTCGACCTACTACGACTTGCTGAAAATGCCGCGACCCAAGGGCCGGCTGATGGCGGTGGTGTACGGCTTCCGTGACCAGACCGGGCAGTACAAACCGACGCCGGCCAGCTCCTTTTCCACCAGCGTCACCCAGGGCGCGGCGTCGATGTTGATGGACGCCATGCAGGCCAGCGGCTGGTTTGTGGTGCTCGAACGGGAAGGGCTGCAGAACCTGCTGACTGAACGCAAGATCATTCGCGCGTCGCAGAAGAAGCCGAATACGCCGGTGAACATTCAGGGTGAGCTGCCACCGTTGCAGGCGGCGAACATGATGCTTGAGGGCGGGATCATCGCTTACGACACCAACGTGCGCAGCGGTGGGGAAGGGGCGCGGTATCTGGGGATTGATCTGTCCCGTGAGTATCGGGTGGATCAGGTGACGGTGAATTTGCGTGCGGTGGATGTGCGTAGTGGGCAGGTGCTGGCGAATGTGATGACCAGCAAGACGATTTATTCGGTGGCGCGCAGTGCGGGGATTTTCAAGTTTATCGAGTTCAAGAAGTTGCTTGAGGCTGAGGTCGGGTATACGACCAATGAGCCGGCGCAGTTGTGTGTGTTGTCGGCGATTGAGGCGGCGGTGGGGCATATGGTGGCGCAGGGGATTGAGCGGCGGTTGTGGCAGGTGGCGGGGGATGCTTCTACTCCTTCGCAGGATGATGTTTTGAATCGGTACCTGACTCAGAACAAGATTGATCCGGATGCCGAGTGAACGTGGCGGCCTTCGGGCCGACCAGGTTCTTGTTGGGTTGGGTGAATATCCGTTTCTTCGGGTGTTGCCGCTGGCGGTTCCGCTCTTACAGCGGCTCACTTTTTCAAACGCCAAAAAGTAAGCAAAAGGCTTGGCCCCGGCGTTCGGCCCCTCGCTGGGGCTCGGGGTTCCTTCGCTCCGGGATTCATCCGGGGGCATCGCCTCCGGTTTGCTTCGCTGCACCTCCTCTCGATGT
>NZ_JBWKZE010000052.1:0-24271 GCF_059424205.1 Pseudomonas sp. GW456-12-1-14-TSB6
CATGCGGGGGCTGCGGGGCTGGGGTGGCCTTGCTACAGTGGAGCGGCACCTGTTGGATGAATTCAATCGCCTTTAGGGGGTAAACATGGCAATCGATATCGGTATCAGTGAAGAAGACCGCAAATCCATCGTCGAAGGGCTCTCGCGCCTGCTGTCGGACACCTACGTGCTGTATCTGAAGACCCACAACTTCCACTGGAACGTCACCGGGCCGATGTTCCGGACCCTGCATCTGATGTTCGAGGAGCAATACAACGAACTGGCTCTGGCGGTCGATTCGATTGCCGAGCGCATCCGCGCGCTGGGTTTTCCCGCGCCGGGTGCCTATGCGACTTACGCCCGTCTGTCTTCCATTAAAGAGGAAGTCGGCGTGCCAAGTGCCGAAGACATGATCAAGCAGTTGGTGGAAGGCCAGGAAGCCGTCACCCGAACCGCACGAGGCATTTTCCCTCTGCTGGACAAGGTCAGTGACGAACCTACCGCCGATCTGCTGACCCAGCGCATGCAGGTGCACGAGAAAACCGCCTGGATGCTGCGCGCATTGCTCGAAGCCTGATAACAGGAAGCGCATGAACCCTAGTTCGTGCGCTTTCCTCTTTTCTCCTGGAAATGTCGTTCCCTTCTGTAGGAAACAGGGAGGACGATCCGCCGCTCCATGATCCTCCCTGTCGCGTTGGCTTATCCTACATGGATGGTCAAAAAGTCATCTGGAACTGCCTTTGCGCCTGCGCTTTTAATGAGTTCGCAGGATGTTGCCTTGATAACAGAGGCAGAAATGACAAAGGAGTGTCAACGATATGGAAGATGGAGGCAGGCGAAGAGAGGTCGCAGCCGGTACGCAGCGAGAGAGCGCCACGGAGCCCTTGCTCGGCGGGTTCGACATGGCGTTGATCCGGCCGTTATCCCGCTCGGTGCGTTTGAACGGGTTCGCGACCTGTATGCGGCTGGAACAGGTTTACTGGAATATCCTGGGCCGGATGGCCGAAGACAATTGCTGTTCGGTCGGCACGCTATTGTCCCGTGTCGATCGTGAAGTGCACCTGCGTCATGGCGGGGTGAAAAACTTCAGCGGTCTGGTGCGGGTTGTGTGTGTGATGCATGGCCTGCGGGATTCTCCGGGGGTGCATGACGCGGGATGACACTGACGAGACGGCCTGTGCAGTCTTCCGGCTGCACAGGCCGCATTTAATGGCTATAATCCCGCCCTTTCGCCGCACAGCCCTGCGCGTGCTGGCAATCTGATTGCCGAGACAACCCCATGCCGATGTACGATTACCAATGTGCTTCCTGTGGTCATCAGTTGGAAGCCATTCAAAAGATCAGCGACGCACCACTGGTCGATTGCCCTGCCTGTCAGGCACCGGAACTCAAGAAGCAGCTGTCGATGCCGGGCTTTCGCCTCAGCGGCAGCGGCTGGTACGAAACCGATTTCAAGACCGGCGCGAAGAAGAATCTGGCCGGTGGCGACAAATCTGACTAGGGTTCAAGCCCAGGTCGAACGACACGCGCGAGTTTCCACAGGTTGCACAGTGCTTGAGTGCAGCGGGATCTCCACCGAATTTCGAATTACGAGAAGCGAACCACTACCATGATGCGCAGCCATTATTGCGGCCAACTGAACGAAAGCCTGGAAGGCCAGGAAATTACCCTTTGCGGATGGGTTCACCGTCGTCGCGACCACGGCGGGGTGATTTTCCTCGATATCCGTGATCGTGACGGTCTGGCTCAGGTAGTGTTCGATCCGGATCGCGCCGAGAGCTTCGCCGCCGCCGATCGCGTGCGCAGCGAATACGTGGTGAAGATCACCGGCAAGGTGCGTCTGCGTCCGGCCGGTGCCACCAACGCCAACATGGCGTCGGGCATGATCGAAGTCCTGGGCTACGAGCTGGAAGTGTTGAACGAAGCGGAAACCCCGCCGTTCCCGCTGAACGAATACTCCGACGTCGGCGAAGAAACCCGCCTGCGCTATCGCTTCCTGGACCTGCGTCGTCCGGAAATGGCCGAGAAGCTGCGTCTGCGTTCGCGCATGACCACCAGCATCCGTCGCTACCTCGACGAAAACGGCTTCCTCGACGTCGAAACTCCGATCCTTACCCGTGCCACGCCGGAAGGCGCGCGCGACTACCTCGTACCGAGCCGTACCCACGCCGGTTCGTTCTTCGCGTTGCCGCAATCGCCACAGCTGTTCAAGCAACTGCTGATGGTCGCCGGCTTCGACCGCTACTACCAGATCGCCAAGTGCTTCCGCGACGAAGACCTGCGTGCCGACCGTCAGCCTGAGTTCACTCAGATCGACATCGAGACCAGCTTCCTCGACGAAAAAGACATCATGGGCCTGACCGAAGGCATGATCCGCAACCTGTTCAAGGAAGTGCTGGATCTGGAATTCGGCGAATTCCCGCACATGACGTTCGAAGAAGCCATGCGCCGTTACGGTTCCGACAAGCCGGACCTGCGTAACCCGCTGGAGCTGGTCGACGTGGCCGATCAGCTGAAAGAAGTGGACTTCAAGGTCTTCAGCGGCCCTGCCAACGATCCGAAATGCCGTATCGCCGCACTGCGCGTTCCAGGCGGGGCGAGCATGCCGCGCAAGCAGATCGACGACTACACCAAGTTCGTCGGCATCTACGGTGCCAAGGGCCTGGCGTACATCAAGGTCAACGAGCGTGCGGCCGGTGTTGACGGTCTGCAATCGCCGATCGTGAAAAACATCCCGGAAGCCAACCTGAACGTGATCCTCGATCGCGTTGGCGCAGTCGACGGCGACATCGTGTTCTTCGGCGCCGACAAGGCCAAGATCGTCAGTGAAGCCCTGGGCGCGCTGCGTATCAAGCTCGGTCACGACCTGAAGCTGCTGACCTGCGAGTGGGCACCGATGTGGGTCGTCGACTTCCCGATGTTCGAAGAGAACGACGACGGCAGCTTCTCCGCTCTGCACCATCCGTTCACCGCGCCGAAGTGCTCGCCGGAAGAGCTGGAAGCCAACCCGGCCGGCGCTCTGTCCCGTGCCTACGACATGGTGCTGAACGGCACCGAGCTGGGTGGCGGTTCGATCCGTATCCACCGCAAGGAGATGCAGCAAGCTGTGTTCCGTCTGCTGGGCATCAACGAAGCGGAACAGGAAGAGAAGTTCGGCTTCCTGCTCGACGCCCTGAAATACGGCGCGCCGCCGCACGGTGGTCTGGCCTTCGGTCTGGACCGTCTGGTGATGCTGATGACCGGCGCCCAGTCGATCCGTGAAGTGATTGCCTTCCCGAAAACCCAGAGTGCTGCCGACGTGATGACGCAGGCGCCGGGTGTCGTGGATGCGAAGGCATTGCGCGAATTGCACATCCGTTTGCGCGAAACGCCAAAGGCCGAGTAAGACGGGCCTGAAGGCGCATCTTCGGATGCGCCTTTTTTCTTTCTGCAGTGATTGAAAACAAGATTTTTTTGCTGGCCGATGCATCTGCATGGCGGGCATTGTTCAAGAGAATTCGGAGCGAGTTATGGCAGGTCATTCCAAGTGGGCGAACATCAAGCACCGCAAAGAACGCCAGGATGCCAAGAGAGGCAAGATCTTCACCAAGTGGATCCGCGAGCTGACCGTGGCGGCCCGTCAGGGCGGCGGTGATCCGGGCTCCAACCCGCGTCTGCGTCTGGCGCTGGACAAGGCGCTGGGCGCCAACATGAGCCGGGACATCATCGACCGTGCCGTGGCCCGTGGCGCCGGCGCGACCGAGGCCGACAACGTTGAAGAACTGACCTACGAAGGTTACGGCCCGGGCGGCGTGGCGGTGATGGTCGAGTGCATGACCGACAACCGCAACCGCACCGCAGCGGCCGTGCGCCACGCGTTCAGCAAGTGTGGCGGCAACCTCGGTACCGACGGTTCGGTAGCCTACCTGTTCGAACGCAAGGGCCAGATCAGCTTTGCCCCGGGCGTTGACGAAGACGCGCTGACGGAAGCGGCGCTCGAAGCCGATGCCGACGACGTGGTCAGCCACGAAGACGGCTCGATCGATGTGTTCACCTCGTTCACCAGTTTCTACGCGGTACGCAATGCCCTGGAGGCCGCCGGTTTCAAGGGTGATGACGCGGAAATCGTCATGCAGCCGACCACCAGCGCCGAGCTGGATCTGGAGGGCGCCGAGAAGGTGCTCAAGCTGATCGACATGCTGGAAGACCTGGACGACGTGCAGAACGTCTATTCCAACGCGGACATTCCGGAAGACGTGGCCGCTCAGCTCGGTTAAGAGCGACTAGGCTTCAATGTGGGAGCTGGCTTGCCAGCGATGGCGTCGGCACATCAGGTAATGATGGCGCCTGACACACCGTCATCGCTGACAAGCCAGCTCCCTCATTTGTTTTTGTGTTTCTTCGAACCAGCAGGCTTATGACTTTAATTCTTGGTATCGACCCCGGTTCGCGCATTACCGGTTACGGCATTGTTCGCGATACCGGACGTGGCGGCTGCATCTATGTCGCCTCGGGTTGTATCCGCACTGGAGCCGGCGAGCTGCATGAGCGTCTGCAGATCGTTTATCGCGGCGTGCGCGAAATCATCCAGACCTACGGTCCGGTCACCATGGGCATCGAAAAGGTGTTCATGGCAAAAAACGCCGATTCGGCGCTGAAGCTCGGGCAGGCCCGGGGGGCCGCTATTGTTGCCGGCGCCGAAGAATGCCTGGAAATAGCCGAGTACACGGCCACCCAGGTCAAGCAGGCCGTGGTCGGCACGGGTGCCGCTAATAAAGAGCAGGTGCAGATGATGGTCATGCACATGCTCAAGCTGACCAGCAAACCGCAAATCGATGCATCGGATGCCCTGGCCATTGCCATTTGTCATGCCCACACACGCTCGAGTCTGTTACCGCACGGCTTGGGAACGGCACGCAGTCGTGGCGGGCGCCTGCGTCTCTGATAGCATCAGCAGTCATTTTTACGGAATGTGGATTTCGTGCCTGGGTTGTCGGCCGTGAATCCATGCTCTGTCGGTCGCCAGCCCACGGCTGGCCAACGCTCAAGGATCTGAAACGTGATTGGACGCTTGCGCGGTACTCTGGCTGAGAAACAGCCGCCGCACCTGATTCTGGATGTAAACGGCCTCGGGTATGAGTTGGAAGTGCCCATGACCACCCTTTATCGCCTGCCGTCGGTCGGTGAACCGCTGACCCTGCACACCCATTTGGTCGTACGCGAAGACGCGCAGTTACTCTATGGTTTTGCCGGCAAGCGTGAGCGAGACTTTTTTCGCGAGTTGATCCGTCTCAATGGTGTAGGGCCGAAACTGGCCCTGGCCTTGATGTCGAGTCTGGAAGTCGACGAACTGATCCGCTGCGTGCAATCCCAGGACACCTCGGCGCTGACCAAGGTGCCGGGCGTGGGCAAGAAAACCGCCGAGCGTCTGCTGGTCGAACTGAAGGATCGCTTCAAGGCCTGGGAAACCTCGCCGGCCATGTTCGCCCTGGTGCCGAACCAGCCGGACGGCCCGGCGCCGGTCAACACCGCCGAGAACGATGCGGTCAGTGCACTGATTTCCCTGGGCTACAAGCCACAGGAAGCGAGCAAGGCGATTTCCGCGATCAAAGAGAAAGGCCTGAGCAGCGAAGACATGATTCGACGTGCCCTGAAGGGAATGATTTAAGTGATTGAAGCTGATCGTCTGATCGCCGCCACGCACAGTCCGCGTGAGCGCGAAGAAGTCCAGGATCGGGCGATACGTCCCGTCAGCCTGGCCGAGTACATCGGCCAGCCGACCGTTCGCGAGCAGATGGAACTGTTTATCCAGGCCGCCCGTGGCCGTAGCGAATCCCTCGACCACACCCTGATCTTCGGTCCGCCGGGGCTGGGTAAAACCACGCTGGCCAACATCATCGCCCAGGAAATGGGCGTGTCGATCAAGAGCACTTCCGGTCCGGTGCTGGAGCGTCCGGGGGATCTGGCGGCGCTGTTGACCAATCTTGAGCCGCACGACGTGCTGTTCATCGATGAAATCCATCGTCTGTCGCCGATCGTCGAAGAAGTACTGTACCCGGCCATGGAAGATTTCCAGCTCGACATCATGATCGGTGAAGGGCCGGCGGCGCGTTCGATCAAACTCGATCTGCCACCGTTCACCCTGGTCGGTGCAACCACGCGGGCGGGCATGCTGACCAACCCTTTGCGTGACCGTTTCGGTATCGTCCAGCGCCTCGAGTTCTACAGCACCGCTGACCTGGCGACGATTGTCAGCCGTTCGGCGAATATCCTCGGTTTGCCGCTGGATCCGGAAGGCTCTTTCGAGATTGCCCGCCGCGCCCGTGGCACGCCGCGGATCGCCAACCGTCTGCTGCGCCGGGTGCGGGATTTCGCCGAAGTCCGGGCCAAGGGCCACATCACCAAGTCCGTCGCAGATCTGGCGCTGAACCTGCTGGACGTGGACGAGCATGGTTTCGATCATCAGGACCGGCGTTTGCTGTTGACCATGATCGAGAAGTTTGACGGCGGCCCGGTGGGCATCGACAGTCTGGCGGCGGCGATCAGCGAAGAGCGCCACACCATTGAAGATGTGCTTGAGCCGTACCTGATTCAGCAGGGCTACATCATGCGTACGCCGCGGGGCAGGGTGGTGACCCGCCACGCGTACCTGCATTTTGGTTTAAACATCCCGACACGAATGGGCGAAATGCCCGTGGTAGACGAGTTTCTCGATGCCGTGGACGATTGATACACATTTATTGTCGATTTATTCAGCGTTTGTACTGTCACAGGACGGTACTTTTGCGGTAAAGCCTTCCAACAATGAAAAACAGTTGCCTGGCTGGATTGGCAACCCGAGGAGTAAGCACTAGAGTATGCGCGCGCAAAACGGGCTTGAGCCGTTCGCACATCGTTGTCGCGTTTATTACGAGGACACCGATGCGGGCGGCATCGTGTATTACGTTAATTACCTCAAGTTTATGGAACGGGCTCGAACCGAACGGCTCCGGGAGCTGGGCTTTGCTCAGTCGGCGCTGGCCGGGGAGGACCTGTTGTTCGTCGTGCATTCCAGCGAAGCGCGTTATCACGCGCCGGCGCGACTGGACGACGAGCTTCTGGTAAGCGCTGATGTAATCGAATTGAACCGTGCCAGCCTGCGCTTCCGACAGCAGGTCAGGCGGGCAACGGATAATGTGCTGCTCTGCGAAGGGCAGTTTCTGGTGGCCTGTGTGCGCACTAACAGTTTGAAACCCCGGGCCCTTCCCGAAGACCTGCGTGCGGCCTTTGCCGACGCGGTCGGCACGGGTACACACTCAAAGCAGGAGATAAAGCGTGGAAGCTAACGTCGTCGACCATTCCTCCATGTGGAGCCTGGTCAGCAATGCCAGCATCGTGGTGCAGTTGGTAATGTTGACTCTGGTGGCCGCATCGGTGACCTCATGGATCATGATCTTTCAGCGCAGCAATCTGATACGCGCCGGTCGACGTGCCCTCGAGAGCTTCGAGGAGCGTTTCTGGTCGGGTATCGACCTGTCCAAACTCTACCGTCAGGCCGGCAGCAACCCGGATCCGGATTCGGGTGTCGAGCAGATCTTCCGTGCCGGCTTCAAGGAGTTCTCTCGTCTGCGTCAGCAGCCAGGCGTCGATCCTGAAGCGGTGATGGAAGGTGTGGCCCGTGCCATGCGCGTCGCCATCTCCCGCGAAGAAGAAAAGCTCGAGCAGAGCCTGCCGTTCCTCGCCACCGTCGGTTCGGTCAGCCCGTACATCGGTCTTTTCGGTACCGTCTGGGGGATCATGAACTCCTTCCGTGGTCTGGCCAGCGCCCAGCAGGCCACCCTGGCCACCGTGGCACCCGGCATCGCCGAAGCCCTGATCGCCACCGCGATCGGTCTGTTCGCCGCGATCCCGGCCGTTATCGCTTACAACCGTTTCTCTGCCCGCAGCGAAACCTTGCTGAGCCGCTACTACACCTTCGCCGATGAGTTCCAGGCGATCCTGCACCGCAAAGTGCACACCAGCGAAGAATAAGCAGGTATTTCCCGATGGCTTTAATCACTCGAGCCCGACACAAGCGCAAGCCGGTCGCCGAGATGAACGTAGTGCCTTACATCGACGTGATGCTGGTGCTGCTGGTCATCTTCATGGTGACTGCGCCAATGCTCAATCAGGGCGTGAAAGTGGATCTGCCCAAGGTTTCCAGCGAAGCCTTGCCGCAGGACAACAACACCCAGGTGCTGACCATTTCGATCAAGTCGGACAAGACCTACTACTGGAACCTTGGCAGCGAAGTCGACACCGAGAAACAGCAGGACCGGGCCATGACCCTGCCACAGATGACCGACGCGGTGACCAAGATCATTCGCGCCGGCACTGAAGGTGGCAAGCGTACCCAAGTCTTCATCCGTGGCGACAAGTCCGTCGATTATGGCTCCGTCATGGGTGCCATGGGCGGGTTGCAGAAAGCCGGGGTCGGTAACGTTGGCTTGATCACCGAGGCGCCCTGATGCAGCAACAGCGAGAGCCGTCCGCCTCGGAAAGCTACTTCTGGCCTAGTGTCTGGGCGATTGGCTTGCACGTGCTGGTGTTCGGCATGCTGTTTGTCAGTTTCGCCCTGACCCCGGAGCTGCCGCCAGCCAAGCCGATTGTTCAGGCGACCCTGTACCAGCTGAAATCGAAAAGTCAGGCGACCACTCAGACCAATCAGAAGATTGCGGGTGAGGCGAAGAAATCCGCCGCGCGCCAGACCGAAGTCGAGCAGATGGAGCAGAAAAAGGTCGAGCAGGAAGCGGTGAAGGCTGCGGAACAAAAGAAAGAAGAAGCGGCTCAAAAGGCCGAGGAAGCCAAGAAGGCCGATGAGGCGAAGAAAGCGGACGAGGCGAAGAAGGCTGATGAAGCCAAGAAAGCCGACGACGCCAAGAAAGCCGCCGAAGCCAAGAAGGCAGAAGAGAAACAATTGGCTGATATAGCCAAGAAGAAAGCCGAAGAAGAAGCCAAAAAGGCTGCTGAAGAAGAGGCCAAGAAAGCGGCCGCTGAAGAAGCCAAGAAGAAGATCGTCGAAGACGCGAAAAAGAAAGCCGCCGAAGACGCCAAGAAGAAAGCTGAAGCTGAAGAGGCGAAGAAGAAAGTCGCCGAAGACGCGAAGAAGAAAGCTGCTGCCGATGCTGCGAAGAAGAAAGCGCAGGAAGCGGCACGTAAATCCGCCGAAGACAAGAAGGCTCAGGCCCTGGCAGATTTGCTTTCCGACACGCCGCAGCGCCAGCAGGCCTTGGCCGATGAGCAGGGCGACGAAGTCGCGGGCAGTTTCGATGACCTGATTCGTGCGCGGGCAGCAGAAGGCTGGGCGCGTCCACCTTCAGCACGCAAAGGCATGACGGTTGTGCTGCAGATCGGCATGTTGCCGGACGGTACGGTGACCTCGGTCAGCGTGGCCAAGTCCAGTGGCGACGGTCCGTTCGATGCGTCAGCAGTGGCAGCGGTCAAGAATATTGGACGTTTGACGGAAATGCAGGGAATGAAGCCGAGCGATTTCGCTCCGTATCGTTCATTCAAGATGACATTCACACCTGAGGATCTAGCCTTGTGAGAAACCTTCTTCGAGGAATGCTGGTCGTGATCTGCTGCATGGCAGGGATCGCGATGGCGGATGAAAAGAACATTCTGGTCACCAGCGGCAGCGATCGGGCGACTCCGATTGCCGTCGTACCGTTCGGTTTCCAGGGCGGTGCCGTCCTGCCGGATGACATGGCTGAAATCATTGGTAACGATTTGCGTAACTCGGGCTATTACTCGCCGATTCCAAAGCAAAACATGATCAGCCAGCCAAGCCAGCCGAGCGAAATCATCTTCCGTGACTGGAAGGCGGTGGGCGCGCAATACATGATGGTCGGCAGCATCGTGCCGGCCGGTGGCCGTCTGCAGGTGCAGTGGGCTCTGTTCAACGTCGCCACCGAGCAGAAAGTGGCTGACGGCAGCGTGTCCGGTACCACCGAACAGCTGCGCGACATGGCGCACTACATCTCCGATCAGTCGTTCGAAAAACTGACCGGTATCAAAGGTGCATTCTCGACTCGCCTGCTGTACGTCACGGCCGAGCGTTTCTCCGAGAAGAACACCCGTTACACCCTGCAGCGTTCGGACTATGACGGCGCCCGTGCCGTGACCCTGCTGCAATCCCGTGAGCCGATCCTTTCGCCGCGTTTTGCACCGGACGGC
This sequence comes from Pseudomonas sp. GW456-12-1-14-TSB6, assembly GCF_059424205.1. NCBI lineage: Bacteria > Pseudomonadati > Pseudomonadota > Gammaproteobacteria > Pseudomonadales > Pseudomonadaceae > Pseudomonas > Pseudomonas sp. GW456-12-1-14-TSB6. The sequence continues at coordinate 10,153 of NZ_JBWKZE010000052.1, forward strand.
AAGCGTATCGCCTACGTGTCGTTCGAACAGAAGCGTCCGCGCATCTTCATGCAGAACATCGACACCGGTCGTCGCGAGCAGATCACCAACTTCGAAGGCCTGAACGGCGCGCCAGCCTGGTCGCCGGACGGCAATCGCCTGGCGTTCGTGCTGTCGAAAGACGGTAACCCGGACATCTACGTGATGAACCTCGGTTCGCGTCAGATCACCCGCGTGACTGCGGGTCCTGGCATCAACACCGAACCGTACTGGGGCAAGGATGGTTCGACCATCTACTTCACCTCCGACCGTGGCGGCAAACCGCAGATCTACAAGACCAGCGCTGGTGGCGGCGGTGCCGAGCGTGTGACGTTCGTGGGCAACTACAACGCCAACCCCAAGCTTTCGGCGGATGAAAAGACCCTGGTGATGATCCATCGTCAGGACGGTTTCACCAATTTCAAAGTGGCGGCTCAGGATTTGCAGCGCGGAAGTGTAAAAATCCTCACTGATAGCACTCTGGACGAGTCGCCTACTGTTGCGCCCAACGGCACCATGGTAATCTACGCCACCCGCCAGCAGGGCCGGGGAGTCTTGATGCTCGTGTCCATTAATGGACGCGTGAGGCTCCCGCTTCCTACCGCTCAAGGCGAAGTCAGAGAACCGTCCTGGTCCCCTTACCTGAACTGACGCGGCGCTTTACGTTTTACTTAACACACTGGGGTTCATTAGGAGTTTCACGATGGAAATGCTGAAGTTTGGTAAATTTGCTGCGCTGGCTCTGGCCATGGCTGTAGCTGTAGGTTGCTCGTCCAAAGGCGGCGACAACGCCGGTGAAGGCGCTGTTGATCCAAACGCTGGTTACGGCGCAAACACTGGTGCAGTTGACGGTTCCCTGAGCGAAGAAGCTGCTCTGCGCGCAATCACCACCTTCTACTTCGAATACGACAGCTCGGACCTGAAGCCAGAAGCCATGCGCGCTCTGGACGTTCACGCCAAAGACCTGAAAGCAAACGGCGCTCGCGTTGTTCTGGAAGGCAACACCGACGAACGTGGTACTCGTGAGTACAACATGGCACTGGGCGAGCGTCGTGCGAAAGCCGTTCAGCGCTACCTGGTACTGCAAGGTGTTTCCCCAGCTCAGCTGGAACTGGTTTCCTACGGCGAAGAGCGTCCAGTTGCTACCGGCAACGACGAGCAGTCCTGGGCTCAAAACCGTCGCGTCGAACTGCGTAAGTAATTCGATATGCGAACGTGCCGTCGTGCTGTAACTGTTCTGGCTCTCAGCCTCGCGCCGCTTGCGGCGTGGGCTGCGGTTCCTGTGGTCGATGACAACTCCGGTTATAACAATAGCGGGAGCAGTTATCCGCCTGCAGGTTACGGTACGAACGGCGCCTATGCCGGGGGAGCGGCTTCGGCCCCTGCCTCGGCACAAGGCATGCTGTTCAACCAACTGCAACAAATGCAGGATCAGATATCTCGCCAGCAAGGCGTGATCGAAGAACTGCAGAATAAGGTTGCGCGCATGAAGCAGGAATCCCTGGAGCGATACCAGGATCTTGATCGGCGCATAGGATCCGGCGTTGCACCAGCCGCGACTCCCGAGAATTCTTCTGCCGGTGGCGATGCAAGTGCTGCTGCCGGTGCTGCTGCTGGAGCCGGCGCCGCTGCTGCCGCCCAGGCACCTGCCGCAGGTAGCGAACCGGCTGATCCGGCCAAGGAAAAGCTGTATTACGATGCCGCTTTCGACCTGATCAAGGCCAAGGATTTCGACAAGGCCAGCCAGGCGTTTGCCGCATTCCTGCGTAAATACCCGAACAGCCAATACGCAGGCAATGCCCAGTACTGGCTGGGTGAAGTGAACCTGGCCAAAGGCGATCTGCAAGGTGCAGGTCAGGCTTTCGCCAAGGTTTCGCAGCTGTATCCCAAGCACGCCAAAGTGCCGGATTCGCTGTACAAGCTGGCTGATGTAGAGCGTCGCCTCGGTCATACCGACAAGGTCAAAGGCATTCTGCAGCAGGTGGTGGCCCAATATCCGGGCACGTCCGCCGCTCAGTTGGCCCAGCGCGATCTGCAACGCATGTAACATGCTTTGACCCGTTTGGAAGAAACCCGCGCTTGTCGCGGGTTTTTTCGTTAGAATTCACGCCCTTTTATGAAACACGCTTCTGGTGATCTACGCGTTGGCGGGGTTGCCAGAGGTGCCTGACGGAGGCGGACAGCCTGTTTAGCTGTTACGCCCGTGGCGACTATGCAAGACACATTGAGAATCACCGAAGTTTTCTACTCGTTGCAGGGGGAAACGCGGACTGCCGGGCTGCCCACTGTTTTTGTGCGCCTGACCGGTTGCCCATTGCGTTGCCAATACTGCGACAGCGCCTACGCGTTCAGCGGTGGCACGATCCGCACCCTCGACGACATCCTCGAGCAAGTGGCCGGCTTTCGCCCGCGCTACGTCTGCGTCACTGGCGGTGAGCCGCTGGCACAGCCCAATGCCATCCCTTTGCTCAAGCAGTTGTGCGATGCCGGCTACGAAGTCTCGCTGGAAACCAGCGGCGCCCTCGACATCTCGGCGGTTGATCCGCGGGTCAGTCGGGTGGTCGACCTGAAGACGCCAGACTCCAAAGAAGCCCATCGCAACCGTTACGAGAACATCGAACTGCTGACGCCCAACGATCAGGTGAAGTTTGTCATCTGCTCGCGGGAGGACTATGACTGGGCGGTATCGAAGCTGATCCAGTACGGTCTGGAACGACGTGCGGGTGAAGTGCTGTTTTCTCCAAGTCACCACGACCTGAATGCTCGGGATCTGGCGGACTGGGTGGTGGCGGATAACCTGCCAGTGCGCCTGCAACTGCAGCTGCATAAATATCTATGGAATGATGAGCCGGGGCGCTGAGATGACTGAACAACTGAACACTAGCCAAAAACGTGCGGTAATCCTGCTGTCGGGTGGCCTGGACTCGGCCACTGTCGTGGCCATGGCCCGCGCTGAAGGCTACGCCTGCTACACCATGAGTTTCGATTACGGTCAGCGTTCCCACGCCGAGCTGCATGCTGCTGCTCGCGTTGCCCGCGATCTGGGCGTGGTCGAGCACAAGGTGATCGGCCTGAACCTGAACGGCATGGGCGGTTCGGCCCTGACCGACACCAGCATCGATATCCCGGAAGAGCTGGGCGAAGGCATCCCGGTGACTTACGTGCCGGCGCGCAATACAGTTTTCCTGTCGCTGGCCCTGGGTTGGGCTGAAGTGCTCGGCGCCCGTGACATCTTTATCGGCGTCAACGCGGTGGATTACTCCGGTTACCCGGATTGCCGTCCCGAGTTCATCGAGTCGTTCGAGCGCATGGCCAATCTGGCGACCAAGGCCGGGGTGGAAGGCAATGGTTTCCGCATCCAGGCACCGCTGCAGAATCTGAGCAAGGCGCAGATCGTCCAGGCGGGGGTGAAGCTTGGCGTTGATTACGGGCTGACTGTTTCCTGCTATCAGGCTGACGATGACGGGCGTGCTTGTGGTAAATGCGACAGCTGCCGACTGCGTGCAGAAGGCTTCGCGGCGGCCGGAATCAGCGACCCGACACCTTATTTTTGATTTTTTTCAAATTAGGTGTTGAATAGTCCTTAAAAATCAGTATTATACGCGCCACCACACAGCGGGTCGTTAGCTCAGTTGGTAGAGCAGTTGGCTTTTAACCAATTGGTCGTAGGTTCGAATCCCACACGACCCACCATTTTTGCTGTTTTAAAAGTCTGGAAGGCCCACGAAAGTGAGGATTTCCGGATTTTTTTTTGCCTGCGATTCAGGCATGCCTCCCTTCGTTTCTTTCCGCCGTGACGCAGGTCAGAATCATCTTTTGTATCAACGGGATATTCTGTAGCCTTGCGCAGCTTCATTGCTGTCCGTGCCTGATAATACTCACTTTCCCGGCGGTACCCTCAAGCGGTCCGGAGCCGGGTGTATACTCGACTTTCGCGCGAATGCGCCTGCAGGTCTTGCGAACATGACGCAGATTTCCGAACGCCTTCTGGTACAAGCCCACCTCGACGCCAAGCAGCCCAAGCCGCTGACAGCCGAGGAAGAGGCTTATTACCGTTCTGCCATCGCCGCCGAGCTCAAGGCTCAGGACGCGGTGCTGGTTGCCCACTTTTATTGCGATCCGATCATCCAGGCCCTCGCCGAAGAAACCGGCGGATGTGTTTCCGATTCCCTGGAAATGGCCCGCTTCGGCAATGCCCATCCGGCCAAGACCGTGGTGGTTGCCGGCGTGAAATTCATGGGCGAGACCGCGAAGATTCTCAACCCTGAAAAACGTGTGTTGATGCCGACCCTGGAAGCCACCTGCTCGCTGGATCTGGGTTGCCCGGTGGATGAGTTTTCGGCGTTCTGCGATCAGCATCCGGAACGCACCGTGGTGGTATACGCCAACACCTCGGCCGCCGTCAAAGCCCGGGCCGACTGGGTGGTGACCTCCAGTTGTGCACTGGAAATCGTCGAAAGCCTGATGGACAACGGCGAAACCATTATCTGGGGTCCGGACAAGCACCTGGGCACCTACATCCAGCGTCAGACCGGCGCCGACATGCTGCTCTGGGATGGTGCATGCATCGTCCACGAAGAGTTCAAGTCCAAGCAGCTGGAAGACATGAAAGCGCTGTACCCGGACGCCGCCATTCTGGTGCATCCGGAGTCGCCGACCTCGGTAATCGAGTTGGCGGACGCCGTCGGTTCCACCAGTCAGCTGATTGCCGCCGCTCAATCGCTGCCGAACAAGACTCTGATCGTCGCTACCGACCGCGGCATCTTCTACAAGATGCAGCAGCTGTGCCCGGACAAGGTCTTCATCGAGGCGCCAACCGCCGGTAACGGCGCGGCATGCCGCAGTTGCGCACATTGCCCGTGGATGGCCATGAACACCCTTGAACGCACGCTGAAGTGCCTGAAGGAGGGCTCGAACGAGATCTTCGTCGACCCGGCTCTGATTCCTCAGGCGATTCGTCCGCTCAAGCGCATGCTCGATTTCACTCAGGCCGCACGGATGAAACTGGCCGGCAACGCCTGACCTTGAGGCAAACAAAAACGCCCCGATTGGATCGGGGCGTTTTTGTATCTGGAGGATTATTTGGTTTTCTTCGGAATTCGCACAAGCTGCGTGTCGGAGTAGATGTCATGCCAAGCGCGCTTCTGCTTATCGAGCAGCGACCAGAAGAACCCCAGGCCCAGGCACAGCCACGACGCAATCGACACCATGAACCGCAGCAACGCCTGCCACAGGCTGATCGCAGTGCCATCGGCGTTCTGCACGCGAATGCCCCACACTTGCATGCCCAGGGTCTGCCCGGCGTGGGTCCAGAATTTGGCAAAGAAGCCAAACAGCACCAACAGCAGCACCGTGGAGTACAGCGGATCGCCATCCAGCTGCCCGGCGTCGGTCATGACGCGCAGGCGCTCTTCGCCGATGATTGCCGCCTGGATCAGCTTGTAAACAAAACCGGTCACGATCAGCAGAGCGGTGCACAGCAAAAAGTCATAGAACATCGCTGCCAGACGACGACCCAGGCCGACGGCGGGGAAATCGCCCTGGGGAGTGAGCAGGTGTTTCGACATGGCAGCCTCTGGACGGAAAGTGAAGCGCCATTTTACGGATTTGCGCCCACAAAAAAGCCCCTGATATCAATATCAGGGGCTTTTTCGTTACAGAAAATCAGGCTTCTGCGATGACTTCATCAGCTTGCATGCCTTTCTGGCCCTGCACAGCAACGAAGGTCACTTTCTGGCCTTCTTTCAGGCTCTTGAAGCCGTTGCCCTGAATGGCGCGGAAATGCACGAACAGATCCGGACCGCTTTCTGGAGTGATAAAACCAAAACCTTTCTCGTCGTTAAACCACTTGACGGTACCGCTCTGACGTGTGGACATTTCTTATTTCCTTTGACGCAAAAATTGATGACAGTCTCCTTCTCATGAAAGAGTACTGGGGCTGGTTGCAGGAGAGTAAGAAGACGTCGAACGGGATGTAGCTAACTTGTAGGCTACTGCCCAGGTCACGATTCCAAGCTGACCCATGCAAACACAGTGGACAAACTCTACGCCAACTACGGGAGAAAAAACAAGCCCCGCGAAGGCCCCGGTTTTCCTGCGCTTGCTGGCACTTAGTCGATTCACTAGTCCGGCTTATACGATTAGCTTGTTCAATTGTTTTCGAACGTTATAAGCCAAGTTCAAATTCGAATCGTATGTAAGTGGAGTGCACTGTTTTATGGCGATTGCGTTACACATTAGTGCACGCACAACGCAATCGCGTTACTTATAGAAACAGTCGATCAACCGCGATAGTAGCGTTGTGGAACAAATGGCATTTTGCTTACAAGCAATGGCACCTTTTTCCCACGAACAATTGCCCAAACGGGCGTATCGAGTGCGACGTAAGCGCTGTCCAGGTAACCCATGGCCAACGGACCGCCCAGGGTCGGGCCGAACCCGCCGCTGCACACGCTACCGACGATTTCGCCAGCGTCGTTGACGATCTCTGCACCTTCACGGACCGGCGTACGCTCTTGCGGCAGCAGGCCGACGCGTTTGCGCGACACGCCGTTTTGCTGTTGAGCGAAGACTTGCTCCGCACCCGGGAAACCCCCGGCGCGGGCACCATCGGCACGCCGAGGTTTGGAGATTGCCCACAGCAGGCTGGCTTCGATCGGCGTGGTCTCGGTGTTCATGTCGTGGCCGTACAGGCACAGGCCGGCTTCCAGGCGCAGCGAGTCACGGGCGCCGAGACCGATGGCGGCGACTTCCGGTTCGGCCAGCAGGGCGCGGGCGAGTTTTTCCGCGTCGGCTGCCGGAACCGAGATTTCGAAACCGTCTTCACCGGTGTAGCCGGAACGGCTGACAAAGCAGTCAACGCCCAGCAGCTTTACGCGGGTGAATTGCATGAAAGTCATTTTCGCCACTTCCGGCGCCAGGCGTGCCAGCACGGTCACGGCGGCCGGGCCTTGCAGGGCGAGCAGGGCGCGTTCTTCGAACAGTGGCTCGATCTTGCATTGATCGCCGATGTGTTTTTGCAGATGGGCCAGGTCCTGGTCCTTGCACGCGGCGTTGACCACCAGGAACAGCTCGTCATTGCCGAGGTTGGCGACCATCAGGTCATCGAGGATGCCGCCGGTTTCGTTGGTGAACATTGCGTAGCGCTGCATGCCCACCGGCAGGTCGATGATGTCCACCGGCACCAGGGTTTCCAGTGCTTTGGCGGCATTGGCGCCGGTCAGGCGGATCTGGCCCATGTGCGAGACATCGAACAGCCCGGCCTGCTCACGGGTGTGCTGGTGTTCCTTCATCACGCCCAGCGGGTATTGCACCGGCATGTCGTAGCCGGCGAACGGCACCATGCGGGCGCCGAGTTCGAGGTGCAGAGCGTGCAGCGGGGTTTTCGACAGTTGTTCAGTGGACATGCGTGACTCCTTGATTCACACCAACCCTCTCCCGGAGGGAGAGGGGGCCAGTTTTGTGTTCTCTCCCAAAGGGAGAGCGAGTTTATGGCGCGATCAGCACTCGATGATGTTGACCGCCAGACCGCCACGGGCGGTCTCCTTGTATTTGCTTTTCATGTCGGCGCCGGTCTGACGCATGGTGCGGATGACCTTGTCGAGGGAGACGAAATGCTGCCCGTCTCCGCGCATGGCCATGCGCACGGCGTTGATCGCCTTGACCGAGCCCATGGCGTTGCGTTCGATGCACGGCACTTGAACCAGGCCGCCAATCGGGTCGCAGGTCAGGCCGAGGTTGTGTTCCATGCCGATTTCAGCGGCGTTTTCCACTTGTTGCACGCTGCCGCCGAGGACTTCGCACAACGCCCCGGCCGCCATCGAACAGGCCACGCCGACCTCGCCCTGACAGCCGACTTCGGCGCCGGAGATCGAGGCGTTTTCCTTGTACAGAATGCCGATGGCCGCCGCGGTCAGCAGGAAGCGCACCACGCCATCATCGTTCGCGCCGGGAATGAAGCGCATGTAGTAATGCAGCACCGCAGGAATGATCCCCGCTGCGCCATTGGTCGGTGCCGTGACCACGCGCCCGCCATTGGCGTTTTCTTCGTTGACGGCCAAGGCGTAGAGGTTGACCCAGTCCAGCACCGACAGCGGATCGCGCAGCGACGATTCCGGGTTCTTGCACAGTTGCCGATGCAACGCCGCCGCCCGCCGCTTGACCTTAAGGCCACCCGGCAGAATGCCTTCGTTGCGGCAGCCGGCGGCCACGCAGTCCTGCATCACTTGCCAGATTTTCAGCAGGCCGGCGCGGGTTTCCGCTTCCGGGCGCCAGGCGCTTTCGTTGGTCAGCATCACCTGGCTGATCGACAGCCCGTAGGTGGCGCAGTGACTGAGCAAGTCCTTGGCGCTTTTGAACGGGAAGGTCAGCGGGGTGGTGTCTTCGACTATGCGGTCGGCTCCGGCCGCATCTTCGTCGACCACAAAACCGCCGCCGACCGAGTAGTACTCGCGGCTGCGGATCTGCAATCCCGCCGCATCGAAGGCACGGAAGATCATGCCGTTGGGGTGATAGGCCAACGGCTTGCGGATCATGGCCAGGTGTTCTTTCTCGTTGAACGCAATGCTGTGTTCGCCGAGCAGGTTCAAACGGCCGCTGCCACGAATCTCCGAGAGACGGGCGGCGACGGTTTCGGTATCCACGGTGTCCGGGTGTTCACCTTCCAGGCCCAGCAACACGGCCTTGTCGCTGCCGTGACCCTTGCCCGTGGCGCCGAGGGATCCATACAACTCGACCCTGACGCTGGTGGTGGCCGACAACAGGTTTTCCCGACGCAGGCCTTCGGCGAAGCGCGCAGCTGCGCGCATCGGGCCGACGGTGTGGGAGCTGGAGGGGCCGATGCCAATCTTGAACAGGTCGAACACGCTTAACGACATGAGAGGCTCCTGCGGAGCAGTTGTAAGCGGCAAGCTTCAAGCTGCAAGCAAGAGCGGTCGGCTTTTGACTTGTTGCTTGAAGCTTGCAACTTGAGGCTTGAAGCTTATAGCTGCTTCTTTTTAAGCGTAGCTTTCGATCGACGGGCAGGCGCAGACCAGGTTGCGGTCGCCGAACACGTTGTCGACGCGACCGACCGGCGGCCAGTACTTGCCTTCGATCAACGACGCCACCGGGTACACCGCCTGCTCGCGGCTGTACGGGTGAGTCCACTCGCCGACCAGCTCTGCCGCAGTGTGCGGAGCGTTCTTCAGTGGGTTGTCTTCCTTGTCCAGCGTGCCGTTTTCCACCGCGCGGATTTCTTCGCGGATGCGGATCATGGCGTCGCAGAAGCGGTCCAGTTCTTCCTTGGATTCGCTTTCGGTCGGCTCGATCATCAGCGTGCCGGCCACCGGGAACGACATGGTCGGGGCGTGGAAGCCGAAGTCGATCAGGCGCTTGGCGACGTCATCGACGCTGATGCCGCTGCTGTCTTTCAGTGGACGCAGATCCAGGATGCATTCGTGCGCCACCAGACCGTTGCTGCCGGTGTACAGCACTGGATAGTGCTCTTCCAGGCGACGGGAAATGTAGTTGGCATTGAGGATCGCCAGTTGCGAAGCGCGCTTCAGGCCTGCGCCACCCATCATGCGAATGTACATCCAGGTGATCGGCAGAATGCTCGCGCTGCCGAACGGTGCTGCGCAGACCGCGCCTTCCTTGCGTTCCATGTGGCCGTGGCCTGGCAGGAACGGAGTCAGGTGCGATTTCACGCCGATCGGGCCGACGCCCGGGCCGCCACCGCCATGCGGGATGCAGAAGGTCTTGTGCAGGTTCAGGTGCGACACGTCGCCGCCGAACTTGCCTGGTGCGCAGAGGCCGACCATCGCGTTCATGTTGGCGCCGTCGATGTACACCTGGCCGCCGTTGTCATGAATGATGCCGCAGATTTCGCGGATGCCTTCTTCGAACACGCCGTGGGTCGACGGGTACGTGATCATCAGCGCCGCGAGGTGTTCGCGGTGTTCGATGGCCTTGGCGCGCAGGTCTTCGATGTCCACGTTGCCACGGGCGTCGCACGCGGTCACGACCACGCGCATGCCGGCCATTTGTGCGGTCGCCGGGTTGGTGCCGTGGGCGGACGACGGGATCAGGCAGATGTCGCGACGATCTTCGCCGCGGCTCTGGTGATAGGCGCGAATCGCCAGCAGACCTGCGTACTCACCCTGGGAACCGGCGTTCGGTTGCAGCGAGATCGAGTCGTAACCGGTGGCGGCGCAGAGCATCGCTTCCAGCTCGTCGGTCAGTTGCTGGTAACCGGCGCTTTGCTCGGCCGGGGCGAACGGGTGCAGGGCGCCGAATTCAGCCCAGGTCACCGGGATCATTTCGCTGGCGGCGTTGAGTTTCATGGTGCACGAACCCAGCGGAATCATAGTGCGATCCAGTGCCAGGTCCTTGTCCGCCAGCTTGCGCAGGTAGCGCATCAGCTCGGTTTCCGAGTGATAGCGGTTGAACACCGGGTGGCTGAGGATCGGCGACTGACGAATCAGTGCGGCTGGAATCGTGCTTTGCGCGGCAGCGGCGAGAGCAGCGAACTCCGGCAGGGTCTTGCCGTCGGCGAACAGGGCCCACAGGGTTTCGATGTCGGCCTGGGTGGTGGTTTCGTCGACCGACAGGCCCAGGCGCTGGGCATCGATCACACGCAGGTTGATCTGTTGGGCGCGAGCCTTGTCATGCAGCGCGGCGGTTTGCGCGCCGGTGGCCAGGGTCAGGGTGTCGAAGAAGCTCGCTTGCTCGACGGTCACGCCCAGTGCGCTCAGGCCCTTGGCCAGAATCGCGGTCAGGTGATGCACGCGGTTGGCGATCCGGGTCAGGCCTTTCGGGCCGTGATACACGGCGTACATGCTGGCGATGTTGGCCAGCAGCACTTGTGCGGTGCAGATGTTCGACGTGGCTTTCTCGCGGCGGATGTGTTGCTCGCGAGTCTGCATCGCCAGACGCAGGGCCGGTTTGCCGAAGCGGTCAACCGAGACACCGACCAGACGGCCCGGCATGTCGCGCTTGAACGCATCTTTAGTCGAGAAGTAAGCCGCGTGCGGACCACCGAAGCCCAGCGGCACGCCGAAACGCTGGGCGCTGCCGATCGCCACGTCCGCGCCGAACTCGCCCGGCGGGGTCAGCAGGGTCAGGGCCAGCAGGTCAGCGGCTACCGCGACCAGTGCGTTGGCAGCGTGGAAGCGTTCGGTCAGTTCGCGGTAGTCGAACACATCACCGTTGCTGGCCGGGTATTGCAGCAGCGCGCCGAAGAACGGCGTCACGTCGGTCAGCTCACGCTCATCGCCCACGACTACGTCGATGCCCAGCGGCTCGGCACGGGTGCGCAGCACGTCGAGGGTTTGCGGATGGCTGTGGATCGAGGCGAAGAACTGGTGGCTGCCCTTGTTCTTGCTCAGGCGTTTGCAGAAGGTCATGGCTTCGGCAGCGGCGGTGGCTTCGTCGAGCAGGGAGGCGTTGGCGATCGGCAGGCCGGTGAGGTCGCTGATCAGGGTCTGGAAGTTCAGCAGCGCTTCGAGACGTCCCTGGGAAATTTCTGGCTGGTACGGGGTGTAAGCGGTGTACCAGGCCGGGTTTTCCAGCAGGTTGCGCAGGATCGGCGACGGCGTGTGGCAGTTGTAGTAGCCCTGGCCGATGTAGGTCTTGAACAGTTGGTTCTTGCCGGCGATGCCTTTGATCATCGCCAGGGCATCGGCTTCGCTCAGGCCGTCGTCGAGGCCGAGCACGCTGGTGCCCTTGATGCTTTCCGGGATGACGCTGGCGCTCAGGGCTTCGAGCGAGTCGAAGCCGAGGCTGTTGAGCATGGCTTGCTCGTCACCGGCGCGCGGGCCGATGTGACGGGCGATGAATTCGTTGGCGGTGCCGAGATTTACTTGGGTCATGTCAGGTTCCTCAGGCTTCGGCTTGGGCTTTGATCAGACGGTCGTAGGCGTCCTGATCCAGCAGCTTGGCGACGGCGGAAGCGTCGGCTGGCTTGAAGCGGAAGAACCAGCCTTCGCCCAGCGGATCTTCGTTGACCAGCTCAGGGCTGTCTTCCAGGGCCGGGTTGGTGGCCAGGACTTCACCGTCCAGCGGCATGTAAACGCCGCTGGCGGCTTTTACCGATTCCACGGTGGCGGCTTCGGCGCCTTTGTCGTACGCCTGCAATTCAGGCAGTTGCACGAACACCACGTCGCCCAGGGCGTTCTGCGCGAAAGCGGTGATGCCAACGGTGACAGAACCATCGGCTTCGGCGCGCAGCCATTCGTGATCTTCAGTAAAACGCAACTCGCTCATGGAATCTCCTAGGGGCCAGACTCGTCTGGTGGACGCGGTGGAATACTCGGGCGGCAATGCCCTGATTTTATGAGCGGTTACTTAGCAAGAACGCGGCCAACGTAAAAATATCGTTATAAATCAATTGCTTGATGGTTTTTCGGGCGAGCGCAAATACGTTAGCTGTAGCGAAATCGCTACAGCGTGGGGCGAAGAAAAAAGCTGAACCGGATCAAAGCCTTGCACAGCGGTGATCGGAGGAGGGTGTAGCGATATCGTTCCGCTGTAGCGCTTTCAGTACAGATGGAGGTCGCTTTTGGGGCGAAGTCAGGGTTTGTTGGGGATGCCGTACTTGCGCAGCCGATGAGCAATCGCCGTGTGCGAGGTCTGCAGGCGGCTGGCCAGTTGGCGGGTCGAGGGGTAGCTGACGTAGAGTTTTTCCAGCAGCGATTTCTCGAAGGCTTCCACCGCTTCTTCCAGGCTGTCGACGTCGGTGTCGGTCTGGCGTGCCACGGAGGTGCCGGCGATGTCGAGGTCGCCGATGTCCACCAGGCTGCTTTCGCAAATGGCGGCGGCGCGGAAGATCACGTTCTGCAATTGCCGCACGTTGCCCGGCCAGCGGTTGCCGAGCAGCGCCGGGTAAGTGCCCGGAGCGAGGCGGCAGACCGGTCGCTGGATCTGCGCGCAGGCCTGCTGCATGAAATAGCGCGCCAGCAACAGAATGTCCTGACCGCGTTCGCGCAGTGGCGGTACTTCGACGTTGAGCACGTTGAGGCGGTAGAACAGGTCTTCGCGGAACAGGCCTTCGCTGACCATTTTTTCCAGGTCGCGGTGGGTGGCGCTGAGGATCCGCACGTTGACCTTTACCTCACGATCGCCGCCAACCCGACGGAAGCTGCCGTCATTGAGGAATCGCAGCAGTTTGGCCTGCAAGTACGGCGACATCTCGCCGATTTCGTCGAGGAACACCGTGCCCTGGTTGGCCAGCTCCATCAGCCCCGGTTTGCCGCCGCGTTGTGCGCCGGTGAAGGCGCCGGGGGCGTAGCCGAACAGTTCGCTCTCGGCGAGGTTCTCCGGCAGGGCCGCGCAGTTCAGTGCGAGGAAGGGCGCGCTGTGCCGGGCGCTGATGGCGTGACAGGCGCGGGCCACCAGTTCCTTGCCGGTGCCGGTTTCGCCCTGGATCAGCAGCGGCGCATCGAGGGCCGCTACCCGTTGGGCGCGGGCCTTGAGGGTGCGGATCGGCGGCGATTCACCGAGCAGCGCATCGAAACCTTCGGCATGGTCGTGATGCAGCGCCGACAGTTGTTCGCCGATGCGGTTGGGTTGATACAGCGTGAGCAGGGCGCCGGCGTCGGTGATCGGCGTGGCATCCAGTAACAGCGTCTGGCCGTTGACGGTGATTTCCCGCAGCGGCAGGCGGAAGCCTTGTTCGAGCAGGGTTTCGAGCAGACCCGGATCGTTGAACAGTTCAGAGACGCTTTCGCCCGCTGGCTCGCGACCGTACAGGGCGATCAGCGCCGGGTTGGCCAGCAGCACCTTGCCGGCGCTGTCCAGCGCCAGCACCGGGTCGGTCATCGCCGCGAGCAACGCGTCGAGCTGCAAGTGCCGGCGCTGGCCGGGGAGAATGTCGACCACGGTCACGGCTTCTACACCACGCACGCGAAACAGCGCATCTTTGAGTTCTTCGAGCACTTGCGGGCTCAGGGTCGGGGCGTCGATGTAGACGTTGGGCGGGATCATCTCCACCGCATCCAGATTGAGATTGCGCCCGCCGAGGATAGCCAGGACTTCCTGGGTGATGCCGACGCGGTCGATGAAGCTGACGTGGATACGCATGGGGCGGTTCTGGGTTCTGGAGTGCGGAGGGGGGCAAGTATGC
>NZ_JBWKZE010000053.1:0-22892 GCF_059424205.1 Pseudomonas sp. GW456-12-1-14-TSB6
CGCCCAAACCGGTGGAGAAACCCAAGCCGATCGAAAAACCGAAACCGGTCGAGAAACCCAAACCGGTGAAAAAGGCCGAGCCGCCGAAAGCGCCTCCCGCCCCTGCGCAACCGGCTGCGCCTGCCGCCCCGGCCACCCCGAGCGCGCCACCGGCACCTGCGGCGGCACCCGGCCCGGTGAAAGAGTCAGCGGCGATTTCCGGCCTCGCCAGCCTCGGCAACCCGCCGCCGGAATACCCGTCGCTGGCCCTGCGGCGCAACTGGGAAGGCAGCGTGGTGCTGCGGATTCAGGTGCTGGCCAACGGTCGCGCCGGCTCGGTGACGGTGACCAAATCCAGCGGCAAGCCGCAACTGGATGACGCGGCGGTCGCGGCGGTAAAGGCCTGGAAGTTCATCCCGGCCAAGCGCGGCGACACACCGATCGACGGCTTCGCCACCCAGACCATCGATTTCAAATTGCCGCAATGACGGCACGACAACCGAACTCACAACCGATTAACGCAAGCGAGGTGTAGCCATGAACGATTCTCTGTCTTCGATGATTGTCCCCGGCGTGCTCTGGGGACTGGTGCTGTTTTCCGTGGTCAGCTGGGCGATCCTGCTGGTCAAGTCGGCGCAATACTTGCGCCAGAAAACCCAGAACAAGCAGTTCAGCAAAGCCTTCTGGGGCGCGCCGGATCTGCTCACCGCCGCCGAACACGCCAGCCAGTATCCGGGCTCCCTGGCGCGGATCGCCAGCAGCGGTTTTGAAGCCTTGCTGGTGGAAGAATCCCCGCGCACCACCCAGCAACTGGCGCACACCATCAACCGTGCCGACCGCCTGGAACGCAACCTGCGCCAGCAGATCCAGAAGGAACGTCGCTCGCTGGAAAACGGCCAGGCGATCCTCGCCAGTATCGGCAGCACCGCGCCGTTCATTGGTCTGTTCGGAACCGTGTGGGGAATCATGGAAGCCCTGCAAAGCATCGGCGCCAGCGGTTCGGCCAGCCTGGAAACCGTGGCCGGGCCGATCGGCCACGCGCTGATCGCCACCGGTGTGGGGATTGCCGTCGCGGTACCGGCGGTACTGATTTACAACTTCTTCCTGCGGCGCCTGAAGCTGGCCTCGGCGGACATGGATGACTTCGCCCACGACTTCGACGCCCTCGCCTCGCGCAGCGCTTTCTCCATCAGCCGCCAGGCCATCGCCAAAACCACGGCCGCCGTGCGGGAGGCCAGCTGATGTCCTTTTCCACTCAAGACAGCGATGAAGTGCTCAGCGAAATGAACGTCACGCCGCTGGTGGACGTGATGCTCGTGCTGCTGGTGGTGTTCATCGTCACCGCACCGCTGATGACCAACGCGATCAAGGTCAACCTGCCAAAAACCGACGCCGTCGCTCCCGCCGAAAAGAAGGATCCGGTGGTGGTCAGCGTCGATCAGGACGGCAAGTTCTTCCTGGCCAAGACCGAGCTGGCGCCGGAATCACTGGAGGCCAGCCTCAAGGAGGTCAAGGCCAAGGATGCTGACGTGCGCGTGCAGCTGCAGGCCGACTCCGCCGTGAATTACGGCCAGGTCGCCAAAGCCATGGCGTCCATCGAGCGCTCGGGCATCACCAAGATATCGGTGATGACCACCCGCTGACGGCGGTGCCGGGCGCGCAGTGAGGGACGCGCCCGGCACCGCTCGTTGAATCCCGTCGCAATCGGCCGACCGAAAAAACGCAGCGCGTCTTCGGAGGGGATCGGCTTGCTTGAAGAAAGTGGTTTTCGCGGCGCGGCACCACCGTGCTCCGTGCAAAGAGGGCTCACAAGGCCATTTCGATAAACGTCTAACAAAGTCGGAAACAACCATGCTGATGAACACTCCACGCTTCACGCTCAAACCCTTGGTGGCGACGATTTCCCGCCACCGTTTCGTTCCGTTGTACCTGGTGGCCATGGGGATGGGCGCCGGGGTTCAGGCTGCCGAGGACGACAACAGCGTCCCGGCCGCTGCGGCGGTGGTCGCGCCGACCACGCAACTGCAACGGGTCGAAGTGACCGGTTCGGCGATCCGTCGGGTCGACGCGGAAACGGCGGTGCCGATCACCGTGCTCAAGGCCGATGAACTGCGCAAACAGGGCGTGACCACCACCGCCGAACTGGTGCAACGCATCACCGGCAGCCAGTCGATCAACAACAGCGCTGGCTCGGTTGGCGCGGCCACCGGCGGCGCCTCGTTCGCCGACATGCGCGGCATCGGCGCGAACAAGACGCTGGTGCTGCTCAACGGTCGCCGGCTGGCCAACAACGCCCTGTCGGGCACCAACTCGGCCGGTGGCGCGGTGGATCTGAACATGATCCCGTTTGCCGCGATCGAGCGCGTGGAAGTGCTGCGCGACGGCGCCTCGGCCCTGTACGGCACCGACGCCATCGGTGGCGTGATCAACTTCATCACCAAGAAATCCATGACCGACGGCCAGCTCACCCTCGGCGGCGAAACCCCGACCCACAGCGGCGGCGGTGCGACCAAGGACATGAGCGCCAGCTGGGGCTACGGCGACCTGGAGCAGGACCGCTTCAACGTGCTCGGCGTGTTCAACTACAACAAGCAGCAGAACCTCGACGCCAACGACCGCTCCTTCGCCCGTGACTACGTGCCTGGCCGAGGTCTGGACCAGACCTCCGGCACCGCGTTCCCCGGCAACTACAGCCAGAACGGCAATGCCACCAACCCACTGGCCAACAGCAATTGCAACGGCCCCAACCTGGTGGCCCGCGACGGCCTCTGCCGCTTCAGCACCCGGGAATTCATCGACCTGGTGCCGCAGACCGAGAAGACGTCGTTCTTCGGCAAGACCACCGGCAAACTGGCCGACGACCACAACGTCAACCTTGAATACTTCTGGTCGCGCAACAACAACGCCACCGCTGTCGGCCCGGCGCCATTGACCGGCCTGAGCCTGGATTCGTCCTCGCCCTACTATCCCGGCAACGGCATCACCCCGGCGCCCACCGGTTTCGCCCTCGACCCGACGCAACCGGTGGACGTGAACTGGCGCGAAACCGCCGCCGGCCCGCGTGAATCGAAAGACCAGAACACCAGCCAGCGCTTTTTGCTGAGCTTCGACGGTCTGGTGGGCGGCTGGGACTACAACGTCGGCGCCTCGTACAACCAGAACAAGATCGTCTCCAGCGTTACCAGCGGCTACGTCAGCGATCAGGCGATGATCGACGGTCTGGCCAGCGGCCTGCTCAACCCCTTCGGCCCGCAGACCAGCGCCGGCCAGCAGTACATCGATCAGGCGATGTACCACGGCGCCTACTCCACGGCGGTAGGGCGGGTCGCCGGTTTCGACGGGCGGATCAGCCGCGAAATCGGTGACTGGTTCGGTGCCGGTCCGTCCGGCCTGGCCCTGGGCGGCGAGTACCGCAAAGAGAAATTCCACCAAGACTACGAAGCCTTTGCCGGCGACATCCAGAGCCTGGGCATCGACCCGGCCGGCAGCGTCGAGGGCGACCGCAGCGTGAAAGCCGCCTACGCGGAAATCAACGTGCCGGTGCTCGACAGCCTGGAATTGTCCGCCGCCGTGCGTCACGACAAATACAGCGACTTCGGCAGCACTACCAACCCGAAATACTCGTTCCGTTATCAGCCGCTCAAGGAGCTGGTGGTGCGCGGCGCGTACAGTGAAGGCTTCCGCGCGCCGTCGCTCTATGAGCTGTATTCGCCGCGCAGCATCACCTACACCCAGGGCTACTACAACGACCCGGTACTGTGTACCGGCGGCGTGGTGCAACCGGGCGGCAACGGCGGGCGCGATTGCGGTCAGCAGTTCCTCAACCAGATCGGCGGCAACGAAGACCTGGCCCCGGAGAAGGCGCGCAACGTGACGCTGGGCTTTGTCTATCAGCCGGTCAGCAACCTGTCCGTGGGCCTGGATTTCTGGTGGATTCACATCTCCAACCAGATCCAGCCGTTCCCGGAATCCACGGTGTTCGATCAGGCCGGCAGCTACCCTGACCGCTTCGTGCGCAACGCCGACGGCACGCTCAACTACATCGTCACCGGCAACGCCAACCTGGGCATCGTTGAAACCAACGGCGTCGATGTGTCGCTGGACTATCGCTTCCCGAACACGCCGTACGGTCAGTTCGGTCTGGGCCTGCAAGGCACCTATGTCGACGAGTACGACTTCCAGAGCACCATCAAGGGCCCGTTCACCGACAAGGTCGGCGACTTCAGGGGCGACGGTGTGATTGCCCGCTGGAAACACAACCTGACCGGTTCCTGGACCTTCGGCGCGGCCCGTGCGGCACTGACCAACCGCTTCACCACCGGCTACAACGACTACGACCGCGAGACCAACGCGCGGGTCGCGTCGTATTCGGTGTGGGACCTGTCGGCCGGTTACACCTTCGACAAGGTGCTGGACGTCGATGCCGGGGTGAAGAACCTGTTCGACCGCGATCCGCCGTTCTCCAACCAGGCCTACAACTTCCAGAGCGGTTATGACCCGCGCTACACCGATCCGCTGGGCCGCACGCTGTTTGCGCGCATGACGTACCACTTCTGAGTCCCGGTCGGGGCCGCGCAAGACTCCGGCCGGCCCCTTCCCCTTGCGAATTCGCATCCCGCAGCGGCCTGCCGCCGCTTCGGGTTTTTCCCGCTCAGAGGAACGACTTCATGACATTCATGCGCAACATGGCCGGCCTGCTGCTCGGCAGCGCGCTGCTGTGCAACGCGGCAGCTGCGCTGGCCGGCGGCAGCTACGCGATGACGGTGTACGGCGAGGCGCCGAAATACCCCGCCGGTTTCCAGCACTTTGATTTCGTCAATCCCGACGCCCCGAAGGGCGGCTCGCTCAGCCGCGCTTCGATGGAGATCGGTCAGTACAACTACATCACCCCGTATGCCGATCAGGGCATTTCCGTGGTGCAGGTCAACGACTGGGTGTATTCGCCGCTGGCGTTCCGCTCGCTGGACGAGCCCTATACCGTCTACGGTCTGGTGGCGCAGACCATGGAGCGCGATCCCGGCGGTCTGTGGGTACGTTTCAACCTGAATCCCGAGGCGCGCTTTGCCGACGGCACGCCGATCACCGCCGAGGACGTGCGCTACACCTTCGAACTGTTGATGACCAAGGGCAGCCTGAGTTATCGCCAGCAATACGCCGACGTGCAGGACGTGCTGATCGAAGGCCCGCGGCAGATTCGCTTCACCTTCAAGAACAACCTCAACCGCACCCTGGCGCTGGATCTGGCGTCGCTGCGACCGGTGCCCGAGCACTGGTGGAAAACCCGCGACTTCGCCAACGGCGGCGGTTTCGAACCCCCGCTGGGCAGCGGCCCGTACCGGGTGAGCAAGGTCGATGCGGGACGTAGCATCAGTTTCCAGCGTGACCCGCAGTGGTGGGGCAAAGACCTGCCGGTCAGTCGCGGGATGTACAACTTCGACAGCCTGACCGTGAATTTCTACGGCGACACCGATGTCGCCCGACAATTGCTGCAGGCCGGCGCATTCGACTACAACCGCGAGTTTTCCTCGTCCGGCTACGTGGTCGGCTACGACAGCCCGGCCCTGCACGACGGTCGCCTGCAACAGGCAATTCTCGCCCCGGACAAACCGACCAGCGCCCAGGGTTTCGTGTTCAACCTGCAGAACCCGCTGTTCAAGGATCGCCGCGTGCGTCAGGCGCTGAGCCTGCTGTGGGATTTCGAGTGGACCAACAAGCAGATGATGCGCGGCTTCTACGTGCGCCAGAACAGCTACTGGCCGAAGAGTGAAATGGCCGCCACCGCCCTGCCCGACGCCGGGGAACTGGCGATCCTCGAACCGTTGCGCGGACAGATTCCGGACGAGGTTTTCAGCCGCGTCTATCAGGCGCCGAAAACCGATGGCAGCGGCTACATCCGCGACAAGCAGTTGCAGGCCCTGAAGCTGCTGGCCGAAGCCGGATGGACGCCGAAAAACAATCGGCTGGTGAACGCCGCCGGCGAGCCATTCGAATTCACCTTCCTCGACGGTCAGGGTGGCTTCGACCGCATGCTGCTGCCGTACAAACGCACCCTGGCGCAGATCGGCATCACCCTGAATCTGCGACGCATCGATTCGGCGCAGTACATCAACCGGCTCAACGCCCGGGACTACGACATGATCGTCACCAGTTTTCCGCGCAGCGGCGATCCGATCGTCTCGCCGGGCCGCGAGTTGTACAGCCTGTATGCCTCACAGAGCGCCACGCAGGTCGGCAGTTCCAATTCGATGGTACTGGCGGACCCGGCGGTGGACCGGCTGATCGACGGCCTGGTCCAGGCCAATACCCGCGACGCCATGGTCCGTTACGCCCGCGCCCTCGACCGGGTGCTGCAATGGGGGGACTACATGATTCCCAACTACTACTCCAAAGGCACGCCGACGGTGTTTCAGAACCGCTTCGGCAGGCCGCCGGTGCAGCCGATCTACAGCGAAGGCCTCGACACCTGGTGGGAGATCTCGGCCAAGCCGCTGACCAACCAGCAGATGAGTGCCCTGCACCAGCTCGCGGGGGGCCAGTGACATGTGGCGTTATCTGAGTCGACGTCTGTTGCTGATCATCCCGACGCTGCTGTGCATTCTGGTGGTCAACTTCGTCATCGTGCAGGCCGCGCCCGGCGGCCCGGTGGAACAGGCCATCGCCCGCCTGCAAGGCTTCGGCGGGCACAGCATGGGCGGCGCCAGCGAGGTCACCGCGATCGGCGGTGCCGGGCGCAGCAGCCGTGGCCTGGACCCGGCGCTGATCGAAGAGATCAAGCACCACTACGGCTTCGATAAACCGATGCACGAACGCCTGTGGCTGATGCTGAAAAACTACGCGCAACTGGACCTGGGCAGCAGTTTCTTTCGCGGTGCCAAGGTCACCGATCTGATCGTGCAGAAGCTGCCGGTGTCGCTGTCCCTCGGCCTGTGGGCGACCTTGATCACCTACCTGATCTCGATCCCGCTGGGCATTCGCAAGGCAATCAAAAACGGCAGCGCTTTCGATGTCTGGAGCAGCACGGCGATCATCGTCGGCTACGCGATGCCGGCGTTTCTGTTCGCGATTCTGTTGATCGTGGTGTTCGCCGGGGGCAGCTACGTCAACTGGTTTCCGGTACAGGGGCTGGTCTCGGACAATTTCGACAGCCTGAGTCTGTGGGGCAAGCTCGGCGACTACCTCTGGCACCTGGTGTTGCCGGTGACGGCGCTGGTGATCGGCGGTTTTGCGACGCTGACGATCCTGACCAAAAACAGCTTCCTCAACGAGATCAGCCGCCAGTACGTGATCACCGCGCGCGCCAAGGGCCTGACCGAAAGGCGCGTGCTCTACGGCCATGTGTTTCGCAACGCGATGCTGCTGGTGGTGGCCGGTGTGCCGTCGGCGTTGATCGAGGTGTTTTTCGCCGGCTCCCTGCTGATCGAAACCATCTTCAACCTCGACGGCCTCGGGCGCATGAGCTACGAAGCGGCGGTGTCACGGGACTACCCGGTGGTGTTCGGCACGCTGTTTCTGTTCACCCTGTTCGGCCTGTTGATCAAGCTGATCGGCGACCTCTGCTACACCCTGCTCGACCCGCGCATCGACTTCTCGGCGAGGACTGCCTGATGTTCACACTCTCCCCTCTGGGCCGGCGGCGCATCGCCCAATTCAAGGCCAACCGTCGCGGGCGCTGGTCGCTGTGGCTGTTCATCGGGCTGTGCCTGATCTGCCTCGGCGGCGAACTGATTGCCAACGACAAGCCGCTGGTGATCCGCTACCACCACGCCTTCTACTTCCCGATCCTCAGCGATTATCTGGAAACCGATTTCGGCGGCGAACTGCCGTTCCAGCCGGATTACGCCAGCAATTACGTGCACAAACTGATCGAGGATCAGGGCGGCTGGATGCTGTTCCCGCCGATCCCGTTCAGTTACGACACGGTCAATTACGACCTCACGGAACCGGCACCGAGCCCGCCGTCCTCGAGCAACTGGCTGGGCACCGACGATCAGGCCAGGGACGTATTGGCGCGGGTGATTTTCGGCACGCGGATTTCGATTCTGTTCGCGCTGATTCTCACGGCCGTCAGTGCGCTGATCGGCATCGTCGCCGGGGCGTTGCAGGGTTATTACGGCGGCTGGGTCGACTTGCTCGGGCAACGGGTGCTGGAAATCTGGTCGGGGCTGCCGGTGCTGTACCTGCTGATCATTTTGTCCGGGTTCGTCTCGCCGAGTTTCTGGTGGCTGCTGGGGATCATGGCGCTGTTTTCCTGGCTGGCACTCGTGGACGTGGTGCGCGCCGAGTTCCTGCGCGGGCGCAGCCTGGAATACGTCAAGGCCGCGCGGGCCCTGGGCCTGACGGACAGCGAGCTGATGCGCCGGCACATTCTGCCCAACGCCATGACCTCCACCCTGACCTACCTGCCGTTCATTCTGACCGGCGCCATCGCCACCCTCACCGCGCTGGATTTTCTCGGCTTCGGCATGCCCGCCGGCACCGCGTCGCTGGGGGAACTGATCGGCCAGGCCAAGCGCAATCTGCAAGCGCCGTGGCTGGGGCTGACGGCGTTTTTTGCCCTGGCGCTGATTCTGTCCCTGCTGGTGTTTATCGGCGAAGCCTGCCGTGACGCGTTCGATCCGCGATCCTGATCCCCGGAGCTGAAATGACCGATAACCTGATTGAAATCCGCGACCTGCGCGTCGCCTTCGCCGGGCACGAAGTGGTGCACGGCGTGAACCTCGATATCCGCCGTGGCGAGTGCCTGGCACTGGTCGGCGAGTCCGGCTCGGGCAAGTCGGTGACGGCGCACTCGATCCTGCGTTTGCTGCCAAGCAAGACCGTCAGCAGCACGGGCAGCATCCGCTACAACGGCGTGGACTTGCTGCACGCCAGCGAACAGCAGATGCGCAGCTTGCGCGGCAACCGCATCGCAATGATTTTCCAGGAGCCGATGACTTCGTTGAACCCGCTGCACACGGTGGAAAAACAGATCAGCGAAGTGCTGGAGATCCACAAGGGACTCAAGGGCCGTGCCGCGCGCCAGCGCACGCTGGAACTGCTGGAACTGGTCGGCATTCGCCAGCCGTTGCAGCGCCTGAAGGCCTATCCGCACCAGCTCTCCGGCGGCCAGCGGCAACGGGTGATGATCGCCATGGCGCTGGCCAACGAGCCGCAATTGCTGATCGCCGACGAACCGACCACGGCGCTGGACGTGACCGTGCAGCAGAAGATTCTCGAGTTGCTGATCGAGTTGCAGCAACGCCTCGGCATGTCGCTGCTGCTGATCAGTCACGACCTCAATCTGGTGCGACGCATCGCCCAGCGGGTTTGCGTGATGCGCCACGGGGAAATCGTCGAACAGGCCGATTGCGCAACGCTGTTCCGCACGCCGCAGCATCCTTACAGCCGCCTGCTGATCGAGGCGGAACCGTCGGGCGCGCCGGTGCCGAGTCGCTACGATCACAACCTGCTGGAGGTGGACGATCTGAAAGTCTGGTTCCCGCTGCCCAAAGCGTTGTTCAGCCGCACTCAGGAGTACATCAAGGCCGTGGACGGCGTGAGTTTCCGACTGCAACGGGGCAAGACCCTGGGGATTGTCGGCGAGTCCGGTTCGGGCAAGTCGACGTTGGGACAGGCGATTTTGCGACTGGTGGAATCCGAGGGCGATATCCGCTTCGGCAACAAGCATTTGAGCCTGCTCAATCAGCGCTTGATGCGCCCGTTGCGCCGGCAGATCCAGGTGGTGTTCCAGGACCCGTTCGGCAGCCTCAGCCCGCGAATGTCGGTACAGCAGATCATCGCCGAAGGCCTGCTGACCCACGGCATCGGCACGCCCGAAGAACGTGAGGCAGCGGTGATCCGCGTGCTGGAGGAAGTCGGCCTCGATCCGCAGAGCCGGCATCGCTACCCCCACGAATTCTCCGGCGGCCAGCGCCAACGCATTTCCATCGCCCGGGCGCTGGTGCTGGAACCGGCGCTGATTCTGCTCGACGAACCGACCTCGGCGCTGGATCGCACGGTGCAGAAACAGGTGGTGGAGTTGTTGCGGCAGTTGCAGATCCGCCATGGCTTGACGTACCTGTTCATCAGCCATGACCTGGCGGTGGTGCATGCGCTGGCGCACGACTTGATGGTGATCAAGGACGGCAAGGTGGTCGAACAGGGAGCGTCGCGCCAGATTTTTGCGGCGCCGCAGCATGCCTATACCCAGGAACTGCTGAAAGCCTCCGGCCTGGCATTGGCAAAAACCGGGAAAGAGCTGGTTACAACAATCTGACTTTCAGTGCTTTCAGATTTATTTTCCGGCCACTGCATCCAAATGCCTCCGTCACGGGTAGTCCCTGTAACAGCCCTCTTTCGGCTGTCAGCGGTTTACCCTTTTTCGGAGAAACACTGATGAACATCACTCAACTGATTGGCCTCACCGGTTTGCTCGCCGTCGCCTCTTCGAGCTTTGCCCAAAGCAGTTATCCCGACGCGATCAAAGTGCCGGACGGCCACAAGATCGCGATGGAAACCACCGGGGTCGGCGAGATCACCTACGAATGCCGGGACAAGGCCAATGCCGCCGGCCAGACCGAGTGGGTGTTCGTCGGCCCGAAAGCGGTGCTCAATGATCGCAGCGGCAAACAGGTCGGCACCTACTTCGGCCCACCCGCCACCTGGCAGGCCAAGGACGGTTCGAAAGTCACCGGCACGCAACTGGCCGTTGCGCCATCGAGCCCGGGCAACCTGCCCTATCAACTGGTCAAGACCAACCCCGCCGAGGGCAAAGGCGCCATGAGCGGCGTGAGCTATATCCAGCGCGTCGCGCTCAAGGGTGGCGTGGCGCCGGGCAGCGAATGCACGGCGGCGAACAAGGGCAAACAGGAAGTGGTGAAGTACCAGGCCGACTACATTTTCTGGGCGGCGAACTGAGCCTGACTGGACGTTTGGTCGATGCTTGCTAGATTGCAGGACATGCCATTACCCGAAACCGCGTTCGATTACGAAGCCCGCCTCGCCGCCTGTGCCCGCGGCGAGCGCGGGGCCCTGCGCGAATTGTATGTGCAGGAAAGCCCGCGGTTGCTCGGTGTGGCCCGGCGTCTGGTGCGTGACACGGCGCTGGCCGAAGACATCGTTCACGACGCATTCATCAAAATCTGGGCTGGCGCGGCGGGTTTCGATCCGGCGCGCGGTTCGGCCCGGGGCTGGATGTTCAGCGTGACCCGGCATCTGGCGCTGAATGTGCTGCGCAATCACGACCGGGAAACGCCGCTGAACGACAGCAACGAATTTCCGGCGATTGATGACGGGTTCGAGGCGCTGGCGCAATCGTCCCGCATCCACCGCTGCCTGCATCAACTGGAACCGCAACGCCGCCGCTGCATCCTTCACGCCTACGTCGACGGTTACAGCCACGCGCAGATCGCCCAACGCCTCGACACGCCGCTGGGCACCGTCAAAGCCTGGATCAAACGCAGCCTCAATGCGTTGCGGGAGTGCATGGGATGACCACCGAATCGGCGCAGGACCGCGATGAACTGGCCAGCGAATACGTGCTCGGCACCCTCTCGGCCGAAGCGCGCGCCGAAGTGCAACGACGCTTGCCCAACGAGCCCGAGCTGCAAGCGGCGGTGGATGCCTGGGAGCGGCGGCTGCTGGAGCTGACCGACCTCGCCCCGGCGCATCAGCCTTCGTTGCAGCTGTGGCAGCGCATCGAACGCAGTGTCGGGCAACTCACCCACAAGAGGGCGCCAGAGATTTCCTGGTGGAACCGTCTGTCGCTGTGGCGCGGTTTGAGCGCTGCCGGGCTGGCCGCGACCTTGTTGCTGGGTTCGATCCTGCTGACTCAAACCACACCGAAACCGAGCTATCTGGTGGTGCTGGTCGCCCCGCAGGACAAGGTGCCGGGCTGGGTGATCCAGGCCAGCAGTCCACGGGAGATTCAGTTGATTCCGCTGGGCGTGGTCGAGGTGCCGGCCGACAAGGCGCTGGAGTTCTGGACCAAGGCCGACGGCTGGCAGGGTCCGGTGTCGCTGGGGCTGGTCAAACCGGGCCAGGCGCTGTCGATCCCGCTGGACAAGCTGCCGCCGCTGCAACCGAATCAGTTGTTCGAGCTGACGCTGGAGGGCGCCAACGGTTCGCCGATCGGCAAACCCACCGGGCCGATCCAGGCAATTGGCCGCGCAGTGAAGGTGCTTTGACAAACCATCATCGGCGTCGATGTTCACCATCACGTCAATGAAGTTCTCTTAAAAAATCCCGGGCGTAACATCCGCTCCATACCAAACAAACAACACCCCCGGAGCAAAAATCATGAAACGCCAAGTCATCCTCAGCATTGCCCTTTCGGTTCTGGCCTTCAACGCATTTGCCGCCAAACCGGCCCACACCATGATCGCCGAAGGCGGCTCGGATCGTCTGATCGAACGCCGCGTTGCCGAAGGTGGCTCGGATCGTCTGATCGAACGCCGCGTTGCCGAAGGTGGCTCGGATCGTCTGATTGAACGCCGCGTCGCTGAAGGTGGTTCGGATCGTCTGATTGAACGTCGCGTCGCTGAAGGTGGTTCGGATCGTCTGATCGAACGCCGCGTTGCTGAAGGTGGTTCGGATCGTCTGATTGAACGTCGCGTTGCCTGAATGAATGGCTTGACCGCAACAACCCAGAAAAAACCCGGCTCCCGTCAGCCGGGTTTTTTTATTCCCTTTTGATCGTCCTCAGCCCTTGGCCATGCAGCGCCGATAGCGCTCGTCGACCCGTTTGGCAAACCACGCCGTGGTCAGTTTGCGGGTGATCTTCGGGCTCTGCAGCACGATGCCCGGCAGCACCGCACGGGGCAGTGACTTGCCTTCCGCACGCTCCGCCAGCTCAAAGACCCGTTGATACAGTTTGGTCTCCTCGAAGGCCAGGCTATCGCCCTTCTCCAGTTGATCGCGGATCACCGGATTGCGCATGCCCAGGGATTTGCCGAGGGTGCGCACTGCCAGTTCAGTGCTGCCCGGCATGATCGCGCCCGGGCGGATCAGGTCGCCATCCAGCGCCAGGGGAATGCCCGACGCCCGGCTGACCGCGTTCTGAAACGCCGCATTGCGACTGGCGTACCAGCCGGCGTTGAAGTCGGCGAAGCGGTACAGCGGTTCGCGATAACTCACCGGATAACCGAGCAAATGGGCGATGCCGAAATACATCCCGCCGCGACGGCTGAACACCTCGCGACGAATGGTGCCGTCCACCGGGTACGGGTAGTCCTTGGCGTGCTGCTCGGCGAATTCGATGCTGACCTGCATCGGCCCGCCGGTGTGCACCGGGTTGAAACCGCTGAACAGCGTACGGCCCATCGGCACCGAGCCGATGAAGTCGTCGAAAATCGCGCTCAATTCCTTTTCGCTGCGGGCGGCGCTCAGGCGTTCGCTGTAGGTCTTGCCGTTCGGCGAGCGCACCTGCAAGGCACCGCTGACCAACAGGCTCGGGATGTGCACCTTGGCGGCGCGGCGGTCGATTTCGTCACGGGCGATCTTGCCCAGGCCGGGCACCGGCGGATCGACCTGGAAAGTGGATTCCTGCTCGGTGACGGCCAGCACCGAACACAGATTCTGCGTAGTCGGGCTGATGCCCTGGGCGGCGAAAGCAGCGTAGATGTCGGTTGCCCAGCCCTGACGGTCGACGGTTTTTGCCGGCAGCAGGCGCACAATCTGCGCCTTGACCTCGGCGGGCGGGCGCGGCGCCGGTTCTTCGCTGCGTTGACCGGCGCAACCGGCCAGCACCAGCAGCGCGGCGAGGCTGACGAATAATCGAGGGGTGTGCATACGCTTCATCCAGTCCGTTGAGCCGGGTTAACCCTACGCTCAATCGCAGGGTGCAGGATAGGACTGCGGGCCGGCGGCGCTGTTCCATCGTCCCGTCTGGCAGGCCGACTGGCCGCCCTCGCCGTCTGATCCATACTTGCTGCTGCAGTGGCAAGTCTCGGATCAGGACACGCGAGGAGGACAGACCATGAACCGCAGTGATGTTCTGATCATCGGCGCGGGCCCCACCGGGCTGGTGCTGGCCCTGTGGCTGAGCAAACTGGGCGTGCGCGTACGCATCATCGACAAGACCTCCGCCCCCGGCACCACCTCGCGGGCGCTGGCGGTGCAGGCGCGCACCCTTGAGCTGTACCGGCAACTGGATCTGGCCGATACGGTGGTGCGCAACGGTCATCGGGTGGCCGCGGCGAATTTCTGGGTCAAGGGCAAACCCGTGGCGCAGCTGCCGCTGAACCGGATCGGCGAAGGCCTGACGCCCTATGCCTTTCTGGAAATGTACCCGCAGGACGAACACGAGCGGCTGTTGATCGACCGCCTCGAAGACTACGACGTGACCGTCGAGCGCAACACGACGCTGGAAAGCTTCACGGAAAACGGTGACGGCCTCACCGCACATTTGCGCCTGCCGGATGGCGAGCAGGAAATCTGCCAGGCCTGCTATCTGGCCGGGTGTGATGGCGCCCGTTCGGTCGTGCGCAAAACCCTCGACACCGGTTTTCCCGGCGGCACCTATCAGCAGATTTTCTATGTCGCCGATGTGCGGGCCAGCGGTCCGGCGCTCAATGGCGAGTTGCATCTGGATCTGGATGAAGCGGATTTTCTGGCGGTGTTCCCGCTGGCCGGCGAAGGCCGCGCGCGGTTGATTGGCACCGTGCGCGACGAGCGTGCGGAGCGTGCCGAAACCCTGGAATTTTCCGATGTCAGCAATCGCGCCATCGAACACCTGAACGTGCACATCGAGGACGTCAACTGGTTCTCCACCTACCGCGTGCATCACCGGGTGGCGGATCACTTTCGCAAGGGCCGGGCGTTTCTGCTCGGCGACGCGGCGCATGTGCACAGCCCGGCTGGCGGTCAGGGCATGAACACCGGCATCGGCGATGCGATCAACCTGGCGTGGAAACTCGCGGCAGTGCTCGGCGGCGCGGCCACGCCCGGGCTGCTCGACAGCTACGAAACCGAACGCATCGCCTTCGCCCGGCGACTGGTGTCGACCACCGACAAGGTCTTCAGCTTCGTCACCGCCGAAGGCCGCATGGCCGACCTGTTGCGCACACGGCTGGCGCCGTTCCTGATTCCGAAAATGGCCTCATTCGAGACCAGCCGCGAATTGCTGTTTCGCACGGTGTCGCAGATCACCCTCAACTATCGGGGCATGGCGTTGAGCGAAGGCGTGGCCGGGCACGTCCACGGCGGTGACCGCTTGCCGTGGGCCCATGATGGCGAGGGGGACAACTACGAGCCGTTGCGCCAGCCGTGCTGGCAGGTGCATGTGTACGGCGACACCAGCGACGAGATGATCGCCTGGTGCAATGAACATCACTTGCCGCTGCACGTGTTCGACTGGCGTCCGGCGTTTGAAACGGCGGGCCTGGGGCGCAACGGCTTTTACCTGCTGCGCCCCGATACCTACGTGGCGATTGCCGACAACAGCGCGGATCCGAAGGTGATCGAGCGGTACTTCCGTGATCACGGGATCCGGCCGTTTTTCAATTGCCCCTGACGGATCAGATCCCGGCCAGGGCCAGGTCCATCGCAAAGTAGGTGAAGATCAGATCCGCACCCGCGCGCTTGATCGCGCCGAGGCTTTCGCGCACCACGCGATCTTCGTCGATGGCCCCGGCCTGGGCGCCGAACTTGATCATCGCGTACTCGCCGCTGACCTGATACGCCGCCAGCGGCAGGTTCGAGGCTTCGCGGATGTCGCGGATGATGTCCAGGTACGCGCCGGCCGGTTTGACCATCAGTGCGTCGGCGCCTTCCTGCTCGTCGAGCAACGATTCGCGCAGGGCTTCGCGGCGGTTCATCGGGTTCATCTGATAGCTTTTGCGATCGCCCTTCAGCGCGCTGCCGCCGGCCTCGCGGAACGGGCCGTAGAGCGCCGAGGCGAATTTGGTCGAGTAGGCCATGATCGGAATCTGCGTGAAGCCGGCATCGTCCAGCGCCCGGCGAATCGCCCGCACCTGGCCGTCCATCGCTGCCGATGGCGCGATCACGTCGGCACCGGCACGCGCCGCCGCCACCGCTTGTTTGCCGAGGTTGATCAGGGTCTGGTCGTTGTCGACTTCATGGTTGTGCATCACGCCGCAGTGGCCGTGGTCGGTGTACTCGCAGAAGCAGGTGTCGGACATCACGATCATGTCCGGCACGGCGTCCTTGGCGATCCGCGACATGCGCGACACCAGCCCGTTTTCGCGCCAGGTGTCGCTGCCGTTGGCATCCAGATGATGGGACACACCGAAGGTCATCACCGACTTGATCCCGGCCCGGGCGTAACGCTCGATTTCGCCGGCCAGTTTGCGCTCGGGAATACGCATCACGCCGGGCATGCTCTTGATCGGCACAAAATCGTCGATCTCTTCTTCGACGAAGATCGGCAGCACCAGATCGTTGAGGGAAAACTCGGTTTCCTGGAACAGGCTGCGCAGGCTCGCATTGCGGCGCAGACGGCGTGGACGTGCTTCGGGGAACTGACTGGACATGGGGCCTTTCCTGAAAACAGCGGATGAGACGAAAGTCGTAGGGGGCGAAGCTTATGCCTTGCGGGGATCGGGGTACAAACCTGGATCAATCAACAGTGCGTTACCGGGCGCGCAATAATCGGCGCGCCCGATTCCCGCAGGGTCAGGAAGGGATGGTCAGGCCGCGCACCACCGCCGGCCGCGCCAGGAAGCGCTCCAGCACCCGGGTGACGTTCGGGAAGTTGTTGATGCCGACCAGATCGCCCGCCTCGTAGAAGCCGATCAGGTTGCGCACCCACGGGAACGTGGCGATGTCGGCGATGGTGTAGCGCTCGCCCATGATCCAGTCGCGCCCTTCCAGGCGGGTGTTGAGGACGCTGAGCAGGCGGCGGCTTTCTTCGACGTAGCGGTCACGGGGACGCTTGTCTTCGTAGTCCTTGCCGGCGAATTTGTTGAAGAAACCGAGCTGGCCGAACATCGGGCCGATACCGCCCATCTGGAACATCAGCCACTGAATGGTTTCGTAGCGCAGCGCGCCTTCCTGGGCCAGCAACTGGCCGCTCTTGTCGGCGAGGTAGATCAGGATCGCGCCGGATTCGAACAACGGCAGCGGTTTGTCCTCGGGGCCGTGAGGGTCGAGGATCGCCGGGATCTTGTTGTTCGGGTTCAGCGAGAGGAATTCCGGAGACATCTGGTCATTGGTGTCGAAGCCCACGCGATGCGGCTCGTATGGCAGGCCGATCTCTTCGAGCATGATCGAGACCTTGACGCCGTTGGGGGTCGGCAGGGAATAGAGCTGAATCCAGTCAGGGTACTGCGCCGGCCATTTCTGGGTGATCGGGAACGCGGACAGATCAGTCATGTGTAGCATCCAGTCACAAAATGAAAGGCCTGAGCATAATCCACGATCAGCGCTCTGGCTCGGGTTCTTTACACGCCTGACCCGCAGGCTTACTTAAATCCGCAACATCCTGTGGTTAACCTTCCCTCCAACCGCACAGCCTCAACGGTAAAGTGCGGCGCACTCAAGCGGATCGAACCAAACGGGCCTCAGGGGGCTCCAAGCAAGCCAGTGATGACAGGGAAAACAGCCGGCGCGCATGCACCGGTGCAGAGGTTTGTCAGCCTTAACCGAACAGACTGAAGAACCCTTATCTCATGACGAACTTGATGAAAGTCGCCAACCGCTTCAAACATCGCGCCTATGTGGCCCTGCCCACCCTGCTGGCAGTCAGCGCGCTGTTCCTGTCGCTGGAATCCAGCGAAAGCCGTGCGCAACCGGTGGACGGCACCCAGACCCTGGTGTTCCTGCGCCATGCGGAGAAACCGGCCGGTGGTCTCGGCCAGCTCAACTGCCAGGGCCTGAACCGGGCCATCGACCTGTCGACCCTGCTGCCGGAAAAATTCGGCAAGGCCGACTACGTGTTCGCCGCCAATCCGACGCGCAATGTCGAGGAAGGCGAGCTGGACAACTCCTACAGCTATATCCGCCCGTTGATGACCATCAGCCCCGCCGCGATCAAGCTCGGCCTGCCGGTGAACATCGAGTTCTCGGCCAACGACACCAGTGACCTGGCCCGGGAGCTGATCGACGACAAGTACCACAACTCGACCATCTACACCGCGTGGTCCCATGGCTACCTGCCGGAGCTGATCAACAAGGTGGCGGACAAGGCGGTCGGCGGGAAGCAGAAGATCACCGAGGATTGGGAATCCAGCGATTACGACTCGCTGTATGTGCTGACCCTGACCTGGCACAACGGCAAGGCCAGCCTGCAGAGCCACAGCTACAAACAGGGACTGGATAACGGCCAGGAAAGCTGTCCGACCTGAGTTTGTCCGGGGCCCGCTCGGGTCCCGTCAGGCCTTGGGTTTGACCCGCTCACACAGGTACTCGATAACGGCCTGCCGCTCCCCGGCAAACTCGATCCGCCCGCCCTTCTTCTCGCGCTGGAACACATACATCGGGTCGTAATACTCGCGCAGCAAACCCTCGATCCACGCGCGATGCAACTCCACCGCCCCGCTGCGGCCCTGCTCCGCCAGCGCCTCCTCCATCAACACCCGCATCCGTCGATGCCGCTCGCCGCCCAAGCGCTTGTGCACGTTGTCGAGGCTTTCCAGCAAGCGCTCGCAAAACCGACCGAAACCTTCCTCCCCATGCACGGCCTGAAACTCGGCAGACAAATCCACCACGTAATCGCGCAGGATCCGCTCGACGCGCTGCTCGAAACGATCTTCGAGCCAGACCATCGGGTACTGCTGCATGCCCTGATACAACGGCAAGGGCAGCGCGCAGCTCCCCACAACCCGGCTCTCATCCTCCAGCACAAACTGATCGATGCCGGCCGCACGCTTTTTCAGGAAGTCGATGGCCAGCCGGTTCTCGAAATCGATGTTCGACGGCTGACCGGTGGCGCGCTTGCCGAAACTCGAGCCCCGGTGATTGGCATGGCCTTCCAGATCCACACTGTTGCGCAGTTGCACCAGCACTTCGGTCTTGCCGGTGCCGGTCATGCCGCCCAGCAGCACGAAATCACACTCGTCCATAGCCGATTCGAGGGTGTCGATCAGAAAACCTCGCAGCGCCTTGTAGCCACCGCCGATACGCGGGTAGTCGATGCCGGCTTCCGACTTCAGCCACTGCTGGACGATTTGCGAACGCAGGCCGCCACGAAAGCAATACAGATAACCCTCGGGATGCGTCCGGGCAAACTCCGCCCAGGCCTGGAGACGCTCGGCCTTCACCGCGCCGGAGACCAGTTGATGGCCCAGTTCGATGGCGGCCTGCTGACCGTGATGTTTGTAGCAAGTGCCGACCCGCTGCCGCTCGATGTCGTTCATCAGCGGCAGATTGACCGCCCCGGGAAACGCGCCCTTGTGAAACTCGACCGGCGCACGGGCGTCCATCAGCGGCCGATCGTTGAGGAAGATGTCGCGGTAGTCGGTGAAGTCGGCGGTCATCAATTCACCTCGACCGCGTGGCTCTGTCGCGCGATCAATTCACCGACCGGCTCAAGCACGAGGCCGAGTTCGGCAGCGACGGCGAGAAATTCGGCATTGCCTTCGGGGGTCACGGCCACCAGCAGCCCGCCGCTGGTCTGCGGGTCGCACAGAACCCGTTTGTGCAATTCCTGCACTCGCCCGACGCGGCTCGAATAACTGTCGAAGTTGCGCAAGGTGCCGCCGGGCACGCAGCCCTGTTCGAGGTAGTACTCAATGCTCGAAAGCCGCGGCACCCGGTCATAAAAAACCCGCGCCGTCAGGTGACTGCCGTCGGCCATTTCCACCAGATGCCCGAGCAGGCCAAACCCGGTGACGTCGGTCATGGCGGTGACCCCGGCCAGTTTGCCGAAACGGCTGCCGGGCTTGTTCAGCGTACACATCCAGTCCCGGGCCACGCCGATGTCGTCGGGGCGCAGCTTGCCCTTCTTCTCGGCGGTGGTGAGGATGCCGATGCCCAACGGTTTGGTCAGGTACAGCAGGCAACCGGCGGTGGCCGTGTCGTTTCGTTTCATGAAGCGCTTTTCCACCAGTCCCGTGACGGCCAGACCGAAGATCGGCTCCGGCGCATCGATCGAATGCCCGCCGGCCAGCGGAATCCCCGCCGCATCGCACACCGCGCGCCCGCCACGAATCACCTCCCGAGCGACTTCCGGCGCCAGCACGTTGACCGGCCAGCCGAGAATCGCAATCGCCATCAACGGATCGCCGCCCATGGCGTAGATGTCGCTGATGGCATTGGTGGCGGCGATGCGGCCGAAGTCGAACGGGTCGTCGACGATCGGCATGAAGAAATCCGTGGTCGAGACCACCCCGCGCTCGGCATCGATTTCATACACCGCCGCATCATCGCGCGACGCGTTGCCGACCCACAGTTTCGGATCAAGGTTCTGCGCCCCGCTGCCGGCCAGAATCACCTCCAGCACCTTGGGCGAAATCTTGCAGCCACAACCCGCGCCGTGGCTGTATTGGGTCAGACGGATGGGCTCGGTCATGGGGGCAATCTCCGGGAGGCAGTGGGGCAAATACTAGCAGAGGGGATGGGAAGCACGTTTCTGCCGCTCAATGCAATCGACCACCCTGCGTCCCTACTGCCCCCGGGACTAGCGTTGCACCTCGGCAAAGATCTCGGTGATCGGTCGATGCGGCTGGCGTTTTTGCAGTTGGCGTACTTGCTCACTGAGTCGCAGCAGCTCTTCACTCGGTTTGGCCCATTGATCCTCCGGCAGCGGTTCCGACCATTGGCGCATGGCTTCGGGCAGTGCCTGTTTGCCGATCCGTTCGAGACGGCGCACTTCCCATTCGACGAGGTGGTTGGGAATCGTCCACAAGGTCATGACGTGATAGAGGTACCAGAAGAAACCCGACAGCCGAGTACGTGAACCGTCGCGGATCTGCTGGTGCATGCGTGCGCGGGCGTTGCGGAAGGTGTGCAGGCCTTCGTGGGGCGGGTCATCGGGGCCTTGCAAGTCTTGAAGGTCTTGAATCGATTTGAGGTCGTGGATTTCGTATTCCATGTAGCCGCGAATGGCTTCCCAATGGCTGATGGCGAGGGGCAGGCCGGCGCATTGGAATTCGAGGCTGGTGAGGGTTTCGCCGTGGTAGAAGCCGATTCCCATGCCGTACTGGCGGTGGATGCCGTATTGGGTGGCGCCCTGGGCTTCGATGATCCACGCCGAAAGGGATTCCCAGGGGACGAAGACCGGTTCGGTGGCGCCTTCGGGCATGAAGCAGACTTCGCGGCGTTGGCGGTTGAAGCGGGTTGGGATGATTGAGGCGCGTTTTTTGTGGTTGTGGTGCCAGACGCCGAGGGTGATGAGCAGCATTAGAAAACAGGTTTCAATGGCAAGTCCTCTTGTCTCTTGAAAAATTCCTTCTATGTAACTCCAGATTTCGTCCCAACTATCTCCAAACATCAGCCCGAGAAAGCCGCCGACCAATGGAAAGAGAAAAGCGACTGAGAAAGACACGCTGAATGGCCCGCCCAAAGTCATTTGCCACATAAAAACCTCTGGCTTCCCCAACCCAAAATCCATGCAAACATCATTCAGCTCACCAATATGTGGACCATAAGGTGGAGTCAGTGTTGGTAAGGGTATTGGGGACAGATAGGTGACCTTACCACTCGGAAACGGCTCGACATCCCCTGCTTTTCGAGGTGTCTCGACTTGCGGGATAACTCCCGGCTCTACTGGATTATTCAGCATGATCGGCCTGCTCTAAAAACTGGGTTTCGACACGCAAAACCGGTGGCTTCTCTTTCACCAGTTGCGGAGCAATCACTACAAAGTGCCCCTCCCCCCGTGGATCGATATGAATGACACGAGTGCGCGATGTCCATTCACCTTTGTCGTTCAGGTTTTGAATACAGACGGCCAATTCCAGTGTTTCTTTGGCTGGGGTGAATTCGGAATCGGGATCTACCGGGTACTGGAGGCATAGCACCAAGCCTTCCGCTGATGATTTGACGATGCGCAGGCTGCGGAGGATCTCTTCGCTGACCACATCCTTGCGCTCCCGTGGGGTTCCACGACTGTGAAGCAGCATCGAAATACGGTGGGCGCCGATGCCCAATAGGTGAGTAGCTTTTCCGCCGAGAGGCGGCAATAGATCACCCAAAGTCAGTCTGGGTAACACGAGGTGGATATCGCTGGGTCTGGCTTTGAACAGCAGGTTTTTCAGCCAGGAGTCATAAGGATTGGGTCCCAGTTGCGCGTAAGGCGCATGGATCAGAAAGGCCAGATAACTCTGATAGTCCTCCAGCGAGTGGTCACCGCGCATGTCGGTATCCCTCCCCCAGGGCGTGATTTTCAGCCATTTGTCATGGGCACTGAGGTTGTAACGGTTAAACAACCAGCTCCCGCTCAGTTCGAGCACGGTGAATAGAGCCCCCGCAAGATTGAAGCGGAAGAACACCGTCGAGAGACGTGTACCGGCGGCCGCCCACGCTGCGATCCGTGCGCTACGGTCTGATGCGGTGAAGACGGAATAGCCCGCATGCAATGTGTTGCCTAAACCATAAGCATTGACGGCAGTCATTCCTCCAGCACCTAGTGTGGCCAATTCGGCAGCACCTTGCGCCGAATGATTGCCACTGCGAACGGCCTGTTGCCAATTTTCGTGTTGTTTTTTAAGGCTGATTGCCGAGGACAATAGGCCAAGCCCGTAAGTGGCCATGCCCAATCCAACATGCACCTTCCCCATCTGCACATGCACGTTCAACAAGGCATGTCGCTGAAGCCCTGCAATCAATTCAGCACTCCGAGCCTTCATCGCCGTATCCGCAAGACTCTGCGCCGCAGTAAACCCGGCTGCTCCAGTAGCTGCAACCGCTTCAGCAAAAGGTTTCCATACCCTCTCATTACGAGCCTGCTTACGTACTTCCCGGAATACCCCCACCAAATTCACCACCTGCACCAAAACCACCACCAACCCCATCCCTTCCGTCTTCACCAAACTCCC
>NZ_JBWKZE010000054.1:0-17714 GCF_059424205.1 Pseudomonas sp. GW456-12-1-14-TSB6
CTCTTTTTCTCCGCTTTCGACCGAGAAGATCGAACCGTTGAAAGCACCAGAAAACCGGCATTTCCAACTCCTTCCAGGCTTCGATGAACTGAAGCGATCCACTATCGAAACCTACTTAACTCATTGAACCTCAAGGAGTTTTCCGTTTCGACTGCGCCGGAAGTGGGGCGAATTATAGAGACTCAGAATCTCCCGTCAACCCCTATTTTCATAAAACTGTCATATCGGTCAAAAAAGCCCTGAAACGCGAAGGCCGACCTTAAAAGGTCGGCCTTCTTTGCACTGCCCTTCTACTTACAAGCTAGGGAATGCGAACTGCGACGCCTCATGGCTCGCACGCTGTGGCCAACGCTGAGTGATCGCCTTGCGACGGGTATAGAAGCGCACACCATCCGGACCATAAGCATGCAGGTCGCCGAACAGCGAGCGCTTCCAGCCGCCGAAGCTGTGGTAAGCCACCGGCACCGGCAGTGGAACATTGACGCCGACCATGCCGACTTCGATCTCGTCGCAGAACAGACGTGCCGCTTCACCGTCACGAGTGAAGATGCAGGTGCCGTTGCCGTATTCGTGATCGTTGATCAGTTGCATCGCCTCTTCCAGGCTGTTCACCCGGACGACGCACAGCACCGGCCCGAAGATCTCTTCTTTATAGATGCGCATCTCAGGCGTGACGTTGTCGAACAGGCAGCCACCCAGGAAGAAACCTTCTTCATGACCGGCAACGCTCAGACCACGACCGTCGACCACCAGGGTCGCACCCG
Source organism: Pseudomonas sp. GW456-12-1-14-TSB6 (assembly GCF_059424205.1). Classification (NCBI taxonomy): domain Bacteria; kingdom Pseudomonadati; phylum Pseudomonadota; class Gammaproteobacteria; order Pseudomonadales; family Pseudomonadaceae; genus Pseudomonas; species Pseudomonas sp. GW456-12-1-14-TSB6. The sequence continues at coordinate 765 of NZ_JBWKZE010000054.1, forward strand.
CCGCAACGCCGTCTTCGACATAACCGCTGACCTTGTCGCGCGCCTGACCGGTGACCAGCGGCCCCATGTCCAGACCACAAGAAGTGCCGGCACCGATTTTCAGCGCCTTGATCTGAGGAACCAGTTTGGCCACCAGTGCGTCGGCAACCTGGTCACCCACACACACGGCCACCGAGATCGCCATGCAGCGTTCGCCGCAGGAACCGTAAGCCGCACCCATCAGTGCGCTGACGGCATTGTCCAGATCCGCATCCGGCATCAGTACCGCGTGGTTCTTCGCGCCGCCCAGTGCCTGAACGCGTTTGCCGCGCTTGGTGCCTTCGGCATAGATGTATTCGGCAATCGGGGTCGAACCCACGAAGCTCAGCGCTTTGACTTCCGGCGCTTCGATCAGCGCGTCCACCGCAGTCTTGTCACCGTGCACTACGCTCAGCACGCCTTTCGGCAGGCCGGCTTCCAGCAGCAGTTGCGCGATCAGCAGGGTCGAGCTCGGATCACGCTCGGACGGCTTGAGGATAAAGCAGTTGCCGCAGACGATCGCCAGCGGATACATCCACAGCGGCACCATCGCCGGGAAGTTGAACGGGGTGATACCGGCCACCACGCCCAGCGGCTGGAAGTCCGACCACGCATCAATGTTTGGGCCGACGTTGCGGCTGTACTCACCCTTGAGGATTTCCGGCGCTGCGCAGGCGAACTCGACGTTCTCGATACCGCGCTTCAGTTCACCGGCAGCATCTTCCAGGGTCTTGCCGTGTTCTTCGCTGATCAACTGCGCGATGCGCGCTTCGTTCTGCTCCAGCAATTGCTTGAAACGGAACATCACCTGGGCACGTTTGGCCGGTGGCGTGTTGCGCCAAGCCGGGAATGCAGCCTTGGCGGCATCGATGGCGTGCTGGATGGTTTCGCGGCTGGCCAGCGGCAGCTTGTGGATAGCCTGACCGGTAGACGGGTTGAACACATCGACCGCGCGACCGTTCTCGGTCACCAGTTCGCCATTGATCAAATGCGGGATAACGCTCATCGGGGAACTCCTGAATTCTTGTGCGCAGACGCCCGCAAGGGGCGCCTGCCATTGGCGTATCTATATAGAAGGAAAAATCAGTCGAGCTTGTTCAGCACTTCGCCGACCGCGTCGAACAGACGATCAAGGTCTTGCGGCTTGCTGTTGAAGGTTGGGCCGAACTGCAGGGTGTCGCCACCGAAGCGCACGTAGAACCCGGCTTTCCACAACGCCATGCCGGCCTCGAACGGACGCACGATAGCGTCGCCGTCACGGCCCGCAATCTGGATCGCACCGGCCAGACCGAAGTTACGAATGTCGATGACGTTCTTCGCGCCTTTCAGGCCATGCAGGGCATTTTCGAAATGCGGCGCGACTTCGGCCACGCTCTGCACCAGGTTTTCCTTTTGCAGCAGGTCGAGTGCCGCCAGGCCAGCGGCACAAGCCACGGGGTGCGCCGAGTAGGTGTAGCCGTGCGGGAATTCCACGGCGTATTCCGGGGTCGGCTGGTTCATGAAGGTCTGATAAATCTCGGAGCTGGCAATCACCGCGCCCATCGGGATCGCGCCGTTGGTAACTTGCTTGGCGATGCACATCAGGTCCGGGGTCACGCCGAAAGTGGTGGCGCCGAACATGGTGCCGGTACGGCCGAAGCCGGTGATCACTTCGTCGAACACCAGCAGGATGTTGTGCTGATCGCAGATTTCACGCAGACGCTTGAGGTAGCCCTGTGGCGGAACCAGCACGCCAGCGGAGCCGGCCATCGGCTCAACGAACACCGCTGCGATGTTCGAAGCATCGTGCAGCTCGATCAGTTTCAGCAGCTCATCGGCCAGGGCGATACCACCCTGCTCCGGCATGCCACGGGAGAAAGCATTGCTCGCCAGCAAAGTGTGCGGCAGGTGATCGACATCCATCATCGCCTGACCGAACAGCTTGCGGTTGCCGTTGACGCCGCCAAGGCTGGTGCCGGCGATGTTCACACCGTGATAGCCACGGGCGCGGCCGATCATCTTGGTCTTGGTCGACTGGCCTTTCAGGCGCCAGTAAGCACGGACCATTTTCACCGCGGTATCGGCGCATTCGGAACCGGAGTCAGTGAAGAACACGTGGTTCAGGTTACCCGGGGTCAGATCGGTGATTTTCTCCGCCAGCTGGAACGACAGCGGATGGCCGTACTGGAAGCCCGGCGAGTAATCGAGGGTGCCCAACTGCTTGGCCACCGCTTCCTGGATTTCCTTGCGGGTATGCCCGGCGCCGCAGGTCCACAGACCGGACAGCGAGTCGTACACCTTGCGGCCCTTGTCGTCGATCAGCCAGCTGCCTTCGGCACCGACGATCAGACGCGGGTCGCGCTGGAAGTTGCGGTTGGCGGTGTACGGCATCCAGTGCGCGTCCAGCTTCAGTTGGCTGGCCAGTGGCGACGGCGCGTTTTCAGGCATGTTCATCGGGCAAAACCTCGCAGGGCAATAAGCTTCAGAGCGATAGAAAGCGTTGTTGCAGCTAAATTGCCACGGGGATAAAGTCGGTGAAATTCAACTCTTCTAACCTTCAGTTAGAACTCTGCTAAACAATGAGCACAACATCATGAGCAGCCGCCGCCCCGATCCACTGGCCCAGGTCAGTGACTTTGACATTCGCCTGCTGCGGATTTTTCGCAGCGTGGTGGAGTGCGGTGGCTTCTCGGCGGCGGAAACCGTACTCGGCATCGGTCGCTCGGCGATCAGCCAGCAGATGAGTGATCTGGAACAACGTCTCGGCCTGCGTCTGTGCCAACGCGGGCGCGCCGGTTTCTCCCTGACCGAAGAAGGCCGCGAGGTCTATCAATCGGCGTTGCAGCTACTAAGTGCACTGGAAAGTTTCCGCACCGAGGTCAATGGCCTGCACCAGCACTTGCGCGGCGAGTTGATCATCGGCCTGACTGACAACCTCGTCACCCTGCCCCACATGCGCATCACCCACGCATTGGCCCAATTGAAGGAACGCGGGCCGGACGTGCAAATCCAGATCCGCATGATCGCCCCCAACGAAGTCGAACAAGGTGTGCTCGACGGCCGCCTGCATGTCGGCGTGGTGCCGCAGGCCAGTGCGTTGTCGGGACTGGAATACCAGCCGTTGTACAGCGAGCGCTCGTTGCTCTACTGCGCAGTTGGTCATCCGCTGTTTTACGTCGATGACAAACAACTGGATGACGAACGCTTGAACAGTCAGGACGCCATCGCCCCGACCTTCCGTTTGCCAGCGGAGATCCAGGCGCACTATCAGGCGCTCAATTGCACCGCCAGCGCATCCGACCGTGAAGGCATGGCGTTCCTGATTCTGACCGGGCGTTACATCGGCTATTTGCCGGATCACTATGCCAGTCTCTGGGTTCAACAAGGTCGCTTGCGCGCGCTCAAGGCCAGTACCCGCTTCTATGATTTGAGCCTTGCCTCGGTTACCCGCAAGGGCCGTCGCCCTCATCTGGTACTGGAAAGTTTTCTCGAAAGCCTCGCCGCCACCCGCTGACGACCGGGGTTTTATTCGCCCGGGGCTTGTCCCGCGCCGGTGGTTGCGCTATCAACGCAACTGGTTGCACCCCACAGACAAACCCGGAAGTGCCTATGACCTTTGAAGTCCCAGCCCACGGCGGCAAACCCGCCAGCCGCATTCGTCAGAAGAACGAAGAGACCATCATCAAAGCCGCCGAAGACGAGTTCGCCCGTCACGGGTACAAAGGCACGAGCATGAACACCATCGCCACCAAGGCCGGGCTGCCAAAGGCGAATCTGCATTACTACTTCACCAACAAGCTCGGGTTGTACGTGGCGGTGCTGAGCAACATCCTTCAATTGTGGGACAGCACCTTCAACACCCTGACGGCCGAGGACGATCCGGCCGAAGCGCTGACCCGCTACATCCGCGCGAAAATGGAATTCTCCCGTCGCCAGCCGCAAGCGTCGCGGATCTTCGCGATGGAAGTGATCAGCGGCGGCGAATGCCTGACCGAATATTTCAATCAGGATTACCGCGCCTGGTTCCAGGGCCGCGCCGGCGTGTTCCAGGCCTGGATCGACGCGGGCAAGATGGACCCGGTCGACCCGGTGCACCTGATCTTCCTGTTGTGGGGCAGCACCCAGCATTACGCCGACTTCGCCACCCAGATCTGCCGGGTGACCGGTCGCAGCAAGTTGACCAAACAGGATATGGAAGACGCCGGCAACAACCTGATCCGCATCATCCTCAAAGGCTGCGGCCTCACTTCTTCTATATAAGTCGTTTTATGCCATTCACCCTCAGCGGCTTTTGCGAATTCCGCGAAGAGATTCGCAAAAGCCGTTTCATCACCTTCGCCGCGCCGATCGGCAGCCCCGCGGAGGCGCAAGCCTTCATCGAGCAGCACAGCGACTTGAACGCTTCGCATAATTGCTGGGCGTGGAAACTCGGCGATCAGTACCGCAGCAACGACGACGGCGAACCCGGCGGCACTGCCGGGCGGCCGATTCTCGCGGCCATCGAAGCGCAGGACTGCGATCAGGTCGCGGTGCTGGTGATCCGCTGGTACGGCGGCATTCAGCTGGGCACCGGCGGCCTGGCCCGGGCCTATGGCGGCGGCGCCAACAAGTGCCTGCAAGCCGCGCCGAAGATGGAATTGATCAGTCGCGTGCCCGTGCGTTGCGCCTGCGCCTTTGGCGAACTGGCGCTGGTGAAGCTGCGGGTCGCGGATCTGGGCGGATTGGTGGTCGAGGAAAACTTCACCGCCAATGGTGTCGAGTTGCAACTGGCCGTGGGCGAAGCGCACATCGAGTTGTTGCAAACTCAGTTGGCCGATCTGAGCCGTGGGCGAATCCTGCTGCAGCGTTGAAGCCCCGCCATGTTTTAGGGCACAAGCCGATGTGCTTAAACCCGCAACTTGCCCACATCCGCTGTGCACCCGGCTGTGGATAACCTGAGCACAGGAGGCTGTAACCCTTCTGTCACGTGGCTTTGCGGGATTTGCTCACTTTTCGTCCAATCGCTCATCACAATGAACAATTTCACGTAAAAACAATCGCTTAGCGTTGTTTATCGCCTTTAGAAGAAAGCCCGCCAGTGCTTATGCCCGGGATTTTGTCTTGCGCACAAATACTGTGGAGCAACCTGTGGATAAGCCGTTCATGGCTGGCGCAGTCGCAGGTTCTGCATGGCTTCGGCGCGGTTGCTCGTTTTTTGATCAGCCAGTTGCGGGCAAAACTGGAGCCTGATCAAAGGCTTTGCCCTCAAGTGGTGCCGTGCAGGCAACCGAATTCGATTCACAGGCTCTGCGCCACAGGCTGGCAAACAGCAGCCACCTGCGTTCCTGACTCAATGGCCAGGAAATTGCTTTATCCACAGGCACAACTCCAAGCAACCCGAGCCTGTCATGCCAAACCCCACGTCCACACCGCGCCTGCAACTGCGCCACATCAGCAAACGTTATCCCGGATGCCTTGCCAATGACGCCATCGACCTGAGCATCGCCCCCGGCGAAATCCACGCGCTGCTCGGTGAAAACGGCGCGGGTAAAAGCACGTTGATGAAGATCATCTACGGCGTCACCCAGGCCGATTCGGGTGAGATGCTGTGGCAGGGTCAACCGGTGATCATGCGCAACCCGGCCCAGGCGCGGCAGTTGGGCATCGGCATGGTGTTCCAGCATTTCTCGCTGTTCGAGACCTTGAGCGTGGCGCAGAACATTGCATTGGCGATGGGTGTAGCGGCCGGTTCGCCGAAACAGCTTGAGGCGAAAATCCGTGAAGTGTCGCGCCGATATGGCATGGCGCTTGAGCCCCAGCGACTTGTCCACAGCCTGTCGATCGGCGAGCGGCAACGGGTCGAGATCGTACGTTGCCTGATGCAGGACATTCGCTTGCTGATTCTCGACGAACCGACCTCGGTGCTCACGCCGCAGGAAGCCGAAGAGTTGTTCATCACCCTGCGCCGGCTCGCGGCCGAGGGCTGCAGCATTCTGTTCATCAGCCACAAACTCGGCGAGGTGCGCGCCTTGTGTCACAGCGCTACGGTGTTGCGCGGCGGCCGGGTGGCCGGGCATTGCGTACCGGCCGACTGCACCGACCGGCAACTGGCGCAATTGATGGTGGGCGACGCCGCGACCTTGATCGGCGAGTTCACGAAGGTCACCGGTGGCGCGGCGTTTTTGCAGGTCAGCGGTTTGAACTGGCACAACCCGGATCCGTTCGGTTGCTCCCTGAGCGACATCGATCTGCAGGTGCGCAGCGGTGAAATCGTCGGCATCGCCGGCGTGGCGGGCAACGGGCAGGACGAGCTTCTGGCATTGCTCAGCGGCGAGCAAACACTGCCCCGCGATGCAGCGCAAACCATCTGCTTCCAGGAACACCCCGTCGCCGATCAGCGCCCGGATGCGCGACGCAAACTCGGCCTGGCGTTCGTCCCAGCCGAACGCCTCGGGCATGGCGCCGTGCCGGACATGAGCCTGGCGAACAACGCCCTGCTCACTGCCTTTCAACAAGGCCTGGTCAGCCATGGCTTGATCGAGCGCGGCAAGGTCGAAGCCCTCGCCCAAACGATCATCCAGCGCTTCGGCGTGAAAACCCCGGACACCCAGACCGCCGCCCGCAGCCTGTCCGGCGGCAACCTGCAGAAATTCATCCTCGGCCGGGAAATCCTCCAGCAACCGAAACTGCTGATCGCCGCGCACCCGACCTGGGGCGTGGATGTCGGCGCGGCGGCCACCATTCATCGGGCGCTGATTGCCCTGCGCGATGCCGGGGCGGCGATTCTGGTGATCTCCGAAGACCTCGACGAACTGTTCCAGATCAGCGACCGCCTCGGCGCGCTGTGCGGCGGGCGCCTGTCGGCGTTGCAGGACACGGCGCAAACCCGCCTCAGCGACGTCGGCGGCTGGATGGCCGGCCAGTTCGACACCCCTCAATCACAACCGGCCACGGTTTAACGGAGTTTTCCCATGTTGCTTTCCCTCGAACCCCGTGGCCGGCAATCGCGCCTGATGCTGTGGTGCTCGCCGGTGCTGGCGGCGGCGCTGACGCTGGTCTGCGGATCGTTGCTGTTCGTCGCCCTTGGCCATGATCCGCTGAAGACTTTGCACACCTTGTTGATCGCCCCGGTCAGCGACCTGTACGGCATCTGCGAACTGCTGGTCAAAACCCTGCCGATCCTGTTGTGTGCGTTGGGCCTTGCAGTGGCTTATCAGGCGCGGATCTGGAACATCGGCGCCGAAGGCCAGTTGCTGCTCGGCGCCCTGGCGGGCAGTGCGCTGGCGGTGAACATCATCGATATGCAAAGCCGCTGGGCGCTGGTGCTGATCCTGCTCACCGGCACGTTCGCCGGCGCCGCGTGGGCCGGACTCACCGCCTGGTTGCGTACCCGCTTCAACGCCAACGAAATCCTCACCAGCATCATGCTCAATTACATCGCGCTGAACCTGTTGCTGTTTTGCGTGCACGGGCCGCTGAAAGATCCGGCCGGATTCAACTTTCCCGAGTCGGCAATGTTCAGCGACGCCAGCCGCCTGCCGCTGTTGATGGAGGACGGGCGGGCGCACATCGGCGTGTATTTCGCCTTGCTCGCGTTGGTCGCGGTGTGGGTGTTGTTGCAGAAAAGCTTCGTCGGTTTCCAGATCAAGGTGCTGGGCCTGGACAAGCGTGCGGCAGGGTTTGTCGGGTTTCGCGAGAAGCGTCTGATCTGGCTCGCACTGCTGATCAGCGGAGGATTGGCGGGACTGGCCGGTGTCTGCGAAGTCACCGGACCGATCGGCCAACTGGTGCCGCAGGTCTCACCGGGTTACGGCTATGCGGCGATCACCGTGGCGTTTCTCGGCAGGCTCAATCCGATCGGCATTCTGTTTTCCAGCCTGTTGATGGCGCTGCTGTACATCGGTGGCGAGAGCGCGCAGATGACGCTGAATCTACCGCAGGCGATCACTCAGTTATTTCAGGGAATGATGCTGTTTTTCCTGCTGGCCTGTGACGTGCTGATCCTCTATCGGCCACGCCTGAACCTGCGCTGGGTGCGGCGCACTTCTACCACCGCCGTAACCGCCGGAGCGCTGTAATGGATATCGATCTGTTGAGCAATATTTTCTACGCCATGGTGCGCTGCGGCACGCCACTGCTGCTGGTGGCGTTGGGTGAATTGATCTGCGAGAAGAGCGGCGTACTCAACCTCGGTCAGGAAGGCATGATGCTGTTTGGCGCGGTGATCGGTTTCATCGTCGCGTTCAACAGCGGCAACCTGTGGCTCGGCGTGGTGTTGGCGATGCTCGCCGGGATGTTGCTGTCGTCGCTGTTTGCTCTGGTGGCGCTGGTGTTCAACGCCAATCAGGTGGCGACCGGGCTGGCGCTGACGATTTTTGGCGTCGGCCTGTCGACCTTTGTCGGCGCGGCGTGGGTCGGCAAACCGCTGGCGGGATTCGAGCCGCTGGCGATTCCCTACTTGAGCGAAATCCCACTGATTGGGCGGATGCTGTTTGCCCAGGATCTGTTGGTGTACCTGTCGTTCGCGCTGTTTGCGCTGGTGGCGTGGGTGATCGTGAAAAGCCGTGTCGGGCTGATAATTCAAGCGGTCGGCGAGAACCCGGATGCGGCCAGTGCCATGGGTTTGCCGGTGCTGACCGTGCGTACATTGGCGGTGCTGTTCGGCGGCGCGATGGCCGGACTGGCCGGCGCTTATCTGTCGCTGGCTTACACGCCGATGTGGGCCGAGAACATGACCGCCGGACGCGGCTGGATCGCGCTGGCGCTGGTGGTGTTCGCCAGTTGGCGGGTGTGGCGCTTGCTGCTCGGTGCGTATCTGTTCGGACTCGCCAGCATCCTGCACCTGGTGGCGCAGGGGTTGGGGCTGGCGATTCCTTCGAGTCTGCTGGCGATGCTGCCGTATGTCGCGACGATTCTGGTGCTGGTGTTGTTGTCGCGGGATGCGCTGCGTACACGGTTGTACGCGCCGGTATCACTGGGGCAGCCGTGGCAGGCCGGGCACTAAGCCGTTACGGCTCGCGACAGCGGCCGGACCGGCAACGCCTGAGCGATGCCCCACGCCACTTCGAGAACCAGGAACCCCACCACCAACGAACTGGCGCCGTGGGCCAGGGCATACGTCATCCACGCGGCGAACAGAAACCGCGTCACCGCGTCATAGCGCCCATAAACCGGCTGCGGATCACGAATCCGCAGCACTGCCCACATGCACACCACCGACCCGAACAAATTGGCTATCAACAGATGCGCAGGTTCGAACGGCGGCAGCTCGCCGGGCAGCTCCAGCGCCTGACTCAGCGCTGTCAGCACCCCATGCAACACAGCAAAACTCCACGGTGTGACAAACGCCGCCGTCACGATCAAGTCATACCAGGCGCTGCCGCGCACCACCTGCCGATATTGCGTTGAAGTCCACATCATCCTTGCTCCGAAAATTCAGGGAGCAACCACGGTAAAGCCTGGAGTATGCTCCAGGGTCAAACACTTTCGAGACCTGCAAGATGCGCATCGGTGAGTTGGCCCACGCCTGCGATGTCAGCCGTGACACGCTGCGTTTTTACGAGGAGCGCGGATTGATCGCGGCGCAACGCAGCGCCAACGGTTATCGCGACTATCCGCCGGAGATGGTGCAATTGGTGCTCTACATCAAAACGGCGCAGCGTCTGGGCTTTACCCTCGGCGAGATCGGCAGCAGCGTTGGCGCGCTGTGGCAATCGCCAAATCCTGACACCACCGTCACGCAACTGCTGCAAGACAAACTCAAGCTGGTCGAAACCCGCATGGCCGAACTCGGCGAGCTGCGCCTCGAATTGCAGCATCGGCTCGGTCAACGCTGTCCATTGAACCCGTGATCTTTCAACTTTCAAGGAAAGCCAATCATGTCCGCACTTAATCCTGCCAAGCACGCATTGATCATCGGCGCCTCCCGGGGACTGGGCCTGGGACTGGTGAAAACCCTGCTGGCCGACGGCTGGCAAGTCACCGCCACGGTTCGCAATCCTTCCAATGCCGAGGCTCTCGAAGCACTGGGCAACGTGCAGATCGAAAAACTCGACATGGACGACCAGCAAGCGGTGATCGCCCTGAGCCAGAAGCTCAAGGGCCAGACCTTCGACCTGCTGTTCGTCAACGCCGGGGTCAAAGGCCCCGACGTGCAGACCCCGGGCGGCGCGACGCTGGCGGAGGTCGGTCAGTTGTTCTTCACCAACGCGGTGGCACCGATCAATCTGGCCCAGCGCTTTGTCGGGCAGATTCGCGACGGCAGCGGCGTGCTGGCGTTCATGAGTTCGGTGCTCGGCAGCGTGACCATGCCCGACGCGCCGGAACTGGCGCTGTACAAGGCCAGCAAGGCTGCGCTGAACTCGATGACCAACAGCTTCGTCACGCAGTTGGGCGAGCAGAAACTTACGGTGCTGTCGCTGCATCCGGGCTGGGTGAAAACCGACATGGGCGGCGAAGGTGCCGACATCGACGTGGAGACCAGCACCCGTGGCCTGGTGGATCAGGTGGATGCATTCGCCGGCAAGGGCGGCCATCACTTCGTGAACTACAAGGGTGAAACCATTCCCTGGTAATCACTGGACCCTGTGGGGGCTCACCCCCACAGGGTTATCCCGGTGTCTGGTCGGGTTGGGCTTGCCCGTCGAAACATTTTGTTCGAAACTCCGCACCTCGCCCCTCGCGGCGACCCTGGATCAGCAGACAGGGCAACACTGAGCTGGCAACCCTGAACCCAACTTTCAGAGGAGCCGGCCACAATGCCTGCGACCCGTATCTGGTTAAAAAATCCCCTCGCCATTTTCACGGCCAACGGCCTCGATGCCCGTGGCGGTCTGGTCCTGCAAGACGGTGTGATCACCGAAGTGCTCGGCGCCGGTCAGCAGCCATCGACCCCATGCAATGAAGTGTTCGACGCCCGTGAACACGTGATCCTGCCGGGCCTGATCAACACCCATCACCACTTCTATCAGACCCTGACCCGCGCCTGGGCGCCGGTGGTCAATCAGCCGTTGTTCCCGTGGCTGAAAACCCTGTACCCGGTCTGGGCGCGCCTGACGCCTGAAAAACTCGCCCTCGCCAGCAAAGTCGCGCTGGCCGAGTTGCTGCTGTCGGGCTGCACCACCGCTGCCGATCACCATTACCTGTTCCCGGATGGCCTGGAAAACGCCATCGACGTGCAAGTCGAAACCGTGCGTGAACTGGGCATGCGCGCCATGCTCACCCGTGGTTCGATGAGCCTCGGCGAGAAGGACGGCGGTCTGCCGCCACAACAGACCGTGCAGGAAGGCCAAGTAATTCTCGACGACAGTCAGCGTCTGATTCACGAGTACCACGAACGTGGCGACGGCGCGCAGATCCAGATCGCTCTGGCGCCGTGCTCGCCGTTCTCGGTGACCCCGGAAATCATGTCCGCCAGCGCCGAACTGGCGAACAAACTCGATGTGCGCCTGCACACTCACCTCGCCGAAACCCTCGACGAAGAAGACTTCTGCCTGCAACGCTTCGGCCTGCGCACGGTGGATTATCTGGACAGCGTCGGCTGGCTCGGCCCGCGCACGTGGCTGGCCCACGGCATCCATTTCAACCCCGACGAAATCGCCCGTCTCGGCGCGGCGGGCACCGGTATCTGCCATTGCCCGAGCTCGAACATGCGTCTGGCGTCCGGCATCTGCCCCAGCATCGAACTGACCGATGCCGGCGCGTTGTTCGGTCTCGGCGTGGATGGCTCGGCGTCCAACGATGCGTCGAACATGATCCTCGAAGCGCGTCAGGCCCTGTACATCCAGCGCTTGCGTTACGGCGCCGAGAAGATCACCCCGGAACGTGTGCTGGGCTGGGCGACCAAGGGTTCGGCGAGCCTGCTGGGTCGCACCGACATCGGTGAACTGGCGGTCGGCAAGCAGGCGGATCTGGCGTTGTTCAAACTCGATGAACTGCGCTTTTCCGGCAGCCATGACCCGATTTCGGCGCTGCTGTTGTGCGGCGCGGACCGGGCGGATCGGGTGATGGTCGGCGGCAAATGGCGAGTGGTTGACGGGCAGGTTGAAGGACTGGATCTCAAAGGCCTGATTGCCGATCACAGCCAGGCGGCTCGGCAGTTGATTTCCGGTACCTGATCCAAGCGTAAGTCTCTGATCGTTCCCACGCTCTGCGTGGGAATGCAGCCATGGACGCTCTGCGTCCGACGTTGGGACGCAGAGCGTCCCGGTATGCATTCCCACGTGGAGCGTGGGAACGATCGGTCAGCGATGGTCGCCTTCAAAGGCCGAGCAGCGACAACATGATGAACGTCGCAAACAGCACAAAGTGGGTCATGCCCTCGATGGCATTGGTCTCCCCGTCATTGAGGTTGATCGCACTGACGATCAGCGTGATGAAGATCATCACCGTCTGCACTGGCGTCATCGCCATCTGAAACGGCTGCCCGGTGTAGAGCGCCATCGCCTCCATCACCGGCACCGTCAGGATCACCGTCGACAACGAAGCCCCCATCGCAATGTTGACCACCGACTGCATACGGTTGGCCAACGCCGCGCGCAACGCGGTCAGAATCTCCGGCGCCGCGGAAATCGCTGCCACCAGAATCGCCGTGATCACCGGTGGTGCGCCCGTCCCTTCCAGGCCCAGATCGAGGGTCTTGGACATCACCTCGGCCAGTGCGCCGATCACCACCACACCGAACACCAGAATGCCGATCGACAGCGCCAGGCTGACCGGTTTCGGCTCTTGTTCCACCGGCTCTTTCTTGCGGCGTTTGTCCGGGTAGCTGTAGCTGAAAAAGTAGCTGTGCGGCCCGACCTGCATGCGCAGGAACAACGCATAAAGCACCACCATCGCGCCGATGGTGAAGGCCGAATAGATTTTCCAGTTGGCCTCGGGAATGAACTCCGGCACCACCATCGACACGCCCATGGCGGTGAGAATCATCACGCTGTAACTGCGGGCCGAATCGTCGTTGTAGGACTGCTCGCCATGCTTGATCCCGCCCATCAGCGCGGCGAGGCCGAGGATGCCGTTGATGTCGAGCATCACCGCCGAATAGATCGTGTCGCGCACCAGTGTGGCCGAAGCTTCGTTGCTCATCATGATCGCCAGGATCACCACTTCCACCAGCACGGCGGCGAGGGTCAGGATCATCGTGCCGTACGGATCGCCGACTTTTTCCGCGAGCAGTTCAGCCTGATGGGCAACGCGCATCGAGGCGGCGACGATGAAGGCGATCAGCACCAGCCCGGCCGTCAGCGCGACAAACTGGCCGCTGTGCAGCAGCCAGTGCTCCAGCGGATACGCAACACAGGTGGCGATGACGGCCAGCAGCAGAAAGCTTTCTTGCTTGAGGATGGTGAACATGACGGGCCTTTTTGCCGAAGAGTGCGAATGAGCTACTGACTGCGGGGCGGCGCTAACGTTTCGTTACACCTTAGCGCACCAGTGGATGGCAGCTTTATCTACGCCTGCACTTTTATTGGACTTTACGGCCTCTTCGCGAGCAAGCCGGCTCCCACAGGGATCGCGGTGCTTTTGTGGGAGCGGGCTTGCCCGCGATGGGCGCGCCTCGGTTTCAAGCCAGATTGTTGTCCGCTTGGTCAGCCTTTTGCATTGCCCTCCCCACACACAACAAAAGGGAGTTCGCGTTCATGCAAAACCGTCCACTGCAAACACTGCTGTGCATCGCCATGGGCCTTGGCCTCAGCCTGAGCGCCAGTGCCGCCGATCCACTGAAAGTCGGCTTCGTCTACATCGGCCCCATCGGCGACCACGGCTGGACGTATCAGCATGAACAGGGGCGCAAGGCGCTGGCGGAAAAACTCGGCACGCAGATCACCACCAACTACGTGGAAAACGTCGCCGAAGGCGCCGATGCCGAGCGGGTGATCCGCAACATGGCCAAGGACAATTACGACCTGATCTTCACCACATCTTTCGGCTACATGAACCCGACGGTGAAAGTCGCCAAACAGTTTCCCAAGGTGACCTTCGAACACGCCACCGGCTACAAGCAGGACAAGAACCTCGGCACCTACCTGGCGCGTACCTACGAGGGTCGTTACGTCGGTGGTTTCCTCGCGGCGAAGATGACCAAGAGCAAAAAAATCGGCTACGTCGCCTCGTTCCCGATCCCGGAAGTGATCCGCGACATCAACGCCATTCAACTGGCCTTGAACAAGTACAACCCCGGCACCGAAATCAAAGTGGTGTGGGTCAACTCGTGGTTCGATCCTGGCAAAGAGGCCGATGCCGCCAACGCGCTGATCGACCAGGGCGTGGACGTGGTGTTCCAGCACACCGACAGCCCGGCGCCGATTCAGGCCGCCGAGCGGCGTGGTGTGTATGCCGTGGGCTACGCTTCGGACATGGCGCACTTCGGCCCGAAAGCGGTGCTCACCTCGATCGTCAACGACTGGGCGCCGCACTACATTCAGGCGACCCAGAGCGTGATCGACCACACCTGGAAATCCCAGGACTACTGGGGCGGGTTGAAGGAAGGCACGGTCGAACTGCCGATCAGCGATCTGGTGCCGGCACCGGTGAAGGCCGAAGCCGAGCAGATCATCGCCGACATCAAGAGCGGCGCTTTGCAACCGTTCACCGGGCCGATCAAGGATCAGGCCGGCGTCGAGAAAATCCCGGCGGGGGTCAGCGCCACCAACGCCGAACTGGCGTCGATGAACTACTACGTCGAAGGCATGAAGGCCGAGATGCCGAAGTAAATTCCAACATCTACCCGGTGATCGTTCCCACGCTCCGCGTGGGTATGCAGCCCGGACGCTCCGCGTCCCTGCCGAACGCGGACGCGGAGCGTCCATTGAGGCATTCCCACGCAGACGGTTCGACGTGGAAACGATCATTAAAGAGCATTCGAAATGAACCAACTCCCGATCATCGACATCTCACCGCTCTACTCCGACGACCAGAACGCCTGGCCGGCCGTCGCCGAACAGATCGACCACGCTTGCCGCGAATGGGGCTTTTTCTACATCAAGGGTCACCCGATTTCTGCGCAGCGCATCGAATCCCTGCTCGATCACGCACAGCGCTTCTTTGCGCAACCGGCAGAAGAAAAACTCAAGATCGACATCACCCAGACCGTCCATCATCGCGGCTACGGCGCCATCGCCACCGAACAGCTCGACCCGGACAAACCCAGCGATCTCAAGGAAACCTTCGACATGGGCCTGCACCTGCCGGCCGATCATCCCGAGGTGCTGGCAGGAAAACCCTTGCGTGGCCCCAACCGTCATCCGGCCATCCCTGGTTGGGAAGCGCTGATGGAGCAGCACTACCTCGACATGCAGGCGCTCGCGCAAACCCTGTTGCGGGCCATGGCGCTGGCGCTGGGCATCGAGCGCGACTTCTTCGATACACGCTTCAACGAACCGGTCAGCGTATTGCGAATGATCCATTACCCGCCGCGCCACACTGCCAGTTCCGCCGAACAGCAAGGTGCCGGCGCGCACACCGATTACGGCTGCATCACCCTGCTTTATCAGGACAGCGCCGGCGGCCTGCAGGTGAAGAACGTCAACGGCCAGTGGATCGACGCACCGCCCATCGACGGCACCTTCGTGGTCAACCTCGGCGACATGATGGCCCGCTGGAGCAACGACCGTTATCGCTCGACCCCGCACCGGGTGATCAGCCCGCTCGGGGTGGATCGCTACTCGATGCCGTTCTTCGCCGAGCCGCATCCGGATACCCGTATCGAGTGCCTGCCCGGTTGCCAGGACGCACAGCATCCGGCGAAATATCCGACCACCACCTGCGCCGAATTCCTTCTGTCGCGCTTCGCCGATACCTACGCCTATCGACGGGAGCAGGAAGCGGTGTGATGGATCGGCTGGTCAGGTTTTGCCAATTGTTTCGGCGGGCATCTGTAGAATGCCCGCCATTGCACCTGATGAGAAAAGAATATGTACGACTGGCTCAACGCCCTGCCCAAGGCTGAACTGCACCTGCACCTCGAAGGCTCGCTGGAGCCCGAGCTGTTGTTCGCCCTGGCCGAGCGCAACAAGATCGCCCTGCCGTGGAGCGACGTCGAAACCCTGCGCAAGGCTTACGCCTTCAACAATTTGCAGGAATTCCTCGACCTGTATTACCAGGGCGCCGACGTGCTGCGCACCTCCCAGGATTTCTACGACCTGACCTGGGCCTACCTGCTGCGCTGCAAAGAACAGAACGTGATTCACACCGAACCGTTCTTCGATCCGCAGACCCACACCGACCGTGGCATCCCGTTCGAAGTGGTGCTCAATGGCATCGCCGCCGCGCTGAAAGATGGTGAGCAACAACTGGGTATCACCAGCGGTTTGATCCTGAGTTTCCTGCGCCACCTGAGCGAAGACGAAGCGCAGAAAACCCTCGACCAGGCGTTGCCGTTCCGTGATGCGTTCGTCGCGGTGGGTCTGGATAGTTCCGAGATGGGTCACCCGCCAAGCAAGTTCCAGCGCGTGTTCGACCGTGCCCGTCACGAAGGCTTCCTGACCGTCGCCCATGCCGGTGAAGAAGGCCCACCGGAATACATCTGGGAAGCCATCGACCTGCTGAAGATCCAGCGCATCGACCATGGCGTACGCGCCATCGAAGACGAGCGTCTGATGCAGCGGATCATCGACGAGCAGATCCCGCTGACCGTGTGCCCGCTGTCGAATACCAAGCTCTGCGTGTTCGATCACATGTCCCAGCACAACATCCTCGACATGCTCGAGCGCGGCGTGAAGGTCACGGTCAACTCCGATGACCCGGCGTACTTCGGTGGTTACGTGACCGAGAACTTCCATGCGCTGCACACCCACCTGGGTATGACCCAGGATCAGGCCAAGCGTCTGGCGCAGAACAGCCTGGATGCGCGCCTGGTAAAACCATAAAGAGCAATACAAAAACTGTGGGAGCGGGCTTGCCCGCGATGAGGCCATCACTTCCAACATCAATGTTGACTGACGGTCCGCCATCGCGGGCAAGCCCGCTCCCACAGGG
>NZ_JBWKZE010000055.1:0-15699 GCF_059424205.1 Pseudomonas sp. GW456-12-1-14-TSB6
ATCAAAACCATCGCGATGGAAGACGGTCTGCGTTTCGCAATCCGTGAAGGCGGCCGTACCGTTGGTGCTGGCGTCGTGGCTAAGATCATCGAGTAAACAGTTGTAATGTCTTTTTCAGGCCGGCATAATGGTCGGCCTGATTTTGTTTTAGGTCAGTAGCTCAATTGGCAGAGCGACGGTCTCCAAAACCGTAGGTTGGGGGTTCGATTCCCTCCTGACCTGCCAGATTCACTTGGTGTGTCTGGCTTTCTTTTCACAGGATCTTCATAGATGACTCCTAAAGCTGAAGCTCAAGGCTCTCGCTTCGATTTACTCAAGTGGCTCGTCGTAGTCGCTTTGGTAATTGTTGGCGTTGTCGGTAATCAGTATTACGCTGCTTCGCCGATCCTGTACCGTGTACTCGCATTGCTTGTCATTGCTGCTGTAGCCGCCTTTGTAGGTCTGCAGACTGCCAAGGGCAAGTCTTTCTTTGTACTGGTTAAGGAAGCTCGCACCGAGATTCGTAAAGTCGTATGGCCAACTCGCCAAGAAACCACGCAGACCACGCTGATTGTTGTGGCTGTTGTTCTGGTTATGGCGTTGCTGTTGTGGGGGCTTGATTCCCTGCTCGGCTGGCTTGTTTCCTTGATTGTCGGCTAAGGGTGTCCCGTGGCTAAGCGTTGGTACGTTGTGCATGCTTACTCGGGTTACGAGAAGCATGTAATGCGTTCGTTGATCGAGCGTGTAAAGCTGGCTGGCATGGAAGATGGCTTCGGCGAAATTCTGGTTCCCACTGAAGAAGTGGTTGAAATGCGTAATGGCCAGAAACGCAAAAGCGAGCGCAAATTCTTCCCGGGTTATGTGCTGGTTCAGATGGATATGAACGAGGGTACTTGGCACTTGGTCAAGGATACTCCTCGGGTGATGGGTTTTATCGGCGGTACTGCTGATAAGCCGGCACCAATCACCGATAAAGAAGCTGAGGCGATTTTGCGTCGCGTTGCCGACGGTAGCGACAAGCCGAAGCCGAAGACGTTGTTCGAGCCAGGCGAAACCGTTCGAGTCAATGACGGGCCGTTCGCTGACTTTAACGGCGTTGTTGAAGAAGTTAACTACGAAAAGAGCCGGATCCAAGTGGCAGTGCTCATTTTCGGACGCTCTACTCCGGTAGAGTTGGAGTTCAGTCAGGTCGAAAAGGTCTAGCTGAGCAAGCATCCCAACCCCGCAGCCCTAGGCTGTGGGGTTTTGTCGTCACTGGGATAAACGCGCAAGTAACCGGGGAGCCTTTCGAGGCGTTCGAACCCGTAATTGGAGTGCCTCATGGCCAAGAAGATTACCGCTTACATCAAGCTGCAAGTGAAGGCCGCTCAGGCTAACCCAAGTCCACCTGTTGGTCCTGCTCTGGGTCAGCACGGCGTGAACATCATGGAATTCTGCAAAGCTTTCAACGCCCGTACCCAGGGTCTGGAAGCTGGTCTGCCGACTCCAGTGATCATCACTGTCTACAGCGACCGTAGCTTCACTTTCGAAACCAAATCCACCCCTGCTTCGGTTCTGCTGAAGAAGGCGGCCGGTCTGACCAGCGGTTCCGCTCGTCCGAACACCGTTAAGGTTGGCACTGTTACCCGTGCTCAGCTGGAAGAAATCGCGAAAACCAAAAACGCGGATCTGACTGCAGCTGATATGGATGCAGCCGTGCGTACTATCGCCGGTTCTGCTCGTAGCATGGGCCTTAACGTGGAGGGTGTGTAATGGCTAAGCTGACCAAGCGTCAAAAGGCTATCGCCGGCAAAATCGAAGCAGGCAAGGCCTACAACATTGTAGACGCCGCTGCACTGCTGGCCGAGCTGTCGACTGTCAAGTTCAGCGAGTCGTTCGACGTAGCTGTAAACCTGGGCGTAGACCCGCGTAAATCCGACCAGGTCGTTCGTAGCGCTACTGTGCTGCCACACGGCACTGGCAAGACTGTTCGCGTTGCTGTGTTCACCCAGGGTCCAGCTGCTGAGGCCGCTCTGGCTGCCGGCGCTGACCGTGTAGGTATGGACGACCTGGCTGCCGAAATGAAAGGCGGCGACCTGAACTATGACGTAGTGATCGCATCCCCGGATGCCATGCGCGTTGTAGGTCAACTGGGTCAGATCCTCGGTCCACGTGGTCTGATGCCTAACCCGAAAGTCGGCACTGTTACCCCAGACGTCGCTACCGCGGTTAAAAATGCCAAGGCTGGTCAGGTTCGTTATCGCACCGACAAAAACGGCATCATTCACACTTCCGTTGGCAAGATCGGCTTCGATGCCGTCAAGCTGAAGGAAAACGTTGAAGCCCTGATCGCTGATCTGAAGCGTATCAAGCCAGCTTCTTCGAAAGGTATCTACGTCAAGCGCGTTACCCTGAGCACCACTATGGGCCCAGGTCTGGTCATCGATCAGAGCTCGCTGGACGCGTAAGACAAA
Source organism: Pseudomonas sp. GW456-12-1-14-TSB6 (assembly GCF_059424205.1). Classification (NCBI taxonomy): domain Bacteria; kingdom Pseudomonadati; phylum Pseudomonadota; class Gammaproteobacteria; order Pseudomonadales; family Pseudomonadaceae; genus Pseudomonas; species Pseudomonas sp. GW456-12-1-14-TSB6. The sequence goes on from NZ_JBWKZE010000055.1 coordinate 2,433, forward strand.
AATTGGCGCAGTTGACTGCGCCAATTGAAAGATTGGGGTCCCTGCCTGGCGGGGGCTATCCAAGACCGTAGGCGACGCAAGTCTTAAACCTCAAGCCTACGCAGATGGTGCTCCCGGTTCCTTACCGAATCAGACACCAAAACGACATTCGGTTTCGATCGAATGAAACGGTAACAAGCAGGAGTTAAACCCGTGGCAATTAATCTCGAAGACAAGAAGGCCATCGTCGCTGAAGTCAACGAGGCTGCCAAAGTCGCTCTGTCCGCTGTCGTGGTTGATGCCCGTGGCGTAACAGTAGGCGCAATGACCGGACTCCGTAAAGAGGCTCGTGAAGCTGGCGTTTACGTACGTGTTGTACGTAACACCCTGCTCAAGCGCGCTGTTGCTGACACTCCTTACAGTGTCCTCAACGACGTGTTCACCGGCCCGACCCTGATTGCATTCTCCAACGAACACCCGGGCGCTGCAGCTCGTCTGTTCAAGGAATTTGCCAAGGGTCAGGACAAGTTCGAGATCAAGGCAGCTTCGTTCGAGGGCAAGTTCCTCGCAGCGAATGAGATCGACGTGCTGGCAAGCCTGCCAACTCGCGACGAAGCTATTGCGAAACTGATGAGCGTGATTCAAGGCGCTACCAGCAAGCTGGCTCGTACTCTGGCGGCAATTCGCGATCAGAAAGAAGCAGCTGCAGCCTGAGGCTGAGCGTTTCCACTCTCGCGTATTTTTGTTTATTTCGACGGCCGTACAGGCTGTCCACCAAATCAGGAATTGAGTCATGTCTCTGACTAACGAACAAATCATCGAAGCAATCGGCCAGAAAACCGTTCTGGAAGTTGTTGAGCTGATCAAAGCAATGGAAGAAACCTTCGGCGTGACCGCTGCTGTTGCTGCTGCTGGTCCAGCTGCTGCTGCCGCTGTTGTTGAAGAGCAAACCGAGTTCAACGTTGTTCTGGTTGAAGCCGGCGAGAAGAAAGTAAACGTGATCAAGGCAGTTCGTGAACTGACCGGTCTGGGCCTGAAAGAAGCCAAAGAGAAAGTCGACGGCGCTCCTCAGGTTGTAGCTGAAGGCGTTTCGAAAGAAGCTGCTGAAGACGCTAAGAAGAAGCTGGAAGAAGCAGGCGCTAAAGTCGAGCTGAAGTAAGCATCGACTTTGCTCCTCCAGCCCGAGCGTCAAGCGACAGGCTGATGGCTGGTGGCTCTTGCCACCGGCCTTTTTCCGTTATTGGCAGCCGACTGGGTCGGTGTCGATAACGAGCTGTAACCACCCGATGCGGTGGCGCAAACCATGGGGTTTGCACGATTTTCTGGCTGCTCCCGTCGGGAGGGGCCAAACAAGCAGGTGACCAAGCTGGGGAACGCTGATGGCTTACTCATATACTGAGAAAAAACGTATCCGCAAGGACTTTAGCAAGTTGCCGGACGTCATGGATGTGCCTTACCTCCTGGCCATCCAGCTGGATTCGTATCGTGAATTCTTGCAAGCGGGAGCGACTAAAGATCAGTTCCGCGACGTGGGCCTGCATGCGGCCTTCAAATCCGTTTTCCCGATCATCAGCTACTCCGGCAATGCTGCGCTGGAGTACGTCGGTTATCGCCTGGGCGAGCCGGCATTTGATGTCAAAGAATGCGTATTGCGCGGTGTAACTTTCGCCGTACCTTTGCGGGTAAAAGTGCGCCTGATCATTTTCGACAAAGAATCGTCGAACAAAGCGATCAAGGACATCAAAGAGCAAGAAGTCTACATGGGTGAAATCCCATTGATGACTGAGAACGGTACCTTCGTAATCAACGGTACCGAGCGTGTTATCGTTTCCCAGCTGCACCGTTCCCCGGGCGTGTTCTTCGACCACGACCGTGGCAAGACGCACAGCTCCGGCAAACTGCTGTACTCCGCGCGCATCATTCCTTACCGCGGTTCGTGGCTGGACTTCGAGTTCGACCCGAAAGACTGCGTATTCGTGCGTATCGACCGTCGTCGTAAGCTGCCGGCCTCGGTACTGCTGCGCGCGCTCGGTTATACCACCGAGGAAGTGCTGGACGCGTTCTACACCACCAACGTATTCCACGTGAAAGGCGAAGGCCTGAGCCTGGAGCTGGTGCCTCAGCGCCTGCGTGGTGAAGTTGCTGTTCTCGACATCCAGGACGACAAAGGCAAGGTGATCGTTGAGCAGGGCCGTCGTATTACTGCCCGCCACATCAACCAGCTGGAAAAAGCCGGGATCAAAGAGCTGGACGTGCCTCTGGATTACGTTCTGGGTCGTACCACCGCCAAGGCGATCGTGCACCCGGCTACCGGTGAGATCCTGGCAGAGTGCAATACCGAGCTGTCGACCGAGATCCTGGCGAAAATCGCCAAGGCCGGCGTCGTACGCATCGAAACTCTGTACACCAACGACATCGACTGCGGTCCGTTCGTCTCCGACACTCTGAAGATCGACTCCACCAGCAACCAATTGGAAGCGCTGGTCGAGATCTATCGCATGATGCGTCCAGGCGAGCCGCCAACCAAAGACGCTGCCGAGACCCTGTTCAACAACCTGTTCTTCAGCCCTGAGCGCTATGACCTGTCTGCGGTCGGCCGGATGAAGTTCAACCGTCGTATCGGTCGTACCGAGATCGAAGGTTCGGGCGTGCTGTGCAAGGAAGACATCGTCGCGGTACTGAAGACTCTGGTCGACATCCGTAACGGTAAAGGCATCGTCGACGACATCGACCACCTGGGTAACCGTCGTGTTCGCTGCGTAGGCGAAATGGCCGAGAACCAGTTCCGCGTTGGCCTGGTACGTGTTGAGCGTGCGGTCAAAGAGCGTCTGTCGATGGCTGAAAGCGAAGGCCTGATGCCGCAAGACCTGATCAACGCCAAGCCAGTGGCTGCGGCGGTGAAAGAGTTCTTCGGTTCCAGCCAGCTGTCGCAGTTCATGGACCAGAACAACCCGTTGTCCGAGATCACCCACAAGCGTCGTGTCTCTGCACTCGGCCCTGGCGGTCTGACTCGTGAGCGCGCGGGCTTCGAAGTCCGTGACGTACACCCGACTCACTACGGTCGTGTCTGCCCGATTGAAACGCCGGAAGGTCCGAACATCGGTCTGATCAACTCGCTGGCTGCTTACGCTCGCACCAACCAGTACGGCTTCCTCGAGAGCCCGTACCGCGTGGTGAAAGAGGGTGTGGTCACCGACGACATCGTGTTCCTGTCCGCCATTGAAGAAGCCGATCACGTGATCGCGCAGGCTTCGGCGACCATGAACGAGCAGAAAGTCCTGATCGACGAACTGGTAGCCGTACGTCACCTGAACGAATTCACCGTCAAGGCGCCGGAAGATGTCACCTTGATGGACGTTTCGCCGAAGCAGGTAGTTTCGGTTGCAGCGTCGCTGATTCCGTTCCTCGAGCACGACGACGCCAACCGTGCGTTGATGGGTTCGAACATGCAGCGTCAAGCTGTACCAACCCTGCGCGCTGACAAGCCGCTGGTCGGTACCGGCATGGAGCGTAACGTGGCTCGCGACTCCGGCGTTTGCGTCGTGGCTCGTCGTGGCGGCGTGATCGACTCCGTTGATGCCAGCCGTATCGTGGTTCGCGTTGCCGATGACGAAGTTGAAACCGGCGAAGCTGGTGTCGACATCTACAACCTGACCAAATACACCCGCTCGAACCAGAACACCTGCATCAACCAGCGTCCGCTGGTGAGCAAGGGTGATCGTGTTCAGCGTGGCGACATCATGGCCGACGGCCCGTCCACCGACATGGGTGAACTGGCGCTGGGTCAGAACATGCGCATCGCGTTCATGGCATGGAACGGCTTCAACTTCGAAGACTCCATCTGCCTGTCCGAGCGTGTGGTTCAGGAAGACCGTTTCACCACGATCCACATTCAGGAACTGACCTGTGTGGCTCGTGACACCAAGCTTGGCCCAGAGGAAATCACTGCGGACATCCCTAACGTGGGTGAAGCTGCACTGAACAAGCTGGACGAAGCCGGTATCGTTTACGTAGGTGCTGAAGTCGGCGCAGGCGACATCCTGGTAGGTAAGGTCACTCCGAAAGGCGAGACCCAACTCACTCCGGAAGAAAAACTGCTGCGCGCAATCTTCGGTGAGAAAGCCAGCGACGTTAAAGACACTTCCCTGCGTGTGCCCACCGGCACCAAAGGTACTGTCATCGACGTACAGGTCTTCACTCGTGACGGCGTTGAGCGTGATGCTCGTGCCCTGTCGATCGAGAAGTCCCAGCTGGACGAGATCCGCAAGGATCTGAACGAAGAGTTCCGCATCGTTGAAGGCGCGACCTTCGAGCGTCTGCGTTCCGCTCTGGTAGGCCACAAGGCTGAGGGTGGCGCGGGCCTGAAGAAAGGTCAGGACATCACCGACGAAGTACTCGACGGTCTTGAGCATGGTCAGTGGTTCAAACTGCGCATGGCTGAAGATGCTCTGAACGAGCAGCTCGAGAAGGCCCAGGCCTACATCGTTGATCGTCGCCGTCTGCTGGACGACAAGTTCGAAGACAAGAAGCGCAAACTGCAGCAGGGCGATGACCTGGCTCCAGGTGTGCTGAAAATCGTCAAGGTTTACCTGGCAATCCGTCGTCGCATCCAGCCGGGCGACAAGATGGCCGGTCGTCACGGTAACAAAGGTGTGGTCTCCGTGATCATGCCGGTTGAAGACATGCCGCACGATGCCAATGGCACACCGGTCGACGTCGTCCTCAACCCACTGGGCGTACCTTCGCGTATGAACGTTGGTCAGATCCTTGAAACCCACCTCGGCCTCGCGGCCAAAGGTCTGGGCGAGAAGATCAACCGGATGGTCGAGGAGCAGCGTAAAGTCGCTGAACTGCGTACTTTCCTGGACGAGATCTACAACCAGATCGGCGGTCGTAACGAAGATCTGGACAGCTTCTCCGATCAGGAAATCCTGGATCTGGCGAAGAACCTGCGTGGCGGTGTTCCAATGGCCACTCCAGTGTTCGACGGTGCCAAGGAAAGCGAAATCAAGGCCATGCTGAAACTGGCAGACCTGCCAGAAAGCGGCCAGATGCAGCTGACCGACGGCCGTACCGGCAACAAGTTCGAGCGTCCAGTTACCGTTGGCTACATGTACATGCTGAAGCTGAACCACTTGGTAGACGACAAGATGCATGCGCGTTCTACCGGTTCGTACAGCCTGGTTACCCAGCAGCCGCTGGGTGGTAAGGCGCAGTTCGGTGGTCAGCGTTTCGGGGAGATGGAGGTCTGGGCACTGGAAGCATACGGTGCTGCTTACACTCTGCAAGAAATGCTCACAGTGAAGTCGGACGATGTGAACGGCCGGACCAAGATGTACAAAAACATCGTGGACGGCGATCACCGTATGGAGCCGGGCATGCCCGAGTCCTTCAACGTGTTGATCAAGGAAATTCGTTCCCTCGGCATCGATATCGATCTGGAAACCGAATAACACGTGACGCGATCGAGAGCGGGGCAGGATTGCCCGCTCTCTGCTCCGCCAGGAGGAAAGGCCTTGAAAGACCTACTGAATTTGCTGAAAAACCAGGGTCAAGTCGAAGAGTTCGACGCCATCCGTATCGGATTGGCCTCGCCTGAGATGATCCGCTCGTGGTCGTTCGGTGAAGTTAAAAAGCCGGAAACCATCAACTACCGTACGTTCAAACCTGAGCGTGACGGTCTGTTCTGCGCCAAGATCTTTGGCCCGGTAAAGGATTACGAGTGCCTGTGCGGTAAGTACAAGCGCTTGAAGCACCGTGGTGTGATCTGCGAGAAGTGCGGCGTTGAAGTTGCACTGGCCAAGGTTCGTCGTGAGCGCATGGCGCACATCGAACTGGCTTCGCCGGTTGCCCACATCTGGTTCCTGAAATCGCTGCCGTCCCGTATCGGCCTGCTGATGGATATGACCCTGCGTGATATCGAACGCGTTCTCTACTTCGAGAGCTATGTCGTTATCGATCCGGGCATGACCACTCTTGAAAAAGGTCAGTTGCTGAACGACGAGCAGTACTTCGAAGCGCTGGAAGAGTTTGGTGACGATTTCGACGCCCGCATGGGTGCCGAAGCTGTCCGCGAACTGCTGCACGCTATCGACCTGGAACACGAGATTGGCCGTCTGCGTGAAGAAATTCCGCAAACCAACTCCGAAACCAAGATCAAGAAGCTGTCCAAGCGTCTGAAGTTGATGGAAGCCTTCCAGGGTTCCGGCAACCTGCCAGAGTGGATGGTGCTGACCGTTCTGCCGGTTCTGCCGCCAGATCTGCGTCCACTGGTCCCGCTGGATGGCGGTCGTTTCGCGACTTCCGACCTCAACGACTTGTATCGTCGAGTGATCAACCGTAACAACCGTTTGAAGCGCCTGCTGGATCTGTCCGCTCCGGACATCATCGTGCGCAACGAAAAGCGTATGTTGCAGGAAGCTGTCGATGCACTGCTCGACAACGGTCGTCGTGGCCGCGCTATTACCGGTTCGAACAAGCGCCCTCTGAAATCCCTGGCTGACATGATCAAGGGTAAGCAAGGTCGTTTCCGTCAGAACTTGCTCGGTAAGCGTGTTGACTACTCCGGTCGTTCGGTAATTACCGTTGGTCCGACCCTGCGTCTGCACCAGTGCGGTCTGCCGAAGAAGATGGCTCTCGAGCTGTTCAAGCCGTTCATTTTCGGCAAGCTGGAAATGCGTGGTCTGGCGACCACCATCAAAGCGGCCAAGAAAATGGTCGAGCGCGAACTGCCAGAGGTTTGGGACGTTCTTGCGGAAGTGATTCGCGAACACCCGGTTCTTCTCAACCGTGCACCGACCCTTCACCGTCTGGGTATCCAGGCGTTTGAACCGGTACTGATCGAAGGTAAGGCTATCCAGCTGCACCCTCTGGTCTGCGCCGCGTACAACGCCGACTTCGACGGCGACCAAATGGCCGTGCACGTACCGCTGACGCTGGAAGCCCAGCTCGAAGCGCGTGCGTTGATGATGTCGACCAACAACATTCTGTCGCCAGCCAACGGTGAGCCAATCATCGTTCCGTCGCAGGACGTTGTATTGGGTCTCTACTACATGACTCGTGAAGCGATCAACGCCAAGGGCGAAGGTCGTGTGTTCGCGGATCTGCAGGAAGTTGACCGTGTGTTCCGTGCCGGCGAAGCCGCACTGCACGCCAAGATCAAGGTTCGTATCAACGAAACCGTGAACGATCGTGACGGCAACAGCGTGAACAACACCCGTATCGTCGACACCACTGTCGGCCGTGCGCTGCTGTTCCAGGTTGTGCCAAAAGGTCTGTCGTTCGACGTCGTCAACCTGCCGATGAAGAAAAAGGCGATCTCCAAGCTGATCAACCAGTGCTACCGCGTGGTTGGTCTGAAAGAGACCGTGATCTTCGCTGACCAGTTGATGTACACCGGTTTTGCCTACTCGACCATCTCCGGCGTTTCCATCGGTGTTAACGACTTCGTTATCCCGGACGAAAAAGCCCGCATCATCGGTGCTGCCACCGACGAAGTGAAAGAAATCGAGAGCCAGTACGCCTCCGGCCTGGTAACCCAGGGCGAGAAGTACAACAAAGTGATCGACCTTTGGTCGAAAGCGAACGACGAAGTCTCCAAGGCGATGATGGCCAACCTCTCGAAAGAGAAAGTCATCGACCGTCACGGCGACGAAGTCGAGCAAGAATCGTTCAACTCGATGTACATGATGGCCGACTCGGGTGCGCGGGGTTCCGCAGCACAGATTCGTCAGCTGGCCGGTATGCGTGGTCTGATGGCCAAGCCGGACGGTTCCATCATTGAAACGCCGATTACTGCGAACTTCCGTGAAGGTCTGAGCGTACTCCAGTACTTCATCTCGACTCACGGTGCTCGTAAAGGTCTGGCGGATACCGCGTTGAAAACTGCGAACTCCGGTTACCTGACTCGTCGTCTGGTAGACGTGGCGCAGGATCTGGTCGTGACCGAGATCGATTGCGGCACCGAACACGGTCTGCTGATGACTCCGCACATTGAAGGCGGTGACGTTGTAGAACCGTTGGGTGAGCGCGTATTGGGTCGTGTCATCGCCCGTGACGTATTCAAGCCGGGTACCGAGGACGTTATCGTTCCTGCAGGCACTCTGGTAGACGAGAAGTGGGTTGAGTTCATCGAGCTGAACAGCATCGACGAAGTAATCGTGCGTTCGCCGATCAGCTGCGAAACCCGCTATGGCATTTGCGCCAAGTGCTACGGCCGTGACCTGGCTCGTGGTCACCAGGTGAACATCGGTGAAGCGGTCGGCGTTATCGCTGCCCAGTCCATCGGTGAGCCGGGTACCCAGTTGACGATGCGTACGTTCCACATCGGTGGTGCGGCAAGCCGTACTTCCGCAGCCGACAGCGTTCAGGTGAAGAATGGAGGAACCGTCCGTCTGCACAACCTGAAACACGTTGAGCGTTTGGATGGCAACCTGGTTGCTGTGTCTCGTTCCGGTGAGCTGGCAATCGCTGACGACTTCGGTCGTGAGCGCGAGCGTTACAAGCTGCCGTACGGTGCCGTGATTTCGGTTAAAGAAGGTGACAAGGTCGACGCTGGCGCAATCGTGGCCAAGTGGGATCCGCACACTCACCCGATCGTTACCGAAATGAAAGGTACCGTGACCTACGTGGGCATGGAAGAAGGCATCACGATCAAGCGTCAGACTGACGAACTGACCGGTATGACCAACATTGAAGTACTCGATGCCAAAGACCGTCCGGCTGCCGGCAAGGACATCCGTCCTGCGGTGAAGATGGTCGATGACAACGGCAAGGATCTGTTGCTGCCAGGCACTGACGTTATCGCTCAGTACTTCCTGCCAGCCAACGCTCTGGTCGGTGTTGCGGACGGTGCGAAGATTGCGATCGGTGATGTTATCGCTCGTATCCCGCAAGAAACTTCGAAAACCCGTGACATCACCGGTGGTCTGCCGCGTGTTGCCGACCTGTTCGAAGCCCGTCGTCCGAAAGAGGCGTCGATTCTGGCTGAAGTCAGCGGCACCATCGCGTTCGGTAAAGAGACCAAGGGCAAGCGCCGTCTGGTCATTACCCCGAACGACGGTAGCGATCCGTACGAAGAGCTGATTCCGAAGTGGCGTCACCTGAACGTGTTCGAAGGCGAACAGGTAAACCGCGGCGAAGTTATCTCCGACGGTCCGAGCGATCCGCATGACATCCTGCGTCTGCTGGGTGTAAGCGCGTTGGCCAAGTACATCGTCAACGAGATCCAGGACGTTTACCGCCTGCAAGGCGTGAAGATCAACGACAAGCACATCGAGACCATCCTGCGTCAGATGCTGCGTAAAGTTGAGATCTCCGAGTCCGGCGACTCCAGCTTCATCAAGGGCGACCAGATGGAACTGACTCACGTTCTGGTAGAGAACGAGCGTCTGAATGCGGAAGACAAGTTTGTCTCCAAGTTCACCCGCGTTCTGCTGGGTATCACCAAGGCGTCGTTGTCGACCGAATCGTTCATCTCGGCGGCTTCCTTCCAGGAAACCACCCGCGTACTGACCGAAGCGGCCGTAACCGGCAAGCGCGATTACCTGCGCGGCCTGAAAGAAAACGTGGTCGTGGGTCGTCTGATCCCGGCCGGTACCGGTCTGGCTTATCACAGCGAGCGCAAGCGTCGTCGTGATGCAGACAAGCCGTTGCGCGTGAGCGCCAGTGAAGTGGAAGCAGCACTGACCGAAGCGCTGAACTCGAGCGGTAACTGAGTTCTGCGAAAAATGAGCTGAGGCCCTGATCAAGCCGTTCATCGAATCGAGACAATTTGTCGAGGTTCGACGAGCGGGGAGGTCGGGGCCTTGCCTTGACTGGGGACAAGATCCTCTTTAGACTCTTGATCCCCTAAATTTGGCGGGAATTCGTTCCTGCCATTTTGCTTTTCTTGCAAGACAATAGCGTCGCAAGACAACAGTGGAGCTAGTAGATGGCAACTATCAACCAGCTGGTACGTCAGCCGCGTAAGCGTATCGTCGAGAAATCCGACGTGCCTGCGCTGCAGAACTGCCCGCAACGTCGTGGCGTGTGCACCCGTGTGTACACCACTACGCCGAAAAAACCTAACTCGGCACTGCGTAAAGTATGCCGTGTGCGTCTGACCAACGGTTTCGAGGTTTCCTCGTACATCGGTGGTGAAGGCCACAACCTGCAAGAGCACAGCGTGGTACTGATCCGCGGCGGTCGTGTAAAAGACTTGCCAGGTGTTCGTTACCACACCGTTCGCGGCTCCTTGGATACTTCCGGCGTTAAAGGCCGTAACCAGGGTCGTTCGAAGTACGGTACCAAGCGTCCGAAGTAATCGGCCGTTTTGCAGATTTTCATTTTATTGAGTCGATAAGAGTAAGGTCGGGCGCGCATCCACTGGATCTGTCCCGAGCTAACCTGAAGACCGTTTGAGGGCTTATCAATGCCAAGACGTCGCGTAGCAGCAAAGCGTGAGATTCTGGACGATCCGAAATACGGAAGCCAAATCCTCGCCAAATTCATGAACCACGTTATGGAAAGCGGCAAGAAAGCCGTTGCCGAGCGTATCGTTTATGGTGCCCTGGAAACCGTTGCGGCTCGCAAGACCGGCACCGATCCCCTGGAACTCTTCGAAAAAGCACTCGACGCCATCGCTCCGCTGGTCGAAGTGAAGTCGCGCCGCGTTGGTGGTGCTACTTACCAGGTTCCGGTCGAGGTTCGTCCGTCCCGTCGTAACGCTCTGGCAATGCGCTGGTTGGTAGACTTCGCCCGCAAGCGCGGCGAGAAGTCTATGGCTCTGCGCTTGGCTGGCGAGCTGCTGGATGCTGCTGAAGGTAAAGGTGCTGCTGTTAAGAAGCGTGAAGACGTGCACCGTATGGCCGAAGCTAACAAAGCTTTCTCGCACTACCGCTTCTAATTTTAGCTTCACTAATTTTGCGAGGGCTTTATGGCTCGTACTACTCCGATTAGTCGCTACCGTAACATCGGTATCGTCGCTCACGTGGATGCTGGTAAAACCACCACCACCGAGCGCGTCCTTTTTTACACTGGCAAAAGTCACAAAATGGGCGAGGTGCATGACGGCGCCGCGACCACAGACTGGATGGTTCAGGAGCAGGAGCGTGGTATTACCATTACTTCTGCTGCCATTACCGCCTTCTGGAAAGGTTCCGAGAAGCAGTACCCGCACGAGCATCGCTTCAACGTAATCGATACCCCGGGCCACGTAGACTTCACCATTGAAGTAGAACGTTCCCTGCGCGTACTCGACGGCGCTGTCGTTGTGTTCTGCGGTACTTCGGGTGTTGAGCCTCAGTCGGAAACCGTATGGCGTCAGGCCAACAAATACGGCGTTCCACGTCTTGTTTACGTAAACAAGATGGACCGTGCTGGTGCCAACTTCCTGCGCGTGATCGGTCAGATCAAACAGCGTCTGGGTCACACTCCGGTGCCGATCCAGCTGGCTATCGGTTCGGAAGACAACTTCCAGGGCCAGATCGACCTGATCAACATGCAAGCTGTCTACTGGAACGACTCTGACAAGGGTATGGTTCCAGTTCGCAAGGAAATCCCTGCGGACATGCTCGAGCTGGCTGAAGAGTGGCGCAACAACATGGTTGAAGCCGCCGCCGAAGCCAACGAAGACCTGATGAACAAGTACCTGGAAGGTGAAGAGCTGTCGATCGAAGAGATCAAGGCTGCTTTGCGTGCACGTACTATCGCCGGCGAAATCGTTCTGGCTGTTTGCGGTTCTTCGTTCAAGAACAAGGGCGTTCCCCTGGTTCTCGACGCCGTTATCGACTTCCTGCCTGCTCCGACCGACATTCCTGCTATCAAGGGTTCCAACCCTGATAACGAGGAAGAAGAGATGGAGCGTCATGCAAGCGACGACGAGCCGTTCGCGGCCTTGGCGTTCAAGATCGCTACCGACCCATTCGTGGGTACCTTGACCTTCGTCCGCGTTTACTCGGGCGTGTTGAACTCCGGCGACGGCGTGATCAACTCGGTTAAAGGCAAGAAAGAGCGCGTGGGTCGTATGGTGCAAATGCACGCAAACGCCCGTGAAGAGATCAAGGAAGTGCGCGCTGGCGACATCGCGGCCCTGATCGGCATGAAGGACGTCACCACTGGTGAGACCCTCTGCAACGCTGACAAGCCAATCATCCTGGTTCGCATGGACTTCCCGGAGCCGGTTATTTCGGTTGCCGTAGAGCCTAAGACCAAGGATGACCAGGAAAAAATGGGTATCGCTCTGGGCAAGCTTGCTCAGGAAGACCCGTCTTTCCGCGTTAAAACTGATGAAGAGACTGGTCAAACGATCATCTCCGGCATGGGCGAACTGCACCTGGACATCCTGGTTGACCGGATGCGCCGTGAGTTCAACGTCGAAGCCAACATCGGCAAGCCGCAGGTTTCGTACCGTGAGCGCATCACGAAGAACTGCGAAATCGAAGGCAAGTTCGTTCGTCAGTCCGGCGGTCGTGGCCAGTTCGGTCACTGCTGGATTCGCTTTGCTCCTGCTGACGAAGGTCAGGAAGGTCTGCAATTCCTGAACGAAGTAGTGGGTGGTGTGGTTCCTAAGGAATACATCCCGGCTATCCAGAAGGGTATCGAAGAGCAGATGAAGAACGGCGTTGTTGCCGGCTATCCGCTGATCGGCCTGAAGGCTACCGTGTTCGATGGTTCTTACCACGACGTCGACTCCAACGAGATGGCGTTTAAAGTGGCTGCTTCCATGGCGACCAAGCAACTGGCCCAGAAGGGCGGTGGTGAGTTGCTCGAGCCGATCATGGCGGTAGAGGTTGTTACGCCTGAAGACTATATGGGTGATGTGATGGGCGACCTTAACCGTCGTCGCGGCATGATCCAGGGTATGGAAGACACAGTGTCCGGCAAGGTTATCCGTGCCGAGGTTCCACTGGGTGAGATGTTCGGTTATGCGACCGACGTTCGTTCCATGTCCCAGGGTCGCGCAAGCTACTCTATGGAATTCAAAAAATACGATACGGCTCCGTCGCACATCGTCGAATCCGTTACCAAAAAACAAGGCTGATTCAGCCCCTTTAGGCTAGGAGTTAATTGTCGTGGCTAAAGAAAAATTTGATCGTTCCCTACCGCACGTAAACGTTGGCACCATCGGCCACGTTGACCACGGTAAAACCACTCTGACCGCTGCTCTGACTCGCGTCTGCTCCGAAGTTTTCGGTTCGGCCGTAGTTGAATTCGACAAGATCGACAGCGCACCAGAAGAAAAAGCTCGCGGTATCACCATCAACACCGCGCACGTTGAGTACAACTCGAACATTCGTCACTACGCTCA
>NZ_JBWKZE010000056.1:0-11891 GCF_059424205.1 Pseudomonas sp. GW456-12-1-14-TSB6
TGCAGCCCGTGACGCTCCGCGTCACTGGACGCGGAGCGTCCCTAAAGGCATTCCCACGCAGAGCGTGGGAACGATCAACGTAGAGGGTGGGAGCAATCGATTACAGGCGCTGTACGGTGACAGACCCCGCCGCACCCGCAGGCCCCGGCTGCCCGTCAGCCCCCGGCTTGCCGCTCTTGCCGCCGTCGGCGCGATACACCAGGCAGCCCTTGGACTTGCCACCCGCCCCCGGTTTGCCGCCAGGACCGGCCGGGCCACCGGCACCGCCGGCGACTTCGACCTTGATCAGCTCAGCCGGAAACTCGCGCGGTACTTCAAGTCGCACCAGCGCGCCCGGTGCACCCGGCTGACCATCGCTGCCGTTGCTGCCATCAAAACCGTGTCCCGCCTGACCCCAGGTGCAACCCGGCTCCTGACCGTTGGCGCCATCAAGCCCGACAAATCCCGGCGCACCGGTGCCGCCACGGGCATCGACCACCAGTTTCGGCGCGTTCAACGCCTTGAACTGCAGATTCAGATTGCGCCCGGCGCGGGCGGCTTTTTCGTACGTCCCCGGTGCGCCACGGGCGGTGATCTGGCTGCCTTCGGCGAGTTCGGCGCGGCTGACTTTCATCTCCAGCGCCTGTTCGCTCGGCACGATGGCGATACGCGCTTCGTGGCCCAGTTGCAGTTCGCCGACACTCAGCTCGGTCACGTTCGATGGAATCAGCAAGGTGCCGTAATCGGCGACCACCAGTTTCTCCAGTTGCAGAGTGCTGGCGGTGTTCGGCAGACGCATCAGCGAGTTGGTTTCGACGCTGACCACCTGGGCGCAGGCCAATGGACTGATGAATGCAGCGAGCAGGCAGAGTTTACGCATGGGAAGCCTCCGGAGCGGCCGGGGCCGGGATGGTTTGCAGGTGGAATACGCCGAACAGCAGGATGCGGCCACGATCACGCCAGGGGTGCGGACGACCCTTGAGGCTGCGGTTGCACAGCAGCACTTCGAGCACGTGGATCGCCAGCAGCAGACCGCCGGCCAGATTGACCAGCAGGTGCAGCGGATGAACAAACGGCACCAGCTGATTGGCCAGCACCACGCAGCAGAACAGCAGGGTCAACAATCGCCCCAGCCCACAAAACACCTTCATACGCTCCCCCGTGTTGCGAATTATTCTTTGGGCGCACAGTAACGGCTTCTGCAGGGGATAAGCCAGAGGGAAAAATGAAAAAAACCGATCCACCGCCGGATGGCTGCCGGTTCGACGACGTTCATCGACCGACAGCTCTAGCCCGCGGACTACAGACCCATCCTAACGATTGATGTGCAGTTCCACCCGACGGTTCTGCGCACGCCCTTCGTCCGTATTGTTATCGGCGACCGGTTCACTCTCGCCGCGCCCTTCACTGGTGAGTTTGTTCGGCGCCAGGCCCTGACTCAGCAAATATTCCGCCACGCTGCTGGCGCGACGTTCCGAAAGCGCCTGGTTGTAGGCATCCGAACCCTTGCTGTCGGTGTGGCCGATGACCTTGATGCTCACCACATCGGCATTGCGCAGTTTGTCCATCAACGTGTCGAGCTGGCTTTTTGCGGCCGGTTTCAAATCCGACTTGTCGAAGTCGAAGAGCACGTTGCCGGCATCGTTGAGGGTGATGACTTCGGTTTGCGGGGCCGGTTCGGCGGGTTTCTCGGTGACCGGATATTGCGGCAGCGGACAGCCACGGTGGTCAACCGGTGTGTTGGCCGGGGTATCGGGGCAACGGTCGCGGCGATCGAACACGCCGTCGTCGTCTTCATCGCCATCCTGGGCATAGCAGATCAATCCGCCGGTGAGGATCCCCAGCGCAGCGCCACCGCCGGCCCAACCGCTGCTTTCGAGCGCGCCGAGACCGCCGCCGACCAGTCCGCCAATAAGGCTGCAGATCGGCCAGGTACGTTGATTGAGGGGAGCGGTGCCATCGCTGTGGGTGGCGCAACCGGTCAACAGGCTGCCCAGCAGCAGAACCGGCAAGACGGACCTTGTAAGAACACTCATCGTTAAAGCTCCTGTGTCACCGGCCCATACCGGTTACACAGGAGTAAAGACCCGCATCCGCGACTGCACAAGCCGCGGATGCGAGGGGGCTAGCGGTTGATTTTGATTTCGGTACGACGGTTCAGCGCGCGACCGTCAGCAGTTTTGTTGTCTGCCACCGGCTGGCTTTCACCGGCACCGGTCACCGACACGAAGCTGCTTTGCGGTACGCCGCTTTCAACCAGGTACTTGACCACCGAGTGCGCGCGGCGATCCGACAGTTTCTGGTTGTAGGCATCGCTGCCGACGCTGTCGGTGTGGCCGGTCACGGTCAGTTGCGCGGTGCTGGATTCCTGTTTCAGGCGCGAAGCGACCTTATCCAGGACCAGTTTGTCGGCCGGGGTCAGCGTGGCCTTGTCGAACTGGAAGTGAACATCGCGGATGACAATGGTTTCTTCCTTGACCACTACAGCTTCTTCGACCACTGGTGCAGGGGCTGGTGGAGGGCAGCCGTCGGCATCGACCTGTACGCCTTTAGGCGTGCCCGGGCACTTGTCGCGACTGTCCGGCACACCATCGCCGTCTTCATCGCCGTCACCGTGAACCCAGCAATAGGCCGCTGCCGTACCGCCGACGAGTAACGCGCCATACCCCGCCCATGCGGAGCTTTCGGTCGCACCGAGCCCCGCACCGACAACACCACCGACTGCCGCACAGGTCGGCCAGTCGGTTTTCTGCAAACCTGCGCAACCAGTCAACACACTGGTTAGCAGAACCAAGGGTAATGCTGTCCGAACTATGCTCATCTAGTTTTCTCCTGAGGGATCGGCTTAGAACCGATTCAGGGAGTAAAGACCGGAGTTTTAATCTCCGCCAGCAATAGGCCATTGCTGTTTGTGCGCCTGTTCACGGGACTTCGACGAATTTGCCGCAAACCCGCAGGACAGAGATCTAGGCCTTGGCGCCCGGGCAGGCTAGTCTTGGCGCTCTGATTGAGGAGCTTCGATGAACGTCGCCATTTCTTCCCGCACGCCGCAGCAGGCATTGGCCGCCCTGCTCGACCGCTACGCCCCTGCACGTCTGCTGCTGATCGGCGCCAGCGAGTTCCCGGCGCTGGCTGCCTTCAAGGAAGCGCACCCGGACACCTGCGTCGCGCACGCCGCGCCCGGTGCGCTGCCGGCGGAATTGGCGGCCCGCCGTTTCGACCTGGCGCTGGTGGTCGATTGCCTGGAACATTTGCCCAAGCGCGACGGCCTGAATCTGTTGGGCGGGATCCGCAACCTCAACGCCAGCCGCATCGCCGTGCTGGCGGATCTGCCGGCCAGCGGCTGGCAGGAAACCGATTTTTACTCTCTGGCCCTGCAAGCCAGCGAACGCTTCGCCCGTGACGAGCAGGTACTGACACTCTTCACCTACGATCTGCTTGACTACAAACAAGTCCCCGACTGGCTCAACTCGCGGTTCTGGGCCAATCCGGAAAACTTCGGGAAATACTGGTGGTAATGCAATGAGTACAGCCATTTGCCCTTGCGGCAGCGGCAACCTGCTGGATGCCTGCTGCGGTCACTATCACGCCGGCCACCCGGCCCCGTGCGCCGAAGCCCTGATGCGCTCGCGCTACAGCGCCTACGTGCTGGGCCTGATCGATTATCTGGTGGCGACCACCCTGCCCGCCCAGCAAGCGGGGCTGGATCGCCAGTCGATCAGCAACTGGAGCGCCCAGAGCACCTGGCTCGGTCTGGACGTGGAAAGCTCGGAAGTGCTCGGCGGCCAGCCGGAGCACGCGTTCGTCACCTTCACCGCGCGCTGGCATGACGGTCAGGGCGAACACAGCCACCGCGAGCGCTCGTCATTCGTGCAGAACAGCGGGCGCTGGTACTTCATCGACCCGACCGTGCAACTGAAGCTGGGCCGCAACGACGCCTGCCCGTGCGCCAGCGGCCAGAAGTTCAAGAAATGCTGTGCGGGGTATTTCAGCAGCTGAGGCTAGACTGGGCAGCAAAGGGAGTTAAACCATGCTCGGTCATTGGCGCACAATCCAGGTCTTCTCACTGCTCATGTTTCTGGGGCTCGGCGGCTGCGCGTCCTGGTTTACCGACGACGCCCGCGACCCCGCCGTGCACCTGGTGAAAGTCGAAGTGGTGCGCGCCAAGTTGCTGGAACAGAAATTCATCCTGCACTTTCGCATCGACAACCCCAATGACAGCGACCTGACCGTGCGCGGCCTGGAATACCGCATACACCTGGCCGACATGCTGCTGGCCGAAGGCGAGCACGAACACTGGATCACGGTGAACCCCAAAAGCAGCGCGTTTTACAAGGTGCCGATCCGTACCAACCTGTGGCCAAAGGTGAAAGAGGTGGTGAAAATGCTGAAAAACCCGAACCAGCAGATTCCCTATCGACTGGAGGGCGAGATGGAAACCGGTTTATTCATCGCTCACTACGTGCACCTGGCGCGCAATGGCGTGATAATCCCCGCCGATTTGATTACGGAGTGACCCCGATGACCCAGCAACCTCATGTCCATGGCCCAGACTGCAACCACGATCATGACCATCACCACCATGATCACGACCATGGCCATGTCCACGGCCCGAACTGCGGCCACGCCCACCAGGAACCGGTGCGCAACGCCCTGAAAGACGTTGGCCGCAATGACCCTTGCCCCTGCGGCAATGGCAAGAAATTCAAGAAGTGCCACGGCGCTTGATGTTTCAGGCAATTATCCTCTTCGCCTGACACACCGCCATCGCGAGCAAGCTCGCTCCCACGGGGATCGCGCTCCATCAGGAGCAACTCGGTCGAATGTGGGAGCTGGCTTGCCAGCGATGAGGCCCGCGCACTCCCCGATCAGTATCAGGCTGCCCCGAGAATCTCGGCACTGCCGACCACCGTCGCATACTCCCCGTGCAGATTCCCCAGCGACATCGCATGTACCTCTTGCGCCGAACGCAAAGTGCCGAAATAGTCGGCCTTGTCGAAGGTAAAGCACGCATCCTCCGCCACCCACGCGTCAAACCCCAGATTGCCTGCCGTGCGTGCCGTGGATTCCACCGAGTTGTTCGTCGCCACGCCGACAATGATCAACTGCCCGATCCCCGCCTCACGCAACTTCGCCTCAAGCCCCGTCGCACAAAACGCATCCGGCACCTGTTTCTGGATCAGCCACTCGCCTTCCTGCGGTAAAAACCTTTCCTGAAAATCCACGCCTGATTGCTCGGGCCAGAACACCGAATTCGGCGAGCGCGACAGGTGCTGCACGTGGATCACCGGCCGACCGCTGCGCCGCCAAAAACTCAACAGCTCAAGAATCCGCTCCTCGGCCGACGGGTTATTCCGCCGCCCCAGACGCGGTTCCAGAATGCCTTTTTGCTGGTCGATGATGATCAGTGCAGCGTTGGCCTTGAGCTCCATGGCGATTTTTCTCACGCGGGGTCATTGAATTTCCCGTACTTGAGCATCACCTCCTGGGATTAAGCAAGCTATCGAACGCACACAGGACAACCTGAAGCCGGCGTTTGCTGTCCGCACGTAAGCCATTTTCCTGATTTGGAGCTTTCCATGATCGACCTGTATTACTGGACCACGCCCAACGGCCACAAGATTTCCCTGTTCCTCGAAGAAGCGGGCCTGCGCTACGACGTGCACCCGATCAACATCAGCCAGGGCGAGCAGTTCCAGCCGCACTTTCTGAAAATCGCCCCGAACAACCGCATCCCGGCAATCGTCGATCATGAACCGGCTGACGGCGGCGAACCGTTGTCGCTGTTCGAGTCCGGGGCGATCCTGCTGTACCTCGCGGAAAAGACCGGCAAGTTCCTGCCCAAGGATCTGCGTGGCCGCCAGGTGGCGTTGCAATGGCTGTTCTGGCAAATGGGCGGGCTGGGGCCGATGGCCGGGCAGAACCATCATTTCAGCCAGTTCGCCCCGGAAAAAATCCCCTACGCGATAAAGCGCTACATCGATGAAACCGCCCGCCTGTACGGAGTGCTGGACAAGCAACTGGCCAACAACGAGTTCGTCGCCGGCAGTGAATACAGCATTGCCGACATGGCGATCTACCCGTGGATCGTCTCCCACAAATGGCAGAGCCAGAACCTGGAAGACTTCCCGAACGTGCAGCGCTGGTTCAACCACATCAAGGATCGCCCGGCGACCGTGAAGGCCTACGCGCTGGTGCAGAAGATCAATCCGCCGAAGTCCTGACCTGCCTTGATCGTTCCCATGTAGAGGCGTCGAACCGCCCGCGTAGAAATGGGCCGCGGAGCGACCCGGGCTGCATTCCCACGCAGAGCGTGGGAACGATCTGCGTGAGCGGGAAGAAATAACCGCTCGCCCCGCTTGCGCGGCCCCCTCCTGCTCACTAACGTAGCGGCTTTATTGCGCCCCCAGCCTCTACACCCCCGCAGGAGCTTTGCCATGGCCTCGCCAGCCCTTTCACATTTTCTTCCCCGGTTCGGCGTTGCCGCAGCAGTGGCCGGTGTTCTGAGCCTGACCGGTTGTCAGACCTGGAACGCCCAGGACACCCTCCCGCCGACCTCCGGTGTGCAGCCGCTCAAGGGCCTGGCGCAGAACGTTTCGGTCCGCCGCAATGCCATGGGCATGCCGCTGATCGAAAGCAACAGCTTCCACGACGCACTGTTCGCCCTCGGTTACGTGCATGCCAGCGACCGGATCAATCAGATGGTCACCCTGCGCCTGCTGGCCCAGGGCCGTCTGGCGGAAATGTCCGGTTCGTCGATGCTCGACGCCGACCGCTATATGCGCGCCGTTAACCTGAAGAAAAGCGCCGGCGAGCTGTACAAGGCTTCGTCGCCACGGCTCAAGCGCTTCTTCGAGGTCTATGCCCGGGGCGTCAACGCCTACCTGTTCCGCTACGCCGACAAGTTGCCGGGGGATCTGGCTTCCAGCGGCTACAAGCCTGAATACTGGAAACCGGAAGATTCGGCGCTGATCTTCTGCCTGCTGAACTTCAGCCAGTCGGCCAACCTGCCGGAAGAAATCGCTTCGCTGGTGCTGGCGCAGACCGTGACCAATGACAAACTGGCGTGGCTGACCCCGTCCGCTCCCGATGAAAACCTGCCGCTGGCCGAGGCCGACAAGCTGCAAGGCATCAAGCTCAACGGGCAGATTCCGGGGCTGACGGAGCTGAGCAACGCCAGCGAACAACTGGCCGCCATCAACCTGCTGGGCACTCAGTCGTCGAACAACTGGGCCATCGCCCCACAACGCAGCCGCAGCGGCAAGAGCCTGTTGGCCAGCGACAGCCATGGCCCGCTGGCCGCGCCGTCGCTGTGGAGTTTCGTGCAGATCCGCGCGCCGAAATACCAGGCCGCCGGCGTGACCGTGGCCGGTCTGCCGATGGTGCTCGGCGGTTTCAACGGCAAAGTGGCGTGGAGCCTGACCAGCGTGCTCGGCGATAACCAGGATCTGTTCCTGGAAAAAATCCGTCGTCAGGGCAGCACGTTGTCCTACGAGGTCAACGGCAAGTGGCAACCGGTTGCGGTGCGCAACGAAACCTACTTCGTCAAAGGCCAGCGGCCGATTCGCGAAGCGGTGTACGAAACCCGCCATGGCGCGCTGCTGAACAGCACCCAGGCCGCCGCTCAGGGCGCAGGCTTCGGCCTGGCCTTGCAGACGCCGAGCTTCACCGACGACAAATCCCTCGATGCGTTTTTCGATCTGAGCCGCGCCCAGAACGTGGAACGCGCCTCGGACGCCAGCCGGGAAATCCGCGCCATCGCGCTGAACCTGGTGTTTGCTGACGCCAGCAACATCGGCTGGCAAGTTACCGGGCGCTTCCCCAACCGCCGCGAAGGCGAGGGCCTGCTGCCGTCGCCGGGCTGGGAAGGTCGCTACGACTGGGACGGTTACGCCGACCCGATGCTGCACCCGTACGATCAGGATCCGGCCCAGGGCTGGCTCGGCACCGCCAACCAGCGGGTCATTCCCCACGGCTACGGCATGCAACTGTCCAATTCCTGGGCCGCGCCGGAGCGTGGCGAGCGCCTGGCCGAACTGGCCGGCAGCGGCAAGCATGACAGTCGCAGCGTGATTGCCATGCAGTACGACCAGACCACCACCTTCGCCGCCAAACTGAAGAAAATGTTTGAAGCACCGGGCATGGCGCAGCCGCTGAAACAGGCGATCGACGCACTGCCGGAAGCCGAGCGCAGTAAGGCGCGCGAAGCCTATACCCGCTTGATGGCCTTCGACGGCAAGCTCAGCCCGACTTCCGCCGATGCGGCGATCTACGAGTTGTTCCTGCAGGAAAGCATGAAACAGATCTTCCTTGACGAGCTCGGCCCGCAGAGCAGCCCGGCGTGGAAAGCCTTTGTCGCCAATGGCGATCTGTCCTACGCCGCCCAGGCCGATCATTTGCTGGGCCGCGAAGACAGTCCGTTCTGGGACGACGCCCGCACCCCGCAAAAAGAAGACAAACCGGCGATCCTCGCCCGCAGCCTGGCGGCAGCGATCAGCGCCGGCGACAGTCAGTTGGGCGGCGACCGCCGGGCCTGGCAGTGGGGCAAACTGCACCGCTACGAGTGGAAGAATGCCAACGGCCAGACCGTCCGCGGCCCGCTCGCGGCAGGCGGCGACCACACCACCCTCAACACCGCGGCGTTTGCCTGGGGCCAGGATTTCAACACCACGCGTGCGCCGTCGATGCGTTTCATTGTCGATTTCGGTCAGAGCGAGCCACTGATGGGCCAGAACGGGACGGGGCAATCCGGAAATCCAGTGAGCCCGAACTACCTGAACGGCATCGATGCTTGGCTCAAGGGCCAGTACATCGGCTTGCCGATGCAGCCGCAGAACTTTGACCGGGTGTATGGCAAGACGCGGTTGACCCTGACTCCCGGCAAGTAACCCCCCATGATCGTTCCCACGTCGAGGCGTCGAACCGTCCGCGTGGGAATGCAGCCCGTGACGCTCCGCGTCACTGGACGCAGAGCGTCCCCTGAGGCATTCCCACGCAGAGCGTGGGAACGATCATGCGACAGTTCAGAAAATCAATAGAACTTCTGACTTCGCGCCAACCTCATAGCTAACAAGTCCCTCCATTCCGGTAACGCCATGGACCTTGTTATCGCCCGCCCCGAAGGCCTCTACTGCCCCGCCGGGGACTTCTACATTGACCCGTGGCGGCCCGTCGAGCGTTCGGTGATCACCCATGCCCACGGCGACCACGCCCGTGGCGGCAATCAGCATTACCTGGCCGCCAGCGCCGGCGAAGGAATTCTGCGTGCGCGCCTGGGCCAGGACATCAACCTGCAAACCCTCGACTACGGCCAGCGCCTGACCCACCACGGCGTCACCCTGAGCTTTCATCCCGCCGGTCATGTGCTCGGCTCGGCCCAGGTGCGGCTGGAATACGGCGGCGAAGTCTGGGTCGCATCAGGCGATTACAAGATCGAACCCGACGGCACCTGCGCCCCTTTCGAACCGGTGCGTTGCCACACCTTCATCACCGAATCGACCTTCGGTCTGCCGATCTACCGCTGGCAGCCGCAGGCGCAGGTGTTCGCCGAAATCAATCAGTGGTGGCAGGCCAACATCGAGGCCGGCAAGGCCAGCGTGCTGTTCTGCTATTCGTTCGGCAAAGCCCAGCGGATTCTCCACGGCATCGACGAAACCCTCGGGCCGATCCTCAGCCACGGTGCGGTCGAGCCGCTGAACCGCGTGTACCGCGAGGCCGGCGTCTACCTGCCGCCGACGATCTACGCCGGCGAGGTGAAAAAGAACGACCCGATGATGCGCCAGGCGCTGGTCATCGCCCCGCCCTCGGCCGGCGGCAGCAGCTGGATGCGCCGGTTCGGCGATTACAGCGACAGCTTCGCCAGCGGCTGGATGCGCCTGCGCGGCACCCGTCGGCGGCGCGGGGTCGATCGCGGTTTCGTGCTCTCGGATCACGCCGACTGGCCCGGCCTGTTGTGGGCCATCGAACAGACCGGCGCCGAGCGGGTGATGGTCACCCACGGCTCGATTGGCGTGCTGGTGCGCCATCTGCGCGAAAAAGGGCTCGACGCACAAGGTTTCAACACCGAATACGGTGACGATGAAGAAGAGCTTTCCACCGCCACGCCTGCGGTTGCCGAGGTGCAACCATGAAAGACTTCGCCGGGTTATACGCCGAACTCGACGCCACCACCTCCAGCAACGCCAAACTGGCGGCGATGCAAACCTACTTCGCCCAGGCGCAACCACAAGATGCCGCCTGGGCCGTGTACTTTTTGTCCGGCGGGCGGCCACGGCAACTGGTTCCGGTGAGAGTTCTGCGCGAACTCGCTGTTGAAACGTCCGGGCTTGAGCCATGGCTGTTCGAGGAGAGCTATCAAGCGGTCGGCGATCTGGCGGAAACCATTTCGCTGGTGCTGCCGGAACACCCGCACACGTCGCAGGCCGGTCTCGCCGAATGGATCGAAGACAAACTGCTGCCCCTGCGCGGTGAAACCCCGGAATACCTCGCCCATCAGTTGCCCGCACTGTGGGCGCAACTGGATCGGCCGAGCCTGATGTTGTGCATCAAGTTGATCACCGGCAGCTTCCGGGTCGGCGTGTCCAAATTGCTGGTGACCCGCGCTCTGGCTTCCATGGCCGGGCTCGACAGCAAACGCGTGGCGCAACGGCTGGTGGGTTACACCGACCTGTCCAACCGGCCGAACGCCGCCGCTTACCTGAAACTGATCGCCCCCGAATCCAGCGACGAGCACGCCCAGCGCGGCGGCCAGCCCTACCCGTTCTTCCTCGCCCATGCGCTGGCGCAACCGGTAGAAACCTTCGAGGCCCTGCTCGGGCCGCCGAGCAACTGGCAGGTGGAATGGAAGTGGGACGGCATTCGCGCACAGGTGGTCAAGCGTGACGGGAAACTGTGGGTCTGGTCACGCGGCGAGGAATTGGTCACCGAGCGTTTTCCCGAATTCGACACGCTGCTGCACGGTTTACCCGACGGCACGGTGATCGACGGCGAGATCGTGGTCTGGAAGAACAACCGCCCGGTCACCGAAGACGCGTTCGACCCGCAGTCGACAGAAGCCCCGGCGGTGCAACCCTTCGCACTGTTGCAACAACGGATCGGCCGCAAGTCGCTGGACCGCAAAATCCTCGAAGACGCGCCGGTGGTGATACTCGCCTACGACCTGCTCGAATGGCAGGGCGAAGACTGGCGCAACCAGCCCCAGGCCAGGCGTCGTGAACAACTGGAACAAGTTATCGCCCACTGCAACAACCCGGTACTGCTGCCTTCGCCGACCCTGACCGGTGACGACTGGTTCGATCTCGCCCGCCAACGTGAAGCCTCCCGGCGCCTGGGGGTCGAAGGCATGATGCTCAAGGCCCGGGACGCGATGTACGGCGTCGGCCGCACCAAGGACATGGGCGTGTGGTGGAAATGGAAGGTCGACCCGTTCAGCGTCGACGCGGTGTTGATTTACGCCCAGCGCGGTCACGGTCGCCGCGCCAGCCTTTACAGCGATTACACCTTTGCGGTGTGGGACGGCCCGCCCGGTTCCAGTGCCCGGGCGCTGGTGCCCTTCGCCAAGGCCTATTCCGGGCTGACCGACGCGGAAATGCGCGAAGTCGACAGCATCGTGCGCAAGACCACCGTGGAAAAATTCGGCCCGGTCAGCAGCGTCAAGCCGAGTCTGGTGTTCGAACTGGGCTTCGAAGGCATTGCCCTCTCCCGCCGACACAAGAGCGGCATCGCCGTGCGCTTCCCGCGCATGTTGCGCTGGCGCCAGGACAAGACCGTGGACGAAGCCGACAGCCTGGCGACCTTGCAAAACCTGTTGGTCTGATCCTTTCCTTACGCCTCCCCGATCGTTCCCACGCTCTGCGTGGGAATGCAGCCCGGGACGCTCCGCGTCCCAAAGCGGACGCAGAGCGTCCATTGAG
>NZ_JBWKZE010000057.1:0-11105 GCF_059424205.1 Pseudomonas sp. GW456-12-1-14-TSB6
CAAGAGCACTACTACACCACCAAACTGGAAGACGCGATCATCGTCGCCATCAACAACAAGATGCACAACTGCCAGGATCCATCGAACGCCCACTTCACCCACCTGGAAGAAGTGCAGTTCACCTACCGCAAAATCACCTGGACCCACGAAGTATCCGGTACTTCGGGTTCCGATGACTGGCGTGCTCCAGTCGTTTAATTACGGCTGATCGTTACAAGCATCGGCCAGCTCTGCTGGTCGATGTTGTTTACGCCCCTCCAGAATTTCGCGTGCGTTGAACCGCCTGGCGGTCGTCGACACAC
Organism: Pseudomonas sp. GW456-12-1-14-TSB6; assembly: GCF_059424205.1. NCBI lineage: Bacteria > Pseudomonadati > Pseudomonadota > Gammaproteobacteria > Pseudomonadales > Pseudomonadaceae > Pseudomonas > Pseudomonas sp. GW456-12-1-14-TSB6. Next base: position 303 of record NZ_JBWKZE010000057.1, read on the forward strand.
GCCGTATGCAGCACGAGGAACAAGGGATGTTCGCGCCGGCCAATGAAACCCACTTTGCCCTGACCATCGAAGGTCTTTCCGCCGACTTTCAGGTGTTTACCCTGACCGGCCGGGAAGCCATCAGCCAGCCTTTTGTGTTCGAGGTGGAGCTGGTCAGTGAGCAGCCGTCGCTGGACCTCGAAACCCTGCTGCACAAGCCGGCCTTCCTGCAGCTGTCGCCCGACGGCAGCGGCATCCACGGCCTGATCTACCGCGCCGCGCAAGGCGATTCCGGCAAGCGCCTGACCCGCTACTCCGTGACCCTGCGCCCGCAACTGGCGTACCTCGCGCACCGGATCAACCAGCGGTTCTTCCAGAACCTCAGCGTGCCGAAAATCATCGGCAAGGTCCTCGAAGAACACGGTATCCAGGGCAACGCCTACGCCTTCCAGACCGGTTCGATCTACCCCGATCGCCTCTACTGCGTGCAGTACGACGAATCGGACCTGCATTTCATCCAGCGCCTGTGTGAAGAAGAAGGCATTCACTACCACTTCCAGCACACCGCCACGGGCCACAAACTGGTGTTCGGCGATGACCAGACGGTGTTCAAGAAACTGGCGCCGGTGGCCTATCAGCAGGACTCCGGCATGGTCGCCAGCAAGCCGGTGATCAAACGCTTCGACCTGCGCCTGGAAACCCGTACCAGCCGCACCACCCGCCGCGACTACGACTTCGAAAAACCGCGCCTGACGCTGGAAAGCGAAAACCGCGGCGACGCCCTGCCCGACCTCGAGGACTACGATTACCCGGGCCGTTTCATCGACCGCGAACGCGGCAAGCACCTGGCCAAACGCGCCCTCGAACGCCACCGCAGCGACTTCCAGCTCGCCGAAGGCAAGAGCGACCAGCCGTTGCTGGTCAGCGGCCATTTCCTCGCGCTGAAAGAACACCCGAAGGCCAAGTGGAATGATCTGTGGCTGCTCACCGAAGTCCACCACGAAGGCAAGCAGCCGCAGGTGCTGGAAGAGTCGGTCACCAGCGACACCACCGCGCTGAAAGACGATTTCCATCAGGGCTACCGCAACCGCTTCCAGGCCACCCCGTGGGACGTGCCGAACCGCCCGCCCCTGCGCCACCCGAAACCGCGCATCCTCGGCAGCCAGAGCGCCGTGGTCACCGGACCGAAAGGTGAAGAAATCCACTGCGACGAATACGGCCGCGTCAAAGTCCAGTTCCACTGGGATCGTGAAGGTCAGGCCGACGACAAGACCAGCTGCTGGCTGCGCGTCTCCAGCGCCTGGGCCGGCGCCCAGTACGGCGGCATCGCCATCCCCCGCATTGGCATGGAAGTGCTGGTGACCTTCCTCGAAGGCGACCCCGACCAGCCGCTGATCAGCGGCTGCCTGTACCACAAGGAAAACACCGTCCCCTACGCCCTGCCGGCGAACAAGACCCGCACCACCTTCAAGACCCTGAGCTCGATGGGTGGCGGCGGCTTCAACGAACTGCGCATCGAAGACAAGAAAGGCCAGGAGCAGATCTTCCTCCACGCCCAGCGCGACTGGGACGAGAACATCGAACACGACCAGAAAATCCGCGTCGGCAACGAACGCCACGACGTCGTGGAAAAGAACAGCTACACGGAATTCAAGGCCGAAGAACACCACACGGTTTATGAAGACCGCAAAGTGGAAGCACGGGCCAACGACCACCTGACCGTGGGCGTGAACCAGCACATCAAGATCGGCACCGGGCAATTCATCGACGCCGGCCAGGAAATTCACCTGAGCAGCGGGATGAAGGTGGTGCTGGAAGCCGGGGCCGAACTGACGCTGGTCGGCGGTGGCAGCTTCATCAAGATCGATGGCGGCGGCGTGACCATGAGCGGGCCGGCGATCAACATCAACTCCGGCGGAGGACCGGGCAGCGGCACCGGCGCCGCCCCACTGCTGCCGGGCGTGTTGAAGCAGGCGGATGCCGACAAGGCTGGTGCCGTGCTGACCCCGGCGCAAATCAACACCCTCAAACGTAATGCGCCGTTCTGCGAAGAGTGCGAAAAATGCAAGGCAGGTGCCTGTGCCATCTAATCGACTGACACCCAAAGACTGGCTGGCACAACAGCCGCTGCAAAAAGACGAACGTCTGTATCTGATCGTCAGCGCCGCCAGTGATGCCGAAGCGCTCAAGGCCTTGTATCAGAGCGAACCGTCCGTCCAGGCCATTCCCGTCTGGGGTGGAACGCCCTACTCCACTTGGCAACCGGTGATGCCTTACGTCGCCGAACTCAAGGCCAACTCGGCCTTCCTGCCCTGGATCACCGAAACCGACGCCCTCGACTGGGGCTGGCTGGCGGTCTCCCGCTCGGAGCCCAACGAAGTTTTCGAACACCTGCGCAGTTTGACCCAGGTGAAAATGCCGGACGGGACCGAAGTGTTTTTCCGGTTCTGGGATGGGCGGCATATCTATCCGATTCTTGAAGGGCTGGGTGAAACGGCTGGGGAAGTGTTGCCGGTGTTTGAGCGGTATCTGATTAATGGTCGGAGCCTGGAAGTCGGGCCGAGGGTGGTGCCGAAGGCGAAGGATTGGCCGTGGTGGGAGGTGCCGAAGAAGTTGCTGGATCAGTTGGCGAAAGAGGATCACACGACGCTGGTCGGCAACTTGATGCAATGGCTCGAAGAAGCACGCCCGGACCTTTACAGCGCATGGCCCGAGAACAACCTGAAACTGAAAATCACCCGTTTCGTGCGTCGCCCGGATGCTCCGGACAACCTTAAAGAAGCACTGTTAAACCACCTGATTCTGGAGCAAGGCTGATGGATCGCGTTGCCTTTGTTGACAACCAACTGAACACCTTCAAGGACAGTCTGAAGCTGTATCAGGAACAGACCAAAACCTGGTACGCCAACGTCGCCGACAAAGCCAGCCGAGCGGCTGACCTCCCTTCCCTGCTGGGCATGGAGCGAGTGATCAAGGTTGGCAACACCAGCAAATCGGTGAGCATGACCGACGGCGACTTCACTTCGAACGTGGCTCAGTGCCCGTTGAAGGGACCGCTGCTGATCGAGAGCAAGTTCGAATCGGTTTATGACATTCCTGTAGGCGATATCGAAGTCGAGATCGTCGCGGTGGAAGGTGGTGCAGTCAGCAAGGTCAAACTCGATCAACAAGGCAAAGCCAGCTGGACCGGTGGGATTCCCGGCAAGTTCTACAAAATCCGTGTTCACAACGAGGTGACACCCGCGCAGATCGACGCTCTGTTCAGCTCCTACAGCGGCGTGACAGCGGACCTCGAAGGTTTCTTGCGCAAGGAGTGGGCCGGCTTCAAGCCGCAATGGTCGAACCTGTCGGCTTCGGGCACTGCGATGGCGATCGGCAACGGCATTCTTGAAGGTGGCTGGGAAGCCATCAAAGGCGTGTGGGATGGCATCAGCCTGGTGCTCGACATTCTGCAAGACCCCAAGAAGTTTGCGAATGATCTCGGCGCAGGCGTCCAGGACCTGATCAAAGTCGCCCAAAGCTCGCCAGACATCATGAAAAAAGCCATGTTGCTGGCCAGCGACGAGGCCGCTTTGTTCCTGCTGGTACGCAGCGCCGTGATCTGGCTGGCAGGCTTGCCGCCAATGAAAATGGCCGGCGACGTTGCGAAGATGACCACGGCCATTGTCGTCGGCATCGCGATCGACATCGTGATTGGCGTGGTACTGACGATTGCGGCTGAAGGCACAGGGGTTATCTACCTCGCCGCCCGACTGAAGAAGTACGGTGAGCTTGTTATCAACGCTGTCACCAGCTTCGTGAAATCGTTGTTCAAGATCATCAATGGATTTATGGAGTACGTCGCCAAATACACCGCCGTGGCGGCGCGTGGGGTGACGGCGAAGGTGAGAAACGGCGTCTCTCAGCTGCGCTTCGACGGGAAAAAGAATGCGAGGCTGGGTAAAGGCGAAGTCGGTGATGACGCTTCAAAACAGGCAAAGACGCCTGCGGAAAAGAGCGCCGAGCCGGCCTCGGAGACATGTACTAACGGATGCCCGGTGTCGATGGTCACCGGCGAAGAACTATTGACGCTGACAGATGGCCAACTTGACGGCTTGCTGCCGTTTGAATGGACACGCCTGTACAGAACCAGCGCCGTGGAAATCGACTGTGGCCTGGGATACGGCTGGAGTCACGCCCTTGCCCACCGCATCGAAATCGTGGGCGATGAAGTCATCTGGACCGACCACGAAAACCGTTCCACACCGTTCCCGCTTCCAAGCGAACAGCGCCCGGCGATCACCAACAGTCTCTCGCGTGCAGCCATTTTCCTCGGCGATGACCCGTCAGAACTGGTACTGGCCCAAGCCGGCAAGCGTCCTTCGTTCTATCACTTCCGTTTCAACAGCAAAGGCGCAACTCTGATCGCCATCAGCGACAGCTATGGCAATCGCCTGCACATCACACGGGACATCCACGGGCGCATCAAACGCCTCGACAACGGCGCAGGTCGTGCCCTGCTTTTACGCTACGATCGCAAACACATTGTGGCTGTGGACTATCAGCAGTTTCTTCCAGCGGACAATCTTGAGGATGCCTGGAACACCGTCCAGACGCTGGTCACCTACAGCTATGACGCGCAGCACCGGTTGATTGAAGCGAAGAATGCTGCCGGGGAAGCCGAGCGTTATCGCTACAACGATCAACATGTCATTCTGGAACGGCAACTGGCTGGCGGCGCGAGCTTCTTCTGGGAGTGGGAGAACGAAGGCAAACTGGCTCGTTGCGTCCACCACTGGGCAAACTTCTCGCAGATGGACGCGCACTACGCCTGGGATGACAAAGGCAGCGTGACCGTTACCAACGCCGATGGCAGCGAAGAGGTCTACACCCACGACGACCAAGCGCGACTGATCAGTAAGATCGATCCGGATGGTGCCGAGCACCTCAAGGCCTACAACGATAAAGGCCAGTTGGTCGCGGAAAAGGATCCTCTCGGCGCCGTGACCGAATACCGGTACGACGACAATGGATTGATGATCGCCGTCATCCCTCCTGAAGATGAGGCCATCACCTACGAATACAGCAACGGTTTCGTCAGCGATGTTCATCGCGGCGAAGCCAGCTGGAAGTATCAACGCAACAAACAGGGCGATGTTACCCAGCAAATCGACCCGGACGGAAATTCGACGTTCTACAGCTACGACCGTCAAGGACGCTTGCTGGAGATTCGTCATCCGGATGGCAGCCGCCACCAACTGGGCTGGAACAACCTCGGTCAATTGCTTGAAGAACGCCTGCCCGACGGTGGTCAACGCAAATATCGCTACGACGCGTTGGGTCGGCAGATTACTCGGCAAGAAGAGTCCGGGGCCATCACCCAATACCAATGGGATACCGCCAACCGCCTTGCACAAATTACCCTGCCGGGCGGTGCAACACGCGCGTTCACCTACAACGCCTACGGCAACGTCACTGCCGAACGCGACGAACTCGGCCGCGTCACCCGTTACGAATATGCCGACAACCTGCACCTTGTCAGCCGTCGTATCAATCCTGACGGTAGCCAGCTGCGCTACCGCTACGACAACTCGCGCCTGCTGCTGACCGAAATCGAAAACGAGCGCGGCGAGCACTACAACCTCGACTACTTCCCGAATGGCCTGATCCAGCAGGAAACCGGCTTCGACGGTCGTCGCACTGCGTACGAATACGACCTCAATGGCCAGTTGCTGAAGAAAACCGAATTCGGCGATGACGGCAGCGAGTTGGTGACTGAATACCAACGCGACGCCGCAGGCAGGCTTCTGGTGAAGACACTTCCCGACGGCGAAGAAATCCACTACAGCTACGATGCCCTCGGTCGCCTGGTCAACGTCGACGACGGGCACTGGCCGCTCGCCTACGAATACGACCTGCAAGATCGCCTCGTCACCGAACATCAAGGCTGGGGCACCTTGCGTTATGAGTACGACAGCGTCGGCCAGCTCAAGCACTGTCGCTTGCCCGATGGCAGCAAACTCGACTATCGCCACCAACCCGGCGGCCTGCTCAGCGGCATCGACCTCAACGGCTCGCGCCTGACGTCACACCAGTTCAGCGGTGGTCGCGAACAGCAGCGCCAGCAGGGCCTGCTGCTCAGCCAGTATCAATATGACGAACAGGGCCGCTTGCAGGCTCACTACGTCAGCCAGCGCGACAAAAACCTGTTCCAGCGCCGCTACAACTACGACGCAAACGGCAACCTCGTCGGCATCGACGACAGCCGCAAAGGCAACCGCAGCTACCACTACGATCCGCTCGATCGCTTGATCAGCGTTCGTGGCGCTACGCCGGAAAGCTTTGCTCATGATCCGGCCGGTAACCTGCTCGGCCAGAACAATGAAGGCACAGCAAATCTCGCAAACGTCAAAGGCAACCGCCTGCTGATGCAGGGTGATCGCCATTACGACTATGACGCCTATGGCAACCTGATCCGTGAGCGCCGTGGCGCCGGACAAAAGCTCGTCACCGAATACCGCTACGACTGCCAGCATCGACTGATCGGTGTCAGCCTGCCGGGCGGCAGCAATGCATCCTATAAGTACGACGCCTTCGGTCGTCGCATCGAGAAAACCGTCGATGGCCAAACCACCGAGTTCTTGTGGCAAGGCGAACGCCTGATCGCCGAAAGCGGTGACAACCGTTATCGCACCTATATCTACGAACCCGGCAGCTTCCGCCCGCTGGCGATGCTCGACGGCGAAGGCCCGCGTAAGGCAACGCCGTTCTACTACCAACTCGATCACCTGGGCACACCGCAGGAACTCACCGACTACAGTGGCGAGATCATGTGGTCGGCGAAGTACCGCGCCTACGGCAACCTCGCGGCGCTGGACGTCAGCGAAATCGATAACCCGTTGCGCTTCCAGGGTCAGTATTTCGACGTAGAGACAGGGTTACATTACAACCGGCACCGCTACTACAATCCGGGGACTGGCCGTTTTCTGACACCGGATCCGATCAAGCTTGCGGGTGGGTTGAATAACTACCAGTACGTGCCTAACCCTATTGGATGGATCGACCCACTGGGATTGAACTCCGATTGCCCCGGAGGACCAAACTGCAAACCCGGGAAAGTAGAAGATCCCTCACGTAAAGCAAACGTGGATGACGGAGCACCAAAATCTCCAGATGTTCAATGGACCAACCACGGAAATAAACACGTAGCTCCCAAGGCTCCTTGGCCATCGGTTGTAAAGTCAACAGCAAATGGCGGAGCAGCCAAGTATGCACCGGGCACCGACATTGAAGCTTTAGAACGACATGCTTTTGAGCACGGCCAAGAGGTTAACAACGGAAAACCTTGGAAAGTGATTGACATGGGACGAATCATCGGCGCAAACGATGGAAAAGAAACTCGATTCATGAGGGTTGAGCTCAGCGCAAATACAATTCATGGACATCCAATTTCCGAAGATGCATTTAAAAAACTCACGAAGAAGAAGAAATAAAACATGTTCACTACAGAAATAGAAAAACTAGGTGGAACCGTAACATTCGACGACATTTCTCAGCTGGATCAGTCAGCGGACATCTCCATCATACTGGACGAACTCAAAGAAGATTTATTTCAAGCTGCTCTTCCTTTCCAGCAAATAATTGATATTGGTTGGTATCCGGAGTTTAGCGAACAAGGCGCCTTCAAAGTATCATTAATTTCAAACTTCAATTGGGAAAAACCCATTTATAGCGAAAAAGCAAAAGACTGGACCGAGCTGAAAAATGCAATCAAGAACACTTTGAAAAAAGTAAAGACAGAATAACGGAGAGAAATTCTGTTATCCAAAACCTTAAAAACCCGATAGCAAAAAAAATGGACAAAAAAAGGACATATTTATTTTTCGTTGAAAAAATAAATATGTCCGCTTTTCGTGAAACTTGAAACATGGTAAGGCCGTACCACCAACAGGCTTGAAAGACCAACCAAAGACAAACGAATAAGCAAGAAAAAATGTTCACCACCGACAAACATAAAATTCAAGAACATTGGCTTAACGAAATATACCCTCGACAAAACTCAATCACGTTCAACAATGGCTTCTATTGTCTCTTTGAGAACTCAGTAAAAGAAGAAAAACTAAAAAAAATATGGATTCCGGCAAATGATTTCTTACTAAACCACACTGACATATGCGAGGGCCTCTCGACCATTTATACAGCAGAAGGGTCTAATAACAATACTTTTACTTGCGGCGAATGCCTAGCCTCCGGGGACGATGGCTTCATTGCACTTTCCAAAAAAGACACCGGCGAACTAATCTGGCTGATCGTATTGAGCGGAACCAATCCATTTGAAAAAATCATCATTCACAACAGCAGTATCCATGTTCAATCATCAAGCGGCACATTAGCAATAGTACCCACTGATCGGCCAGACAACCTTTCCATAGAATGGTCTTAACTAAAAAACAGAATCAAAGGGACAATTCATCCCCTTTTCGAAAAAACAAAATGAAAATTTTTCTCAACATTGAACACCTGAAAAACTATAACTTCCCTAGTACATTTATAGAATTCGCGACTACGGAACCTGAACCGGACATTGAACCTTGGTGGTTACTAATATATCAAGAGGGAAAAATAAACTACTGGCACAACACGCTAAAAAATCTGTATCCCAACCGCACGTTAGTTCCTTTCGCAAAGTTCAACGCCAATGATGATATTGCTTGCTTTGACGGTGATGATTTATCCGGCAATCCAAAAGTGCTAATAATACATGCATATGCTTTAGAGGGGTGGGAGCTTCACGGAGAACATCCTGACTTTAGCGCATGGCTAAAAATAGCCATTGAGACCCATACGAAATGGAATGAAGAAGATTAAAAACATCCACATCCAACATCTTATCCAAATAGATGTATTCTAATCCAAAGGGGAGAATCTAAAGGGGACAGATTTATTTTTAAGAGAATACATACGCCCCCTTTTCACATAAGTTTAAAGGATAAAAATGAGTATTCAGAAGATTATCCCGAGGAAAATCTGGTGGGGCTTTGAGGCAAAATCATATACAGAAATTGCTCAAGAGCTACCTTCACAGGATGAGTCACTTCGAAAGTGGATCGCAATCTACGCCGTTTATCATTTAAACTTCGAAAATAGATCCCCAGCAGAGCGTTATTACAAATTTCTAGAAGATGCAAAAAACTCTAAATACGTAATTATAGAATTCACTCTCCCCATCCAACTTCTCGAAACAAGAGACAGCATTAGCACCAACGACACGACAATAACAAAATGCAAAACCTTGGAAACAAAGGAAGAAATCAACTCTTTTCTTTACGAAAACAACATAAACCCCGAGCTATTTACGCCACCATGGACTTGCGAGTACCCGCTAGACTGAGTTCAACAAAAGAGGCCACAGAGGACACACTAACATGAGAACCAAGCTTAAATACGAACTCCATCCCCTTCGAGTCCCAAGCGGATGGACTATTACAATCAACAACCTTTTCGAGGTTGATTTCACACCAGAGACTGTCAAGTGGTTTAGTAACTCAGTCTTGCTGGGTGGTGTCCGACGAACTACTGGTCATTGCTTTGACTCAAGACTTGAGCCAGAGGGAGATCCTGACGGGGACTTTGTCATTGAATTCCTGACAATCAAGTACGACAACAAAGGAAAACCGATCAAAAACTCTGAGCTACCATTAGGGCAATACAGAACAAAAAGCAAAGAAGACTTTATCAAACAGATTGAACGCTTCATGCTCGACGCTTGAAAATGCTTCCCTCCCAACCAAATGGAACTGATCTATTTTTATTTTTTTCTGTAAAACAAAAGGAAAGCTCGATGAGTTACCTGGAAAAAGAAATCACATTAGCACTCGAAACAAATCATCTAAAAAACCAGAAACTCAAAAAGGATGAATTAGAAAAAATAATCTCAAACATAAAAACCTGCTTCTTTTACTCAAACACAAATACCCTTGACCCCTTCAATCTAAAATCCGTAACAAAACATCACGACCCAGACTTTTGGAAAAAGGTCGATCTCCTATACCCATCTGAAAAACCAACATTAATCGTCCTCGACAACCAAATCCATGCCTGGACGCTTCAGTCATCATCCGATTTGAAAATATTGCTTTCAGAAACGACTGGCTTTCCATTCTGGATAACCAATACGGCCCTTAGCTTCTTAACCTATTTAGACGACCACGATTGCGTACATACAGCATCGACTTCATTCCCTCCAGCGATTAAAAAACCATGATCTTCAAATCAGAAAACAAAATTATTGATCCAACCTCTGTAACCTACCGCAGCCTTGGCTTCGGCGAACCGCTCTCCAACAATGCCAAAAAATATACTTTATCAATAAAAACTCACGAACTGCCCGAGCAATTCCACGAGCTGACAAATGCATTCATCGCCGAATGCATACAAGACGATAACAAACAAGGCTACGCCGACATCCCGGAATTACGAGATTGCAGCTACCCGCCATTTTCAACCCTGATAAGAAACCACCCAGACGTAGCGGTAATTCTCATCAACGACTACTTATTCTTTGAGCTCTTCTATTTGCTATTTCCATCAAAGGAAAAACTAAAATTGGTAATAAACTCGATTTCCAGAGTTTATTATCTGGACGATACGTTTCACCTATGCGGCGAAACGTATCCCTACCGAAACCCGTAATTGTGTTATTTCCGTCACAGGCTCAAGACCCTAAGGCAAAAACACAACCTACTGCTGCCTTTCAATGACTTGTTCCCCCACCTCATACTTAACCACCACCCGATTCCCATACAACCGCTCCCTCTCCACCAACGCCCCCACCTGCCCCTTCTC
>NZ_JBWKZE010000058.1:0-10969 GCF_059424205.1 Pseudomonas sp. GW456-12-1-14-TSB6
GCGTCCCCTAGGGGACTCGAACCCCTGTTACCGCCGTGAAAGGGCGGTGTCCTAGGCCACTAGACGAAGGGGACACACTACAACATTCACTCCCTGCCGCGTTTCGCTGTGTGCTTTACGCTGCAAGTGGCGCGCATTCTATGGATGGATTGAAAGGTCGTCAACCCCCAGATATAAATTTATTTAAATCAATGACTTCGACCTGCTTTACGCACCGTTTCCGGCTTTTGCGTCGCCCGACGATTGACGCCTATATTCCGACACTCGCCAAGGCGTTATAGTCCACGGCACAGGTGATGGCAATCTGCACCCCAAGGGCCAGCATTTATATAAGCCGGTTCCTGGCCGATACAGATTCAGCTTCGCCGATCCAAACCCGTCGAGCGGCGCTAGGCTCCTGTATGCCAAGCCACTACACTCGCACGCGAACCCTATAAAGAGGTCTTACCGGTGACACCACTCATGATCACCCTGCTAGTCATAGCCGGGATCGCAATCTTGATCGCCATTGGCTACATGAACCATGTGGTGGAAAACACCAAACTGGAGAAGGCCCGCACCAAGGTCGAACTCAACGACCGCCTGCGCCGTTGCGGCGAACTGACCGAAACCTTCCCCGGCCAGTTCATGACCCCGGCCCTCAAACTGCTGCTGACTCGCCTCGAGCTGAACGTCTGCCAGCGCCTGCTGAACCTGGAAAAGACCAGCGCCACCACCAAGGCCCGCATCACCGAACTCAGCGCCCTGGTCGCCCAGGGCGAATCGATCCCGGTCAACAACCCGCCGGCCCCGATCCAGACCGAAGCAAAAGCCAAGGACGTCCGCTTCCTCCTCGAAGCCCTCCACGGCCAGATCACCCGCGCCGCCCAGGACGGCTTCCTGCCACCGAACGAAGCCAAACACTGGATCCGTGAAGTACGCCACATCCTCGTGCTGCTGCACATCGAGTTCTTCAACAACCTCGGCCAGCACGCCCTCCAGCAAAACCAACCCGGCCAGGCCCGCCTCGCCTTCGAACGCGGCGTGCAATACCTGCGCAAACAGCAGGACCCGCAAATCTACGCCGAACAACTCCAATACCTGGAAAAACTCCTGGCCCGCGCCAACGCCCAGGTCATGGACAAAATCGCCCCGGTCGAAGGCGAAGAAAACCAACTGACTGCCGGCCTCAAAGATGTCGAGGCTGATGCGGACTGGAAGAAGAAAGTGATTTACGACTGAGTGCAGTCAAAGAGAGAAGCCACCGGGAGGTGGCTTTTTTATTGCCCCCGAGAAAGATCAAAATCAAAAGCGCCCTCACCCCAGCCCTCTCCCGGAGGGAGAGGGAGCCGACCGAGTTGATCGGGAGAGGTACGCCGACATGAAATTCCGAGTCGCATTCAGGTTTTGAAACGCATGCAACTCAACTCACTCTGCTGCACCTTGCACCTTGCACCTTCTGCATCCCCTGCTTCTTCCACTCTTGCTTCTGCTTTGGCTTCGGCTTCGGCTTCGGCTTCCCACCACTCAACACAATGAGCGTTAGCTCGAGTAAGGCTTTTGACGTGCCGGCCCCATCGGAAGGCTGAGTGGAGGGATTTATCCGGGGGTGGGAGCGCAGCGACCGTTTGGCGGAGCCAAACACATCGAGAGGAGGTGCAGCGAAGCAAACCGTAGGCGATGCCCCCGGATGAATCCCGGAACGAAGGAACGCCGAGCCACAGCGAGGGGCCGAACGCCGGGGCCAAGCCTTTTGGTTCCTTTTTGGCGTCTGAAAAAGGGACTCGCCGTAAGGGCGAAACCGCCAGCGGCAGCACCCGAAGTAACGGATATTCACCCCAAACAACCAACAACCTGGTCGGCCTAAAGGCCGCCAAGTCCAAATCAAAGCCGAAAATGCCCAACCATGCCCCTGAGCTCACTCCCCAACTGCGCCAGCTCAACACTCGAAGCCGCATTCCCGCGCATGGCAATCGAAGACTGATCCGCACTCGCCCGAATACTCGTCACACTGCGATTGATCTCCTCGGCCACCGAACTCTGCTCCTCGGCCGCCGCCGCAATCTGCTGGTTCATCTGCTGAATCAACGAAACCGCCGCCGCAATACTCCCCAGCGCGCTTTCGGTCTGCAACGCATCGCTCACCGCCAGTTTCACCAGTTCGCCACTGCTCTGAATCTGCTGCACCGACGAATGCGCCGCCGAACGCAAGGCACTGACCAGCCGCTCGATTTCCTCGGTCGACTGCTGCGTGCGCCGGGCCAGCGCCCGCACCTCATCGGCGACCACCGCAAAGCCCCTGCCCTGCTCGCCCGCCCGCGCCGCTTCGATCGCCGCGTTGAGCGCCAGCAGATTGGTTTGCTCGGCGACACTCTTGATCACTTCCAGCACCGTGCCGATATTCTGGATTTCCGCACTGAGGCTTTCGATGCTCGAACTGGCCGACGTCGCCGAATCCGCCAGTTGCTCGATCCGCGCCATGCTCTGACGCACCACCTGCTGACCGCTTTCAACCTTGCCATCGGCGGTCTGCGCCGCGAGCGCCGCTTCTTCGGCATTACGCGCCACATCGTGCACGGTGGCGGTCATCTGGTTCATCGCCGTCGCCACCTGTTCGGTTTCCTCTTTCTGGCTGCTGACCTCAAGGTTGGTCTGTTCGGTCACCGCCGACAGCGATTGCGCCGAACTGGCCAACTGTTCGATCCCCGCCTGCAACCCGCTGACAATCGTGCTCAAGCCCGCGCCCATCTGCTGCATGGCCAGCATCAACTGACCGATTTCGTCCCGCCGGGTGACCTCGATCGTTGCGCTCAAATCACCGGCCGCAATCTGTTGCGCCACGTGAATCACGCTGCGCAACGGTGCAACGATCAACCGGGTAATCACCCACGCCGCAATCAGCCCGACCAGCAATGCCAACGCCGATGAGCCGATGATCAGCACCGAATTCTTTTTCAGTTCGCTCTGCATGGCGCCGTCTTGCGCGACATAGGCCTGTTGGACCCGTGCCACGACTTCGTCGGCCCGTTGGTGCAGCTGTTGATAGACAGTCTTTTCCTGGGCCAGCAACCCGGTGTACTCGGCCAGCTTGTCGCTGAAACCGGCAATGTGCCCCGACACTTCATTGAGCACCGTCAGATAGCCTTCGTCCTTGACCGTGGACTTGAGCTGTTCGGCCTGGGCCTGAGCCTGGGCAGCCTGCTCGATATTGCCCTGACCTGCGCTGTCATCACCCTTGCGGCTTTGATCCAGGCGTACCCGCGCCTCGTTCATCGCCTGCAACATCAAGCGTGAGACCTGACTGACCTGGCCGGCCTGCTCGATGAATTGCGCCCCGTCCTTGCCCTCACTGTCTTTCAGGGTGTACGCGCCGTCGTCGGCCAGACCGGCCTGCAACACATCGAGATTGTTGGCAACGCTGGACACCGACCAACTGGCCATCTCCAGTGCCAGGTCCTTGGCCTGGGACAACGAGACGAACTCATCGAACGCCTTGCGGTACGCGCCCAATGACTGTTGGACGTCGTTCATGACCGACTCATTGCCCGGCGACAAAACCTTGAGTTGGTCGGCCATGGCAATCAAGCCGTCGACCCCCTCATGCAAGGCATCGACGGTTTTCGGGTTGCCGTGCAAGGCGTAGTCCTGCTCCAGCAGTCGCACCTTGAGCAGGCCACTGTTGAGCGATGACATCTGCTTGAGGCCGTCGAAGCGCTGACTGATGGTCTGCAGGGACCAGACGCCAATCGCCGCCACCAGTGCAGTCAGCAACAACACCAGCACAAACCCGATACCCAGTTTTTTTGCCATACCGAGGTTGGCAAAACGTCCTTGCACGGCCGAAATCATTGCGCGTAGTCCCCTGCCATAGTCTGTAGCCGAAGATTCGCAACGGCCTTGAACCAGCACAAGTCTCTGGCGTCGGAATAATGGCAAAAAGCTACGCACGCGTCGTTTTCAGAACGTTCGAGGTCGATCCATGGCGGTATCGCGAAAAAACTGCCGTGCCCGCGGATCGCAGGCGTAAGCCACGTTGATCCGCTGCCAGTCGCAGGCTTCGCCACTGGGACTGAACGATGTTGTGCAGGACAACTGCACACCGCATCGCAGAGCATGCCAGCGCAGGCGCGCCTCATCGGCCACTGGCGAACGTGCCCAGATGAACAGGCCGCCCGTGGGCTTGCCGAACACCTCCCAGTCAGCGTCTTCCAGCGCCTGAAGAGCAGCCGCACGATCAGTGGAAAGCCGCTGACGCTGACGCTGTACCAGTTTTCGATAGGCGCCACTGGCCAGCATCCCGGCCAGCACCGCCTCGCAGAACCTCGGGGTCCCCATGCAACTGATCATCTTGACCCGCGCCATCCGCTCGATCAGCTCGCCATCGGCCAGCACGAAACCCACCCGTAGCGAGCTGCTCAGGGTCTTGGAAAAACTGCCGACGTAAATCACCCGTCCCTCGTCATCCAGTGCTGCCAGGCGAGTGCCGCTGCCGTTGTGCAGATCGGCGTATACATCGTCTTCGATCAGTCGCAGATCGTAGATCCTGCTCAACTCCAGGATGCGTCGGGCGACCGCCGGCAGCAGGCAACTGCCCGTGGGATTGTGATGGTGACTGTTGACGAACAGCGCGCTGGGCCGAAACTGTTGCAACAACACCTCGAGCGCCTCGACATCCGGCCCGCCCGCCGTACGGCGAACCTCCAGCATGCGCACGCCGTGCAAGCGCAGGAGATCGAACAGCGGCGCATAACCGGGGGTTTCTACCACGACGCAATCACCGGCCTTGAACAAGGTCCGCACGATCAGGTCGAGTGCGTGGCTGGCGCCGGCGGTGGTCATCACCTGCTCGTCAGCAGCCTTGATATTCAGCAATCCGAGGCGCCTGACAATCTGTTCGCGCAACGCCGGCAGCCCAAGAGGCGTGCTGTAGTTGAACAGGCTGGCCATGTCGGCGCGTGTCACCTCGCGGATCGCATAGCCGAGATCATCGGGCTCGCGCCAACTCTCTGGCAGGACGCCACTCCCCAGCGTCAAACCGCCGCGCCATCGGAGGGCCGGATCGCCCCCGGTGCGCTCCCCCTCACAGCCCGAGCCATCGATCGCCTTGCAGCAACCGGGCGACGAAGCCGCCACCATGAATCCCGAGCCCTGACGCGAGGCCAGAACCCCTTGCGCCACCAGCCGCTCGCAAGCCTCCATGACGCAGGACTGGCTGAGCAGATTGCACCGTGCGATCTCCCGCACGGAGGGCAGACGCGTCGTCGGCGGCACCTGCCCCTGCATGATCCACTCGGTCAACCCGTCAACAATCTGCTGTACGACCGGCACCATTGCCTGTCGGTCAATTCTCAATTCCATGAGCACGCAAACTCCTGTCCGTTTTTGCTGGCGGCAGTAAATCACAGCCACGCCCTTGAGGCTGTGCGACAAAACCGCCAAAAGCCTCCGTTCTCACCATTTGAAACACATTGTTTAGCGGACTCACGGAACCGCTCCCGAGGCGAAAAAAAACCCGCCGGTGGGCGGGTCATTCTTTGTCTCGGTCGACGCCACTTTAGAAGGCGGTCACGCCGCCATCCACGGCCAGCGAATGGCCGGTGGTAAAAGCCGCACCGTCGCTGCACAGATACAGCACGGCACTGGCAATTTCCTCGACCTTGCCGATGCGGCCGACCGGGTGCATGGCGTTGGCGAATTCGCCTTTTTTCGGGTCAGCCTCATAGGCGCGACGGAACATGTCGGTGTCGATCACCGCCGGGCATACCGCGTTGACGCGGATTTTCTTCTTGGCGTATTCGATCGCCGCCGACTTGGTCAGGCCGATCACCGCATGCTTGGAGGCGGCATAGATGCTCATCTTCGGCGCGGCGCCCAATCCAGCCACCGACGCGGTGTTGACGATCGCCCCGCCGCCCTGCGCCAGCAGCAACGGCAACTGATACTTCATACACAGCCAGACGCCCTTGACGTTGACGCCCATGATCGCGTCGAACTCGTCCATCGAGCCTTCGGCCAGTTTGCCTTTCTCGATTTCGATCCCGGCATTGTTGAAGGCGTAGTCGAGACGGCCATAGGTATTGATCACCTCGTCCATCAGATTTTTCACTTCGCTTTCGACGGTCACGTTGCAGCGCACGAAGGTCGCTTCGCCACCGGCTGTACGAATCAGCGCCACGGTGCCCTCGCCCCCGGCCGCATCCAGATCGGCCACCACCACTTTCAGACCTTCGGCGGCGAACGCCTGGGCCGTCGCGCGGCCAATGCCGTTGGCCGCGCCGGTGACGACGGCGACCTGACCGGAAAACGTCATGCTCATTGTTATGTCCTCGAATGCGGGGGGATTGATGAAGGCAGCATAGCCACAGGGGCCTGAGTGACGTCAGCACTATCAAAAGGCCGGTTAGGCTTGCATGAATCGCAGTGATGAAACCCCGCCGGGGACTATCACCGTACTGGATCAACCTGCATTCGCCCCGTGAGCCAACCTTGCGGCATCGCCCATGAAGGTCTATCAACAAGGCTTCATTCAATTCGAGTGCCTGTCATGACCAACCAGACCAATCGCCAGTTCCTGCTCGCCAAACGCCCGGTGGGCGCCGCCACCCGCGAGACCTTCACCTATCAGGAAGTCCCGGTCGGCGAGCCGGCGGCAGGGCAGATTCTGGTCAAGAACGAATACCTGTCCCTCGACCCGGCCATGCGCGGCTGGATGAACGAAGGCAAGTCCTACATTCCGCCGGTGGGTCTGGGCGAAGTCATGCGCGCGTTGGGCGTAGGTAAAGTCGTCGCGTCGAACAATCCGGGGTTTGCCGTCGGCGACTACGTCAACGGTGCCATTGGCGTGCAGGATTATTTCCTCGGCGAGCCAAGAGGTTTCTACAAGGTCGATCCGAAACTGGCACCGCTGCCGGTTTATCTGTCCGCACTGGGCATGACCGGCATGACCGCCTACTTTGCCCTGCTCGATGTCGGCGCGCCGAAGGCCGGGGACACCGTGGTGCTGTCCGGTGCCGCGGGCGCGGTCGGCAGCATCGCCGGTCAGATCGCCAAGATCAAAGGCTGCCGGGTGGTCGGCATCGCCGGCGGCGCGGACAAGTGCAAATTTCTGATCGATGAATTGGGCTTCGACGGCGCCATCGACTACAAGAGCGAAGACGTGCTCGCCGGCCTCAAGCGCGAGTGCCCGAAAGGCGTGGACGTGTATTTCGACAACGTCGGCGGCGACATCCTCGACGCGGTGCTGAGCCGTCTGAACTTCAAGGCGCGCGTAGTGATCTGCGGCGCGATCAGCCAGTACAACAACAAGGAAGCTGTCAAAGGCCCGGCCAACTACCTGTCGCTGCTGGTCAACCGCGCGCGGATGGAAGGCTTCGTGGTGATGGATTACGCCGCGCGGTACGCCAGCGCCGCCCAGGAAATGGCCGGCTGGATGGCCAAAGGTCAACTCAAGAGCAAGGAAGACATCGTCGAAGGCCTGGAAACCTTTCCGGAAACCTTGGGCAAACTGTTCAGCGGCGAGAACTTCGGCAAGCTGGTGTTGAAGGTCTGAAAACAAAGAAGGGAGCCATCGGGCTCCCTTCTTTGATGCTTCAGCTGTTCGCTCAGGCCAGTTCGGCAACCACCGAGGCCAGCGCCTTGGCCGGATCCGCCGCCTGGCTGATCGGACGGCCGATCACCAGATAGTCGGAACCGGCATCCAGCGCCTGACGCGGGGTCAGGATGCGACGCTGGTCGTCCTGGGCACTGCCCGCCGGACGAATCCCCGGAGTCACCAGTTGCAGCGACGGGTGCGCGGTTTTCAGCGCAGTGGCTTCCAGCGCCGAGCACACCAGACCGTCCATCCCGGCCTTTTCGGCCAGCGCCGCCAGACGCAGCACCTGCTCCTGCGGCTCGATGTCCAGACCGATACCCGCCAGATCCTCGCGCTCCATGCTGGTCAGCACGGTCACGCCGATCAGCAACGGCTGCGGGCCGCTGCGCTTGTCCAGCTCTTCACGGCAGGCCGCCATCATGCGCAGGCCGCCGGAGCAGTGAACGTTGACCATCCACACACCCATCTCGGCAGCAGCCTTGACCGCCATCGCCGTGGTGTTGGGAATGTCGTGGAATTTAAGGTCGAGGAATACTTCAAAACCCTTGTCACGCAGGGTGCCGACGATTTCCGCAGCGCAGCTGGTGAACAGTTCCTTGCCCACTTTGACCCGGCACAGTTTCGGGTCCAACTGGTCGGCCAGCTTCAGTGCGGCGTCACGGGTAGGGAAATCCAGGGCGACGATGATAGGAGTCTGGCAGGCGGACATGGATGGGCTCTCAGGCAAGTCGAAATCGGCGCGCATTGTAGCGGAACCGGCGGCGGCGCGGCACCCGATGATCGGTAAATCGTCGCGCCAACCGTGATCAGCATAGCCTTGCAGGGTATTGTGTCGAACCCGATACACAACCGACACGCCGGCAACATGCGCCCGCGCTAGCCTCGCCAGCCGCAACAAGTCCTTACAGCAGCCCTTCCCGCCTCACGGCCGGACGCCTATGCTGAAACCACAACCTCGCAGCCTATCTTTGTGGTTGGCGGCCTACTGGCAGATGAACAGCCTCATGCACAACTCCCAAGCCTCCGTGAACGACGAGCAGAAAGACGACAAGCGCTGGAGCATCCGCGCCCTGATCGTCGACGATGACGTGCCGATCCGTGAACTGATGATCGATTACCTGGCCCGCTTCAACATTCACGCCAGCGGCGTCACCGACGGCGCGGCCATGCGCCAGGCGATGCAGGCCGAACATTTCGACGTGGTGGTGCTCGACCTGATGCTGCCCGGCGAAGACGGTCTGTCGCTGTGCCGCTGGCTGCGCGCCGAATCGGACATCCCGATCCTGATGCTCACCGCCCGCTGCGAACCCACCGACCGGATCATCGGCCTGGAACTGGGCGCCGATGACTACATGGCCAAACCGTTCGAACCCCGCGAACTGGTGGCACGGATCCAGACAATTCTGCGTCGGGTGCGCGACGACCGCAGCGAACAGCGTGCGAACATTCGCTTCGACAACTGGCGCCTGAACAGCGTCCTGCGCCAGTTGATCGCCGACGATGGTCTGGTGGTGCCGCTGTCCAACGCCGAATTCCGCCTGCTCTGGGTATTCATCGAACGTCCGCGCCGGGTGCTCAGCCGCGAACAGTTGCTGGACGCCGCCCGTGGCCGCTCGATCGAAGCCTTCGACCGCAGCATCGACCTGCTGGTCTCGCGCCTGCGGCAAAAACTCGGCGACGACCCGAAAGCCCCGCAACTGATCAAGACCGTACGGGGTGAAGGCTACCTGTTCGACGCGCGAGACATCGGCTGATGCGGGCGCGCTTCGACACGCTGTTCGGCCGCCTGTTTGGCATGCTGTTGGTGGCGATCGTCCTGGCGCACCTGCTGGCCTTCGCCTGGTTCCGCCTCTACGGCCCACCGCCCCCGCCACCGCCGCCGGAGTTCTCGCAAAACCTCGACGGTCAACAGCCGGCTCAGGATCCACGCTACCCGCCCCGTCCGCCGCGACCCTGGTTCG
This sequence comes from Pseudomonas sp. GW456-12-1-14-TSB6, assembly GCF_059424205.1. Lineage (NCBI taxonomy): Bacteria > Pseudomonadati > Pseudomonadota > Gammaproteobacteria > Pseudomonadales > Pseudomonadaceae > Pseudomonas > Pseudomonas sp. GW456-12-1-14-TSB6. Next base: position 9,532 of record NZ_JBWKZE010000058.1, read on the forward strand.
GCGGGCCGGTCGTGCCGCTGACCTTCCAGTTCATCTCGCTGATCATCGCCGCCTGGTACGGCGCCAAGCTGCTGACCCGGCCGATCCAGCGTCTGAGCGATGCGGCCGAGCGCCTGAGCGAAGACCTCGACAGCCCGCCACTGGACGAAACCGGCCCGCGGGAAGCACGGCAGGCTGCGTACACCTTCAACCTGATGCAGCAGCGCATCCGCGAACAGGTGCAGCAACGGGCGCGGATGCTCGGCGCCGTCTCCCACGACCTGCGCACCCCGCTGTCGCGGCTGAAACTGCGTCTGGAGAATATCAGCGACGACAAACTGCAGGGCCAGATGCGCCAGGATCTGGACGACATGATCGGCATGCTCGACGCCACCCTCACCTACCTGCACGAACAGCGCACCAGCGAAGCCTTGCAATTGATGGACGTGCAGGCGCTGGTCGAATCACTGTGCGAAAACGCCCAGGATCAAGGCGCTGACGTGCAAGTCAGCGGCCACTGCACCCCGTTGCAGGTACAGCCGATGGCCCTGCGCTCGTGCATCAACAACCTGATGGACAACGCCCTGCGCTACGCCGGCCAAGCGCACATCGAACTGCAAGACCAGCGCGAACAACTGCTGATCCGCGTCATCGACCACGGCCCGGGCATCGCGGCGGACAAGCGTGAAGCGGTATTCGAGCCGTTCTTCCGCCTCGAAGGATCACGCAACCGCAACTCCGGCGGCGTCGGCCTGGGCATGACCATCGCCCGGGAAGCGGCGCAGCGCCAGGGCGGACAACTGACCCTGGAAGAAACGCCCGGCGGCGGCCTGACCGCCGTGATCCAGCTGCCTCGCCACTGAGTTTGACTGTGTACCGGCCGGTACAAACCTCACATACCCACGACACCTTGCACCTTGAGGCTGCATAAGCCGGTACACCCACCGGTTTTCCAGTCCAAGGAGTGAGCCCGATGATCGGTAGCGTCAGCAACTACACGAGCTATACCAGCACCAGCAGCACCTCCACCCAAAACGCCCGCAGCCAGCAGCTGCAAAAAGAACTGTTCGCCAAACTCGACAGCAACGGCGACGGCGCGGTGGATCAGGACGAACTGGGCAGCGCCCTGTCGCAGAAGTCCAACGACGGCCTGCTGGTCAGCCTGAGCAAACAATTCGGCGATCTGGACAGCGACGCCAGCGGCAGCCTCAGCGCCGAAGAAATGACCGCCATGACCCCACCGCCACCGCCCCAAGGCGACCAGGCCCCCAACACCGAACTGGCCGACGCCCTGATCAGCGCCCTGGACGCCGACGGCGACGGCGCCATCAGCAGCGACGAACTGAGCAACGGCCTGACCAGCGCCGGCAGCAGTGCCGACAGCAGCAAAATCTTCTCGGCCCTGGACAAGAACGAAGACGGCGTCGTCAGCCAGGACGAACTCGCCGCCAGCCTCACC
>NZ_JBWKZE010000059.1:0-5542 GCF_059424205.1 Pseudomonas sp. GW456-12-1-14-TSB6
GTTTCGGGTGGGTTGGGTGTTGGTTTGATCATGGTGAAACTCCTACATCGTCAAATGGGAGCCGACACTCTCGCTACCAAACGATGGGTGGCGGCCATGCTCAGGTTGGTAGACCGGGACGTAGGAACCGGCGCGCCCGAAGACGCCCTGTGCATGACCACCATGACGCGGAGTCTTTCAGACACTGCACATCATGATGCTTATGCAACCTACGATAATCCGGGGCTACCAAACCCCATCACTGTTTTTCAGTGACCGGGAAACGATAAGACCCGCGTCGTAGACGCACAAGCCGGCGGATTCTGGCGTAGTCGTAGGCAATGACGCAAGGCGTTGTAGCCTTGGGGAAGTTACGGCGGGTTGCTTTAAACGGGCCTGTTTAAGCGCTCAAAGGTGAGGGATTATTTCTTGAGAAACAGTCCTGTCCCTTATTGGCTGAAAGGTAGAGGGCGAAGTTATTTGGAGGTCGGAGGAGGCGGGGTCGTGCGAGTAGTTCGCAGCAGAGAGAAGCGCTTGGCACGGAACCAAGCGCTCAGGGTAGGGCGGGGCATTTACGGCTCCACCCTGATGTTTCAGTTTTTGCTGGCGTTCAGCTTACGCAGTTCTTCGTAGGTCGCTGACTGGACGAACCAGAAGCCGGAAATGATGCACCAGCACAGGGTGCCGGCCACGAAGATACCCAGCGCCGGCAAGAACCCGCTGGTGAAAATCGCGACGATAGCGACCAGCCAGATGAATGCCAGGGAGAGATAGAGGACGGTGTTGTTGACGCTGATGACGAAGTCTTTCACGGGGCATATTCCTTGCGGGATCTAAAGAAATCCCCCTCTCCGGGGGGAGCGGACGCATGCTATCACATTGCCTTCACAGATCAACAAAAGCGAAGCGGACTAATGATCTGAGGATATATCTTTCCACCTTTCTCAATTCCTAAAGCCTCGCGAGACTACTGCATAGAGTCACGGGTGAGTTGTAGGACGTTTCTGTATTTATATGGTTCGAATTCTTTTTTCGAGAAAGTGTTGTTATTTAAGCTCGTGAGTAAAGTATTGGCTGTTCAAGTCGTCGATTTGTAGATAATAATGCGAACACGTTGGGCGTGATTACTATATCTATCTGAAAGGTTGAAAATGAAAGGCGCGAAACTTAAAGTCGGGTTGCACGGTTTTTGTGTGTGGATTTTTCTTCTGTTGTTTGTAGTGGCTACCAATTGCTTGATTTATTTGGCGTCACTACTGGATTTTAGTGAGGGGTGGCAACTGATTTTTGTATTTAGTTTTTATTTGATTAGTTATCTTGGTGTGTTGACTTTGTTAGCGTCGGCGTGGAGATTTCTGCAAAAGTTTTTAGTTGTGAAGGATTGGCCTGGGCAAAAAATTTTGGTTACGTACGAAGTGACGTTCGATGAGTATGAAAAAATCAAGTGTTTTTTAAGTGATATTCGTGCATAGGAAAAATGGAAAAGAGGGGCGGAGTAATCTGCTTTTCTGAGCAGTACTTAAAAATAAATCCGTCCCCTTTGATGGTCTAATTAATTCTAGGGTTAAACTTCAGTTTCGCGGCCTGATATAAAATTCAATTTTAAAGGTTATGTGTTCACTATCGTCGGTGAAGCTAATGTTAATCGGAAGCTGATGAGGTTGTTGGGTATAACTAACAGTGAGCAAGCTTTCATTGGGTAGTACAAGGTAATATCCATATCCATCGCAATTTATATCGAAAAATTTCATTTTCCCTTTCCCGTCAGGCCATGTGATATATCGGCCGGAAGTTGTAAACCCTGCTGCTCGAAATCTCTCCAGTGCGCGGAAGGAGCATATCATCCAGTCGGCCTTACGAGTCGGGAGCGTAATCTCTGAGCTTTGAGTTTTAGGATTATGGAAAAGTATCTGGGCGCTTAGCCAGTTATGTACTTCTTGAGCTGAATTTGAACCAAATGCATCAAATACGTAATGAGTGTCGTTGCCTGAAAGAAATGCCTGGCGCGGCAATCCAATATTTGAGGTAATTGGCTGTACAATACCTATTGTGAATCTTTTAAATAGATCGTAATTTTTAATTGATGAGCTAAGTCTTTCAATAAAATCGCGTCTAAATCTTTCCAAGGCTGTGTTGTCGAGTTTCTGATTGGTTATCTGGGATTTTGTCTTTTCTTTCAGGGCCTCCCCTAATAACTCGCAAAACTTACAGGCATAGCCTCTTAAACTTAACGCTTGCTCGGGCAAAATTCCAAGTCGATCTACGAATCTAGTATTTGCCAAGGCTTTTAGCAGTGATATCTTGAGCAATGGTATTCTTTGTGTCGCTGCCTTTAACTCACTAAGCTGGCAGTCAGGTATCATTGGCGAAGACATTTCAGGCTTTATAGTAGTGCCCGTAGCGCGTAGTACGTAAATATTCCAAAGTTCATAGAGTATTAGCGCCCCCACAGCATCAACTATTTTATATTCCTGAAGGTCCTCGCGGACAGTGTAGAAGTCACAAAAATTCTTGGCGGATAAGAATGCATTTATACACTCACCCAAAGAGGTCGGAACTGGGGAATGCCCGATATTGAATGCCCGCGCCCCTGCTGGATTGCGTAACTCCCGACATTCGACAAATACTTCCGGATGTGTGGATAGCAAATCAGCTAGGGCCCTCAGGGTTTCTGTTTCTATTTGGCTTGAAAACGCATTTAATGTTATGCCTTCCCAGCACTCATCTAGAGCTGTATTTAAAGCATTAAATTTATTTTTGATCTCATCTGGATCTGAGACTTTGCCTTCGATGTATTTTTGTATCTCTGGTTTGTATTTTGATTCCATTTTTTTATTGAGTTCTTCCGTCGTTATCCGCTCAACATTAGCATCGCTAACGTCTTTATCAAGCTCTGGCATGCATGGGCACCCCCATAGCTCTGGAACTTTCTCAGCCAAATCCCATGCGCCTTTATTGTAGTTTCCTTTGAACTGTATTACGCTGCGAATATTTCTCAATAGCTCTGGTATGTTTGCGGGCTGCTCGCGAACGGAGGTCTCTATGAGCAAGCGAAAGTGCGCTTGTAGATACGTATATGCCTCATTTCCAGATTTGGCTTTGTTAACAAAATTGAGAAATAATCGCCCATTTCGACAAAATCGACCGTATGACGGTAGTTTTTCCTCCCTAAATCTAGCGATCCTTTCGATTACTCCGATCTGCGACCTATATTCTTCCTTTGATAGAATCGCGACCATGGCAAAATGTAAGTAAAAGCCAGCAATGGATTGGTAAACATCTACCTCTCTAGAAATCTCAACTGCTGCTAGAACAGAAGGGAGAGAGGCTAACAGGTGACGTGCAAACTCATTTGCTTCGGGGATTTCCAGGTCATCAAAAGCTTTATAAGATATATCTCTGATTCGACTGTCTAGATTGGTTTTGGTTGGCTCAGTGCATAGCAGATACGATTCCAGCTCAATCAGTGCAGTTATACTATCCTGGATTCTAGCTCCACTAGAAAACAGCCTTTTAATTCTTGAGAGCTTGGATTTAACTAACGGTCGCTCATCGCCTCGAAAAAAACTAGATTGAGCGAAATTATTAATATCCAGATAAATTCGCTCATGAATAATTTCTATATTGGACATGAATGTGTAAGTGAACTTTAGGTGCTTGTACACTTGGCGTACCACAAATCCAAAGTAGACCATTAGTGCGCATAAATAGGGGGAGAGAGTAATTAAATCAAATAATCGAACTGAAATAAAAAGCTTGGCTACAAGGGAAAGCCCCAGAATTACAAACAGTTGTAGATTTAGTCTTTTGGCATCAACGCCTGAAATTGATGAGGTTAATTTCAGTAGCGAGGGACTTTTGTAACGAGTTCTAGTGGTTTCAATGACGTTTAACGATATTGGAAGCGCGAGTGCGCCCAGCGCAGCAGCAATGGTAATAATGTCGGTTACTAACGTTGCCCAAATTGCACTTTTCTCATCTTCGATAGCTGCGGATGCGGCTAATTTTATTGAGTCTTTAAATTTATCAATGCTTTGGCCTGCTCTAATTCCAATCTGAAATACGGATGCTAACACTACCGAAAAGTCCATTTTGCACATCCCCAATTAAGTAAAATTTTGTAATTTATGACTATAATTTCATGCCGATATGCACTTTTAAAAAATCAATTCGGGCGTGTTTTGTATCCGCGCTAGGAGTCTAGTTCATTATTTTATTAAAAAATGGTGCATTTCAACTCTCTTCGCCGAGAGCCTCAAGTGAGGCCAGCAGCTTCTGTAGTTCTGGCAAGTTCGCCGTCTTCAGAATGTCGTACTCTCCACGACTGCTCAGCATGTAAACATCACGAGCCTTCTTGATTCGTTCCAACTGCGGGACAATTTTCCCAGACGTCATTTCCAGAAAATCGTTAATGTCCGCCCGGGTCTGAGGGATCTTGTATCCCTTAGACGCACTGGTAATGATCACATCGGAATCGCGAAGCTTTGCAATTCCGCTTGACTTGATTTTCTGGTCGCTTAGATCGCCAAATCCTTGATCAGCCAAATGACCTTTGATATTGCCCATTGTTACGTAATCCCTACTGACAAACTCGCTTTGAAATCGGAGGTAGTCAAGGATGCAGCGCTGTAAGCGTTCATCTTCATCAGGATGCTTGCCAATTTTAGCTAGGAACTGATCCGCTTGTTTAAGTGCTTCTTGATGCACTCGATAATCTGCGTACTGAGAATCGTCGGCAGGCGCAGCAAGCAGAGATTGAAATTTTGGGGGCCACTCAACGAGACCCAGCGTCAGATCGCGCAAAATCTTTCTATAGGCTTTAACGACCTCCTCACTGGCCTTTCCTTCATAGATCTGGGCGACCGAGCCGGCGAAAAAGTCTGCTACCTGTATGAGGACATCGTCTTTGCTGCTCTTGGTCTGAAAGGATTGATCATCGCCGAATAGATCATCGATGTAACGGGCCTGAACATAGGCTTTCAGGCTCTCCTGAAACTCTGCACCACCGTGTTCATCGACGATCATCTGCAGGTTTGGGCTGTCAATGAAGAGTCGTTCATAGAGCATGCCATTGATGTGCTTAATAAAAGATTTTTTGAACTGAAGCCCTCCATCTCGATAGATCCTTGATTTGTCGACGACCGTAAAGTAGAGCTTCAGAGGAAGCTCTGCCAAGTCGCTCAGAATGCGAACGCGTCGTTCTGAATCTTTGACTCTAACTTTGCTGGATTTGATCTCACCCGCCTGGAAATGCCGCACCCGAAGCGCTTCAGCGAGTTCATAAGCTCTTTCCAACCCGGTTTCAGAAACAAGCACTGAGCACACGACAAAGAATGCGGAGCTGCCTTGCTTCGAGGTTTCTAGATCATGATTTCCGGATTCGTCGACAAACGCATAAGTCCTTTCCAACCCAGATGCTCCTTAAATCCTAGGGAGATGTTGCTTTGCTAATGATGTACTTTAGCTCACTGTGCCGTGATCAGGATGCGAATTAAGGCCAAATGCCACTAAGAGTGCTTTGCTAGCAGAGTCCAACCTAAGCCTTAACCCACCGCCCCCGACC
>NZ_JBWKZE010000060.1:0-4909 GCF_059424205.1 Pseudomonas sp. GW456-12-1-14-TSB6
TGTCCCCTTCGTCTAGTGGCCTAGGACACCGCCCTTTCACGGCGGTAACAGGGGTTCGAGTCCCCTAGGGGACGCCATTGCGGGAATAGCTCAGTTGGTAGAGCACGACCTTGCCAAGGTCGGGGTCGCGAGTTCGAGTCTCGTTTCCCGCTCCAAATTCACAAAAACGCCGCTCAATAGAGCGGCGTTTTTGTATGCATGCGATTTGTGGTTAGCTGACTTCAATTCCAATGCAAAAAGGCCCGCTGAAGCGATTCGGTGGGCCTTTTTGCATTGGGTGTCTGTTTACCAGGACATCATCAAACCATCGTCGTCAGGCGCAGGAGGTGGTAAACGCGGCAGCTACCAAAACTTTCAGGCTGTCGTCGCGTCGTGGCGCTGCTTCAAGGCCCTGAACCCGAAGCCTGGACGAAAAAGCACGCTGTCGCAGATTGCCCTGTATTTTTCGGCCACTGGCGCGCGAACCGAGTTGTCGTATTGGGCTGCTGTCCGTCGCTATCACGATGGCTCCAGTCCCATCCAGAGCCAGACTACTCGCTCACCATCCACTGTCGGCATCAGAACGCCATGCTCGATGACTTGCTTACTCCCCGGCTTATACTCACACACCCAGGCGCCCGGATACGGACAGGGTTGACCGCTGTTCGCACGCATGCCGCTGACCGTCCAGTGCCAGCGCACGACCCGACCCTCGTGGGCGGGTAACGGTTCGTTCAACTGAACATCGCGAGCGATGAAACGGTCGCTTTCAACTTCCCAGCGCCCTTCGCGAGGAGCCGGATCATGGGCATTGGCATAGCGGGCAGGCTCTGGTGGTGTTTGATCAAGGTCACGCTGCCATGTCACCAAATCGTCTGTGAATGCTGCATCGAGGTTTGGCATCATTTCGCCCTGTTTGAACGCTCGCCGGGTTTCCGCCTGCCCTGGAACCAGCCACCATCCGTCTTGAATACAAGCTGTTCCAGCTACCATACGAAGAGGCATTGGCGTAGAGATTTGGACGGAAGGCATGGGCGATGGAGCGATGAAGCGCATTGCTGGCGTAGGCCAATCGCTGTCGGTGTCAAAGCGGGATATCCAGCGACGGCTGTCAGCGTCAGTGAAACGCTCGTTGGGGTCGCCGTCCCATTGGCCGAAGCCCAGCAATCCCAAGTCGTCGTTGCGGATCGGCTTGAGCAGTTTGTTCAAGAGCATGGGCAGTTCGGGCACACCTTTGTCAACCGGATACAATTCTGGCTGTTCGCCCAGTTCGATCCATTGGCCGCTTTGTAATTCGGTAATGCTGATACGTGGATGAGAGAGTGTCGTACGTACTTGCTCGCGGGTCAGGTCAAGTTTTTCGCGCCAGTGGTCTGCGAGCAGGAAGGCCCAGGTGGGAGGGCGGATGCCGTGGACCAGTTCACTGTTCATACAGAAGGCGTAGTCGATATCCAGGCCGTAGAAACTCGGGGTGAGTGCCCGCTCCCAAGTGGTGATGGCTGATCGCGTACCAAATTCAAGCGGGTTGGCCATGGCGAAGCCGCTGTAGACCTGATGCGCCTTGAGCAGGTCAATGGTCTTAAGCACAAAGCGGCGCCACGCTTCGCGGGTGTCCAGCCACCATTGCCAGCGGTAATAGAACGTGATTGAGGAATAAGGGTTATAACTACCTTCGTATTCTAAAAATGATGTTCGCCAGAAGTAACCTGCCGTTGTGGGTGACGTGGCATGGTTTTTTTCATCAGTGAAGTTAAAGACAAAAGTTTTATCGCTAGAAATTTTCCTGGCCTGTTCACGAAGATCTGGCAAGCGTGTAGAGCCATATGGATGTGGACGTTCTGAAACGGGGTGGGTGCCAACGGTGTAAGGTTTGCCAAGGAGTTGTTCGAAGGCTTCGTGGATATCCACCATCATCAGCGCTGCTTCTTGGTGGTTGTCTGGAGCAGGGGGGAAGTAGAAACTGATGAAAGGGCTGACGCTGTGTCGAGCATCGTCCGTACCCCAATCAGTGTTTGGCCACTCCTTGAGCTCTGCAATAAATTCATCACGCTCATCTTCATCAAACAAATTATGGGTAGTGCTCACGTTCACCTCCTGTTTTTGGCGCCCTTGGATGTAGGGGGTTGTTTGTTATCCGTTTCAGGGCCAGTGCAATCTTCCGGAACGCGTAGCAAGGCCACTTTCTCCCGCCCAATCTTTTCTCGGTTGACGCCTGTTTTGGGTCTCATCAGTCGCGCGTAATCGTTTATTTGTGTTTGTTTTACCCAATCCCCCGGAAACTTGATCTCGACTGCCGCAAATACATTTTCGATCTCGAACGGTTCCTGGCGGTATTCCACGACCACCAGATCAGGTGCCAGAGAACGCGGGCGGGGCCAGAATGGCTGTATCGCGCTTCCAAACCGTTTGGGGCGAGTTGCTGGATCGCCAAGCAATGCTTTTTGGCTGCTTTGGTTGTAGTTCGGCTCCGCCTTGAGTGGGCTTCGCCATTCCAACGCCTCGTCCACGGACTCAAAGAACAGCGAGGCGGTGAACTGCTTGAGTGCAACCTCAATTGTGGTTTCCACCCTATCGCCGGCGATCTTTTTGCGAATGCGGCGTGGCACCTTGATTGGCATCTGTAGGGCAACTGTGCAGACTTGGCTGATGGCTGGGCGAAAAGGCACTTTACGTTCGATGTATTCCTTGAAATTCAAGTTCTCCTTGCCTCTGCGAGAAGCCGTGCTATTGCCGCCCCGGTCCACAGTGGCAAACGTGGAGCTTTTGACGTCGATTTCACGCGTCATTGCTTCGATAGTTGCTCGAAGCATGTTTTTAATCTGCTTTCTTCGCTCGTTAATCTCTACTGCGAGTTGGGCCAACTCGGCGGCGGTTTTGGCGTTTTCATAAGCCTGGTTTGCTCGGTAGGCCCGATAGGCTCTGTCGATAACGTGAGCGAGCGTTCGGGCAATGGGGACTACTGGCATCAGTCGAGGCCTTCGCTGTAATGAGCAAGAAAGTCTTCAGGAAACATGACTTTGGTCTCTACGGGTGGAGCTTCATCATCGAAAGCCATCAGATAGGGTTGCCAGGTTTCGGTGATTCGCTGATCGTCGCGCATGACTGCTTTATGGGCCTGCACGGATTTGGATGCCTCGGTAACAGTCCAGTCAGTTCCCCCTTGGGGGCAGGTCAGGCCTTCGGTGAGTAGGGTGGCGCCATCAGTGATGCGATATCGATAGCCCGCGAAAACACGTTGATCGTTCTTCAGCAACGTGTAACGTCCCAGGAATGCTCCAAGCGGTGCGGGAGGCGATTGTGGATTGCCAAGCGGATTGCCCGTACCGATTGCATCTGTGGTGACGGGGCCTTTGATCTTGATGGTCAGCCCATCAAGGGTAATGCCATCGCTATCAATCGTGATGCTGCCACCGGGGGCTTTCAGAACAATGCGTTCGCCCGAGGTGACATCGAACACTGTCGTTTTTTGCTCAATGCGTTGCCCTGCGGACAGGTAGTAGCGGTTCCGGACTGATTGCTCAGCACTGCCTCCGATCTGGATGTTATGGTCAGCGGCAATTCTGTCATTCCGATTGTTGGCAATTTCCTCGAATCGGTCCCCACCGATGGTGGCGTGATAATTACGCCCCAGCGTCTGAATTCGATCACGGCCCAGTTCCAGATGCTGATCCTGCACAATAGCAATGTGTTCATCGTTACCTACTCGCTCGCTGCGGTTACGGCCGATTTCAACCTGCTCGTCGTGTTCGACCTTCTCGCTTCGGTCGTTACCCACGTAGGTGGTGTTGTTGTGCTTGATATGGACGTTCTTGTCTTTTTCGGCGTGGATAAAGACTTCCTGCTGCCCCAGTTCATCCTCAAAGCGCAGTTCGTTGAAGCCCGAGCCCTTATGAGTGCGGCTTTTGATGGTCATCCGCGTTTTGTGTTTCGGCAGCTCGTACGGCGGCAGATTGGTTTGGCGGTAGGTGCGGCCCGTGGCGATAGGCTGGTCCGGGTCGCCATCCAGAAAGCTGATGATCAGTTCCTGGCCCACACGCGGAATCGCCATCGCGCCCCAGGTCGCGCCCGCCCAACCTTGCGCCACACGAATCCAGCACGAACTCTGATCGTTGTTTTTATCCGCACGGTCCCACGGAAACTGCACCTTGACCCGGCCCCATTCGTCGCAATAAATCTCCTCACCGGGAGGCCCAACCACCGTGGCAATCTGCGGGCCGTCGATGCAGGGCTTGTCGCGCAGCGGCGCTTTCCAGTCCGAGGTCCAGCGGATGGCGCTGGCCTTCATTTCATAGGATGTGCCAAGGCCACTGCCAAATGATTCTTCCTGCAGGCTGGTGTGCTGCCTGCCCTCGTGCTGGATGGCGATGGTGCGCCAGCGGTCGTTGAAATCCTCGCGGGGATGCTCGTTCAGGTCGAAGGCCAATCCCGGTTGCAGGCGAGCATCGTCGCCTTCCAGATGGGCCAGCTTGGCGTCGTTGCGCAGGGCAGCCAGCCGGGTTTTGGTGAAGGGCTTGCCGGCAATGTCGCGTTTGTAGCGACCGGGATAGTCGTAGCGTTCGTAGTCCTTGTGCTGGTTGTTCAGGTCCTGATCGCCAGTCGCGGTGTGCTGCTGGTTGTAGCGCGGGTGGGTGAAGGTGTAGTCGCGCTGCACCTGCACGGCAGTACGTACTTGTTCGGTGTAGTGGAAGCGGGTCAGTGCCGGTTCCGTGGCGTCTCCACCGGCCATCGGCTGGTAGATCACCGGGCAATCGGTGTGGGTGCCGATGGTGCCCAGGCCGCCGACGCGGTCGGTGAGAACGAGGGTGTGGCCGTCGGCGCGGTGTTCGAAGGTGTAGAGCAGGCCTTCTTCGGCAGCGAGGCGGGCGATGAAGTCGAGGTCGGTTTCACCGGCCTGTACGCAGTATTCGCGAGGCTGGTGCTCGAAGCAGAT
>NZ_JBWKZE010000061.1:0-3059 GCF_059424205.1 Pseudomonas sp. GW456-12-1-14-TSB6
TTCAGCAAATTGGGTATGTGACAGCTGTCGGTGTTTTGTGAGCGTCGAACTTTCGGTTCATTGCGTCTTCACACACCGCAATCTGGTCTCTTTCGAGTCTACAGATTGCTTGGGTGTTATATGGTCAAGCCTCACGGGCAATTAGTATTGGTTAGCTCAACGCCTCACAGCGCTTACACACCCAACCTATCAACGTCGTAGTCTTCGACGGCCCTTCAGGGAACTCAAGGTTCCAGTGAGATCTCATCTTGAGGCAAGTTTCCCGCTTAGATGCTTTCAGCGGTTATCTTTCCCGAACATAGCTACCCGGCAATGCCACTGGCGTGACAACCGGAACACCAGAGGTTCGTCCACTCCGGTCCTCTCGTACTAGGAGCAGCCCCTCTCAAATCTCAAACGTCCACGGCAGATAGGGACCGAACTGTCTCACGACGTTCTAAACCCAGCTCGCGTACCACTTTAAATGGCGAACAGCCATACCCTTGGGACCGGCTTCAGCCCCAGGATGTGATGAGCCGACATCGAGGTGCCAAACACCGCCGTCGATATGAACTCTTGGGCGGTATCAGCCTGTTATCCCCGGAGTACCTTTTATCCGTTGAGCGATGGCCCTTCCATACAGAACCACCGGATCACTAAGACCTACTTTCGTACCTGCTCGACGTGTCTGTCTCGCAGTCAAGCGCGCTTTTGCCTTTATACTCTACGACCGATTTCCGACCGGTCTGAGCGCACCTTCGTACTCCTCCGTTACTCTTTAGGAGGAGACCGCCCCAGTCAAACTACCCACCATACACTGTCCTCGATCCGGATAACGGACCTGAGTTAGAACCTCAAAGTTGCCAGGGTGGTATTTCAAGGATGGCTCCACGCGAACTGGCGTCCACGCTTCAAAGCCTCCCACCTATCCTACACAAGCAAATTCAAAGTCCAGTGCAAAGCTATAGTAAAGGTTCACGGGGTCTTTCCGTCTAGCCGCGGATACACTGCATCTTCACAGCGATTTCAATTTCACTGAGTCTCGGGTGGAGACAGCGCCGCCATCGTTACGCCATTCGTGCAGGTCGGAACTTACCCGACAAGGAATTTCGCTACCTTAGGACCGTTATAGTTACGGCCGCCGTTTACCGGGGCTTCGATCAAGAGCTTCGCGTTAGCTAACCCCATCAATTAACCTTCCGGCACCGGGCAGGCGTCACACCCTATACGTCCACTTTCGTGTTTGCAGAGTGCTGTGTTTTTAATAAACAGTCGCAGCGGCCTGGTATCTTCGACCGGCGTGGGCTTACGCAGCAAGTGCTTCACCCTCACCGGCGCACCTTCTCCCGAAGTTACGGTGCCATTTTGCCTAGTTCCTTCACCCGAGTTCTCTCAAGCGCCTTGGTATTCTCTACCCAACCACCTGTGTCGGTTTGGGGTACGGTTCCTGGTTATCTGAAGCTTAGAAGCTTTTCTTGGAAGCATGGCATCAACCACTTCGTCGCCTAAAGGCAACTCGTCATCAGCTCTCGGCCTTGAAACCCCGGATTTACCTAAGATTTCAGCCTACCACCTTAAACTTGGACAACCAACGCCAAGCTGGCCTAGCCTTCTCCGTCCCTCCATCGCAATAACCAGAAGTACAGGAATATTAACCTGTTTTCCATCGACTACGCTTTTCAGCCTCGCCTTAGGGACCGACTAACCCTGCGTCGATTAACGTTGCGCAGGAAACCTTGGTCTTTCGGCGTGGGTGTTTTTCACACCCATTGTCGTTACTCATGTCAGCATTCGCACTTCTGATACCTCCAGCAAGCTTCTCAACTCACCTTCACAGGCTTACAGAACGCTCCTCTACCGCATCACTTGCGTGATACCCGTAGCTTCGGTGTATGGTTTGAGCCCCGTTACATCTTCCGCGCAGGCCGACTCGACTAGTGAGCTATTACGCTTTCTTTAAAGGGTGGCTGCTTCTAAGCCAACCTCCTAGCTGTCTAAGCCTTCCCACATCGTTTCCCACTTAACCATAACTTTGGGACCTTAGCTGACGGTCTGGGTTGTTTCCCTTTTCACGACGGACGTTAGCACCCGCCGTGTGTCTCCCATGCTCGGCACTTGTAGGTATTCGGAGTTTGCATCGGTTTGGTAAGTCGGGATGACCCCCTAGCCGAAACAGTGCTCTACCCCCTACAGTGATACATGAGGCGCTACCTAAATAGCTTTCGAGGAGAACCAGCTATCTCCGAGCTTGATTAGCCTTTCACTCCGATCCACAGGTCATCCGCTAACTTTTCAACGGTAGTCGGTTCGGTCCTCCAGTCAGTGTTACCTAACCTTCAACCTGCCCATGGATAGATCGCCCGGTTTCGGGTCTATTCCCAGCGACTAGACGCCCTATTAAGACTCGCTTTCGCTACGCCTCCCCTATTCGGTTAAGCTCGCCACTGAAAATAAGTCGCTGACCCATTATACAAAAGGTACGCAGTCACAGAACAAAGTCTGCTCCCACTGCTTGTACGCATACGGTTTCAGGATCTATTTCACTCCCCTCTCCGGGGTTCTTTTCGCCTTTCCCTCACGGTACTAGTTCACTATCGGTCAGTCAGTAGTATTTAGCCTTGGAGGATGGTCCCCCCATATTCAGACAAAGTTTCTCGTGCTCCGTCCTACTCGATTTCATGACTAAGAGACTTTCGCGTACAGGGCTATCACCCACTATGGCCGCACTTTCCAGAGCGTTCCGCTAATCTCAAAGCCACTTAAGGGCTAGTCCCCGTTCGCTCGCCACTACTAAGGGAATCTCGGTTGATTTCTTTTCCTCAGGGTACTTAGATGTTTCAGTTCCCCTGGTTCGCCTCTTGCACCTATGTATTCAGTACAAGATAACCATCTTGTGATGGCTGGGTTCCCCCATTCAGACATCTCCGGATCAAAGTCTGTTTGCCGACTCCCCGAAGCTTTTCGCAGGCTACCACGTCTTTCATCGCCTCTGACTGCCAAGGCATCCACCGTATGCGCTTCTTCACTTGACCATATAACCCCAAGCAATCTGGTTATACTGTGAAGACGACATTCGCCGA
>NZ_JBWKZE010000062.1:0-4455 GCF_059424205.1 Pseudomonas sp. GW456-12-1-14-TSB6
GCCTCTGGGGACGCTCCGCGTCCAGTGACGCAGAGCGTCACGGACTGCATTCCCACGCAGGAGCGTGGGAACGATCAAGTGAAAGCTAGTTCGGTGGGCGCTGCGGTTTCACCGACGTACCAAACGTGTTGCCCATCCGCGTACTGGTGGCCGCCGGCGTCGCCAGCCCCACCTGATTCGGCGGGCGTTTGTCGATCGGCACATTCATCGCTTCCAGATTCTTCTGCGCAGCCGCCGCGCCGTCGGGGTTGTTGCCCATCTGCTGGCTCAGGCAGTCGTAATTCGGCGCCTTGTAGCCACCCACCGTCACCTCGACACAGCCCAGCGGTTCCTCCGCGTGTGCACCGCCAAACGCCATCAGCAACAACCCGCCGAAGACGACTTTCCAGACTGATTTCATGCCTGCCTCCTGGCCGGCCCGAAGGGGCCGCTCTAGCTCCAGAGTCTAGTGCAACGGTGGCAACGATCCCGTGATGGTTTTTTTGCAGTGGCCGTCACACCAGATTCATAAACAGCCCTCAGGATGACGGTTTTCAGGGGTGCATCAGCCGTGCAGCAAGGCCGTGCCAGGGACGAATTTGCGCGCTCAGCGCTCGTGCGCCAGCTCTGTCTGGGGCTGCTGCTTGGCTTGTTTCTGAGCCGCGTCAGCGCCGACCCGATGCCGGCGACGATGCGCATGACCTTGCACATCCCGGCCCAGGAACTGGCCCGCGCCCTCGAACAGTTCAGCCGCGCCACCGGCATGGCGGTGCTGGTCGACAGCCAGTTGAGCCGCGGCCGACGCTCGTTGGCGGTGGATGGCGAATTCACCGCCGCCGAAGCGTTGCGCCGGATGCTCGGCGGCAGCGGTTTGATGGCCAAGTACAGCCGCGACGACGCGTTCACCTTGCAAGTGGCGCAGGTCGAGGACGTGCCAATGCCGGCGGAGAAACCGACCCCCGCCAGCGCAGCGGTCAACCGCAGTTACGCCACGGCGGTGCAGGCTGCGATTGAACGCAACCTGTGCCGCTCGCCGCTGACCCGGCCCGGCAGTTTTCGCGCGGTGTTGCAGCTGTGGATCGGCCGCGACGGCGTGGTGCAGCACAACCGGTTGGTCACCACCACCGGCGATGTTCGGCGCGATGCAGCGCTGGTAGACAGTTTTCACACGCTCAAAATCGACCGGCCCACACCCGGCGCATTGCGCCAGCCAGTCACGTTGCTGTTGTTACCCGAATCGTCAGGAAAGCGCATGGAATGCACACAATGGGAAGGAGTTTCCGGGGGATGAAAGACGCCGGACAAAGTTCGATGGTCCAGCTGTTCCTGACGTCCTACGAGGACTTTCGGGTGCGCCTGCGACGCCGTCTCGGCTCGGAGGACCTGGCCAACGACGTGCTGCACGAAACCTACCTGCGGGTCGACCGCATGGAAGCGCCGCCGAACCTGCTGCGGCCCAACGCCTACCTCTATCGCATGGCCCTGAACATCGCCGCCGACCGCCGCCAGGCCGATGCGCGGCTGCTCACTGGCAGCGAAGTCGAAGAACTGTTGCAAGTCAGCGACGAAGCGCTGGACCCGATGCGCGTGGTCGGCGGCCAGAAGGAAATCCAGTCCCTGCTCAGCGCCCTCTACGAACTGCCGGCCCGGCGCCGCCGGATCTTCATCGCCGCACGCCTGGAAGAAGCGCCGCACCTGGAAATCTCCCAGCGTTTCGGCATCTCCACGCGCATGGTCGAGAAGGAAATCAAGGCTGCCCTCGGACACTGCGCGGCCAAACTGGAAAGAAAAGTGTTTCAGCGGTTCGGTCGCGGGGCCGGAAAACCGTCTAGTGAATGAAGCTCCCGATCAACCCGTCGAGTACCTGCGCGTTTGAACATCTTCCGTCTGACACCTGCCGAGCCCACGCCTGCCGAGCGTCTGCAAAGCGAAGCCCGCGACTGGCTGATCCTGCTGACCTCCGGCCGCGCCACGGTCGCCGACGCCCGAGCGCTGCGCCAGTGGTGCGCGCAAAGCCCCGAACACGCGCGCGCCTTCGAAGATTGCAAGGCGTTGTGGCACCTGCTGCAACCGGCGGCGGAAGCGACGCAGGCGCCACGACGGTTTGGACGACGGGCCTTTCTCGGTGGAGCGATTGCCGCGTCGGCCGCGTTCCTGCTGGTGCGCGGCACGATTCCGGGCGGGTTCTCCGGGCTTGGGGCTGATTACATCACCGAAGTCGGCCAGCAACGCCGGGTCGAACCGGCCGATGGCCTGAGCCTGGAACTGAACACCCAGACCCGCATCAACCAGCGTTCGGTGGATGAGGGCGTGCAAGGCTTTGAACTGGTCAGCGGCGAAGTCGAAGTGCAGACCGCACGACTGCCGATGGCGATGCAGGCCGGTGGCGGCTGGCTGCGGGCGAGCAGGGCGCGGTTCAACCTGCGCAACCTCGATCAACAGGTGTGCGTGACGTGCCTCGATGGCGCGGTGGATGTGGAAGTTAAAGGCCGCAGCCTGCGACTGGAACCGGGTCAGCAATTGACCTACGGCGCGCAACAGGTCGGCACCGTGCAAAGCGTCGACACCGCAGCGGTGATGAACTGGCGGCAGCAGGTGCTGGTGTTCAACGGCGCAACCCTGAGCCAGATGATCGACGAGATCAACCGCTACCGCCCAGGCATGTTACTGCTGCTCAACCGCGAACTCGGCCAACGCCGCGTACAGGCACGTTTCTCCCTCGACCAACTGGCCGGCGTTGGCGCGCTGATCCGCGACGCCTACGGCGTCAAATGCACCGAGTTGCCGGGCGGCGTAGTCGTCCTCAGCTAACTAACACAACACCCACAAACACCCTAAAACACTGTGGGAGCTGGCTTGCCAGCGATAGCGGTATGTCAGGCAATGAGATGTTGGATGTGAAGGCCCCATCGCTGGCAAGTCGAATCGTCGCACCGCAGCTCCCACAGGGACCTCAGTGACTTCAATTACTGCAAGGGCCCCATCACCTGCCGATACTTCTCCACCCCCTGCGCCGTCTCCCGAGTCAACCGCACCTCCAACCCCAACGGATCCTCCCGCCGATTCCCGCTCAACTGCCGCCACCCCTTGTCCGCCTCCCAAACCCGCACCTGCAAATCACTCACCTCACTCAAAACCGCCACCCCAGCCGTAGGCGCCGGCAACGGATACCGACTGCGCGCCGGCGCCACCGCGCGATACAACGTGTCCCCCTTGAGCCACCAGCGCACCCGCTGCAACGCCCCCGGCTGATCCGCCGCGCTCCGAATAATGTCCAGCCGAAACCCCTTGCTGTCACTGCTGCGTACCGTCAGCGCAGGCGGCGCCGTCGCCGGTTCATCCTCAGTGCCGACCTTCTTCGGCTCCGTCAGCTCGATCCCGGCGCGCATCTCCACATCCCGCTGCATCTGATTCAACGCCCGCAACAGGCTGTCGCTCTGCTCACCACTGGCCTGCAAATGGCTGTCGGCGCGGGTGACACTGTCCAGCCCCTTCCAGGCAATCAGACTGACCACCGCCATCAACAGAATCGCGACCATCACCTCGATCAGCGTAAAACCTTGTTGTCTGTTCATTGCACGCTAATCCGGCCCGACGCATCGCGCAGCACACTCAACCGATTGAGCCCGTCAGACAGCGTCAACTGCAGCGGCGGATTGATCCACTCCGCGTTCAGCACCACTTTCTGCTTCGGCTCCACCCGCACCGCAAGCTTCGGACTCTGCCAGGGACGCGGCCGCAACTGCGGGTCCTGATCGAAATGGTCAAAACCCTTGCCACTGTCACTGCGCCGACTGAACCGAAACCCCTTGCCATCGCTCAACCACGCAATCGGCCGGCCATCGGCACGGGCCTCAGCCTGCGCAATCTGCAGCAACTGCGCCACGCGCTCGGCGTCCTTGCGCAGCAACTGCAACGGATCGGGCTTGATACTCAGACTGATCGCCGCACTGGCGATACCGATGATCACCAGCACCACCATCAACTCGATCAGCGTAAAACCCTGCTGCCTGCACCGGTTCATCGAATGCGCACTCCCTTGCGTCCAGCACGTCCCAAAAAACCATCCTGCACGGCCAACATGTAAGGCGTGTGAAATAAAACCGTGAGAATTGCCGCGTAGTCTGGTCACCGGGACTAAAAGGAGATTCAGCCCATGAGATACACCGCACGCTTTTCACCCCCCCAAATCATCCAGGCCGCCGCACTGCTGGCCGCCCTGGTCGGCATCGCCACCTGGTCATCCCTGCTCCTGACCACCGCCGAATCCCACACCCCGGCGGCTACGCCGCAACTGCTCGCGGCGCGTAGCGACAATCCCGCGTTGCAATGGTTTTCCAACCGAACGGCGCCAGTGGAGATCAAGGTCAGCGGGGTGATGGCGGGGAGTCGCGGGGCGGTGGCGATTTTGAGTTTGAACGATGGGCCGCCGAGGAGCTTTTTGCAGGGGGAAAGGGTGAGTCCTTGGGTGAAGTT
>NZ_JBWKZE010000063.1:0-4127 GCF_059424205.1 Pseudomonas sp. GW456-12-1-14-TSB6
GTTAAAAAAGATTGAAAGCCCGGTGAATTATCGCTTCTGCAACCACCCCAAAAAACCACCCTTACGAACCGGCACAGGCTTGGCCATCAACGCCAACCGACTGTTCTGCTGCCGTACCGCCTGCAACTTGTTCAATGCCTGGCCCACTTCACTGCGCTGTTCCATGCACTGGCGAGTCAGGTTCTTGTCGAGGCGATAAATGATCGACGACGTCAGCGCGGTGAACGTCGCCTGCGAAGGCGTGTCGGCCAGAATGCTCTGCTCGCCCATGACCTCACTCGGCCCCATGCGCCCGGCCTCGGTGAAGCCGTTGCCGTCCGGCACGCTGGCGCTGACCACGCCGGTGGCGATGACGAACAGGCTGTCCGGGACTTCCTCCAGATTGAGCACTACCTGCCCGGCGCTGTACTGCTGCGCGACCATCGATTCGGCGAGGCGATCGCGTTCCTCATGGCTCAGCGAGCGGAAGATTTTCACTTCATCGAGCAACGCGCGGGCGCGGGTCGAAGGTTCGATCACGCCATCCGGGTGCCGCGAGATGCCGGCGGCTTCGAGGTGGCGGTGGGCGAGGTCGAACAGTTGATTGCGCACGTCGCTTTTCTTGCCCAGTTCGGCGATGAAACCGCTGGCCACGTATTCCGACATTTCTTCGCCGGCCTCTTTCAGTACCGCTTTCGGCGCAGGCGACAACAACAAACTGCTGCTGCCTTGCAGGGTGCGGTCGAGGGCGTCGAGCACCCGGCGCGGGCGGATGTGGTTCGGCACCTTGATGCTGATCGACACGCCGTGCAGGTTGTTCGGCCGGCTGAGGTTGACGATCTTGGCCTTGGCCGCCACCGAGTTCGGCACCACGGCCAGGGTGCCGCTGCTGGACAGCAGGTGCGTGGCACGCCAATTGATGTCGAGCACCTTGCCCTCGACGCCGTCGATGACCACCAGATCATCCACCTGATACGGCTTGGTGGTGTTGAGCACGATGCCGGAAAACACGTCGGCCAAGGTGCTTTGCAGCGCCAGACCGATGACGATCGCCACGACGCCGGAGGTCGCGAGCAGGCCTTTGACCGGCAGATCCAGCACATAACCGGCCGCTGCGACGATGGCCGCCAGAAACACCAGCGCACCGATCACGTCCTGCAACAGACGGCCGCTGTGGCCGATGCGGCGCATCAGGATCAGACCGATGACTTCGGTCAGCACCCGCGCGGCGTACAGCCACCAGAGAATCCCCAGCGCTGTCGCCCCGAGTTGCGCCACCGGGTCATCGGCAAACAATGGTGCCTGCAACGGGCTGACGCCGGCGTTGATGGCCAGCGCGCTGAATGCCAGAAACAGCACCAGCCGCACACCGACCCGCGGGGCGCGATGTTTGAACGGTGCGAGATGCCAGAGCAGGGCGTCGAGCGCCAGCAGCAGGGCGCTCCAGGACAGCAGATGGGCAGAAAAAAGGCTCATGAGGTGAACTCCGGCGGACACAAAAGAAAACGCCACACCCGAAGGTGTGGCGAGGGGTTGCACTCAGTTCAGATGGGTCTTGAGTTCCGCCGCTGCCTGGCGCACGGCGGCTTTGACTTCAGGAATCCCGTTCAGCGGGTTGAGCAGGCCGAAGTCGTGAATCATCCCGTTGTACCGCACCGAGGTCACCGCTACACCGGCCGCGTCGAGGTGGCGGGCGTAGCCTTCGCCTTCGTCACGCAACACGTCGAACTCGGCGGTCTGCACCAGCGCGGCGGGCAGGCCCTTGAGCTGTTCGGCGCTGGCGTTGAGCGGCGAGGCATGGATCTGCGCACGCTCGGCCGGGTTGGTGGTGTAGTTGTCCCAGAACCACTGCATCATGCCCTTGGTCAGGAAGTGGCCCTCGGCGAATTGCTGGTACGAGCCGTTATCGAACCCGGCGTTGGTCACCGGCCACATCAGCAACTGGAAGCGCAGGGCCGGGGTTTTCTGTTCCTTGGCCATCAACGCCACAACCGCCGCCATGTTGCCGCCGACGCTGTTGCCGGCCACCGCCAGACGCTTGCCGTCGACACCGATTTGCTTGCCGTGCTCGGCGACCCATTTGGTTGCGGCGTAAGCCTGATTGATCGCGGTCGGGTACTGCGCTTCCGGCGACGGCGTGTAATCGACGTACACCGCGACCGCGCCAGAACCCACCACCAGATCACGAATCAGGCGTTGGTGCGTCGGGAAGTCGCCCAGCACCCAGCCGCCACCGTGGAAGAACATGAACACCGGCAACTCGCCTTTGACCTTGGCCGGACGCACCACTTTCAGGTTGATCGTCTGGCCGTCGACCTTGATCGCCTTGTCGCTGACTTCAACGCCGGACAGGTCAACCTTCACCGAAGCCTGGGCGCCGGTCAGCACCGCACGGGCGTCTTTCGGGCTCAATTGCTCGAGCGGTTTGCCACCGCCGGCGGCGAGGGCGTCGAGGAAGGCCTGGGTGGTGTGTTCGACGCCAGTGCTTTCGGCGGCGAATGCGTTGCCGATGGACAGGGCGAGGAGGGAAGCGGCGAGGGTTTTCTTGATGTTCATGTGCAATTCCTTTTTAAGTCGTTTGAGTTTTTGTATGCCTTGGGATCGGGCTGCTGTGGCGCTGGGCTTCAGGCCTCAGCAACACCGTGAGCACAGATTAATGAGGTGCCGGAAAGTGAAAAAGCGGCTATAAAGCGTTTAACTGTCAACCAGAGAGTGACAATGAACCCGTTCGAAGACATGCGTATTTTTTGCCAGGTCATGGACTCCGGCAGCTTCACGGCGGCGGCCGATCAGTTGGGCCTGTCCAAGCAGTTCGTCAGCCGTCGGTTGATGCAGTTGGAGGAACGCCTCGGCGTGCGATTGCTCAACCGCTCGACCCGGCGCCTGGACGTGACGCCGCTGGGCCAGAGCTATTACGAATCGGCGCTGCGCTTGCTCGGTGAAGTGGAGTCGGTGGAGCAGGGCATCGCCGGGCAGACCGCCGAGCCGCGCGGGGCGATTCGCGTGAGTGCGCCGCTGTCGTTTGCGCTGGCCCATCTGGGCTGTCTGCTGCCGCCGTTTCTGCAGCGTTATCGCGAGGTCACGGTGGAGGTGGACTTGAGCGACCGGCCGGTGGATCTGCTGGGCGAGGGTTACGACCTGGCGCTGCGTATCGGCGTACTGGAAGACTCGACCCTGATCGCCCGACGCATCGCGTCAATCGAGCGAGTGTATTGCGCCAGTCCTGGGTATCTGGCCGAACGCGGTACGCCGGTCAAACCGGAAGATCTGCTTGGCCACGACTGTCTGCCTTACGGCCACGGGCGTTCGGTGCAGTGGCGGTTCAATGCGGGGCAGGGCAAGCCGCTGCTGGTGAATGTCACCGGGCGGATGCGCGTCAACAACGGTGAGTTGCTGCGGGATGCGGCGGTGGCGGGGATGGGGATTACCTATCTGCCGACGTTCATTGTCGGCGCGGCGCTGAAGGATGGGCGGCTGGTGCCGGTGCTGGACGAGTTTCGGCCGGAACCGCTGACCCTGTCGGCGGTGTACCCGCAGCATCGTCAGGCATCGCGGCCGGTGCAGGCGTTGATCGAGTTTTTGCGTGAGCGGCTGGATCAGAATCATGTCGCTCTCTAGGTTTTGCGGTGAACTGGTGGGCACCGATGAGCCCTGTGTGAGTCGGGCTTGCCCGCGATAGCGGTGGGTCAGTTAGTGATGCTTTAACTGACCAGGCCTCATCGCTGGCAAGCCAGCTCCCACAGGGATTGCGGTGCTTTCAGTTCGGTTCAGTTGGCGCGCTTGTCATCGCCAGGCTCGCCGCCAACGTGTACGCCACGGTCATCACCGATCTCGCCAGCGCGATGTACGCCATGGTCGTCACCGATTTCACCAGCGCGGTGTACACCATGGTCATCGCCGATTTCACCAGCGCGATGCACGCCGTGGTCATCACCGATCTCTCCGGACCGATGCACACCATGGTCGTCGCCGGGTTCAGAATGCGTGCCGCTGCGACCGGATGACGCCGTGTTGCCGGAATGTCCCGAGCCGTGGTCACTGCCGCTGTGGCCACTGTTGCCACCACCGCCACTGCCACTGTTGCCGCCACTGCCGCTGCCGCCGTGACCCCCACCATTGCCTCCGTTGCCGCCTCCATTACCGCCACC
>NZ_JBWKZE010000064.1:0-3041 GCF_059424205.1 Pseudomonas sp. GW456-12-1-14-TSB6
TGAGCGTAGTGACGAATGTTCGAGTTGTACTCAACGTGCGCGGTGTTGATGGTGATACCGCGAGCTTTTTCTTCTGGCGCGCTGTCGATCTTGTCGAACTCAACTACGGCCGAACCGAAAACTTCGGAGCAGACGCGAGTCAGAGCAGCGGTCAACGTGGTTTTACCGTGGTCTACGTGACCGATGGTGCCAACGTTGACGTGCGGCAGGGAACGATCAAATTTTTCCTTAGCCATCGATATCACCCCTAACAGAAGAAATTGAGCAAACAACTTAAGCCATTAAAACAAAGGCAGATATTTTCATATCTGCCTTGTTATATGGAGCTCTTGAGCGGATTTGAACCGCTGACCTCACCCTTACCAAGGGTGTGCTCTACCAACTGAGCTACAAGAGCGTAACACTTTGCACAACCTGCAAACTTGGAGCGGGTAGCGGGAATCGAACCCGCATCATCAGCTTGGAAGGCTGAGGTTCTACCACTAAACTATACCCGCGGAGCCTGCAGCTCACGCTAAAATCTGGTGGAGGGAGAAGGATTCGAACCTTCGAAGTCGTAGACGTCAGATTTACAGTCTGATCCCTTTGGCCGCTCGGGAACCCCTCCTAATCAGGCCGGCATTCTATACTATGCCAACCCTCTGTCAAGCATTTTCTCATTTAAAAACCTGAGGTTAGCTGCGTTGACATCACTCCATCACATCAACCTTTTCAGGTCTTCGCTGTGGAGCGGGCGCCATTCTATGCAAACTATTCAGTAGGTGCAACCCCCTCGCACGGCATTATTTTATGTTTTAACTCATTGAATTCCTTGGAAAGGTTTCGTAGCTGAGCATCACCCAGTAAACGCTGGGTTTCGGGCGCAAGCTGGAACCAATATGAGCCGCCGGAAGACTCTTTTGACGAAGGAAGAGCTTTTGCTCCAAGCTCCGTCAAACGCTGCTCTAACGCCCGAGCGGACTCGGGACGCGCCAAACCACCTACGTAAAGACACTGCTCATCAGACTTTCCACCAGTCCTTTTTTCACGGGAAGCATCACCACCAGCCTCACTCAGCAAGCGAATATCCTGTTGCGAGCCACGATAAAGACTGAGCGGCGTGACATCCTTTGCGCGTAGCGGGGCCTCCTGCTGATGCCAGACGTAATAAAAAACATTGAGTACCAGAAGCAGAAGGAACAACCAACGCATACAAACCTCAGGACAAAGGACACGCCATAGCCAAACCCACGAACACCAAATCGGAAACAACCCGAGCGCCAGGCGCAACATCCGAGACCAGTTCGGCATCACCACCCGTAATGAAGACACTGTAGTCATCACCCCAGTAGGAATGCGCCATTTCCAGCTGCGTCAATACGAACCCTCTGAGCATCAACGAACAGCCACGCTCTACAGCCTCAGCCGTGTTGCGCCCAGGAGCCTGACTGGTCAACGCTCGCTCCGCCGCGAGATCCCCATAGCGGATTTTTCGAGTATGAGTACGTAGCTGATTACGCATTAGCGGCATGCCAGGGCAAATGAAGCCCCCCAGATGATCACCGTCCGCCGAGATGAAATCGGCAGTCACCGCTGTCCCGAAATCTAGAACAAGACAAGCCCCTTTAGCCAAGTGAAAACCACCAAGCATCGCCAGCCAGCGATCGAGGCCAAGACGCTCATAATCGTCGTAACCATTCTTTACACCGGACATCTCGCGAGCAGGCGCCGCACAGACGACGGAAATGCCGAATTCACGCCTGAGCAAGCCAATCAGCAAATTAGTTTCATCTTCAGTTCTTACACTGACAAGGCGACATTTATCGAGAGATATTTTCTCAAGCGATCGAAGCCCCTCAACCAATGCCCCATCAGAATCGACCACACCTTCCGCGACCAAGACTCTCAGCTCGGCATTCAGTACCCGCCACTTAATAAAACTGTTTCCACAATCGAGCTCAAGAATCATCACGCAACCTCAAGCTGAGCTCACCACCACTAAAGACCTTTTCCACACCATCCACCTTTAGCCGCAGCGCGCCTTGATTATCGATTCCCAGCACCACACCATCTACCTTATTGACACCGGCAGTGAGAGAAACCGGCCGCCCTTGCCACAAATGGCTCGCCTCCCACTCCGCCTGAAGCGCAGAAAAGCCGCCCGATTGGTGACGCTGCAGATAGAGTTGCAACTGCTTACTCAGCTCAACCGCCAGAGCATTGCGATCACAAGACTTGCCCGACTCTAGGCGCATTGAAGTCCATTGCTGATCGACTTCGTCCGTAGCCTGCATGTTGACATTGATGCCTATGCCCAACACTACATGGCAAACGTCTGCTGGATCACCAACCAGCTCTAGCAGGATCCCGGCGATTTTTTTTCGTCCGACCAATACATCATTGGGCCACTTCAGCCCTGCACTTGGCACCCCTAGCACATGCAAGGCCTGCCTGACCGCCAAACCGACAACAAGACTTAGCCCCTCGAGCTGACGCATCCCACCATCGATGCGCAACACGAGACTGTAATAAAGGTTTTCGGCAAATGGACTCACCCATTTACGCCCCCTGCGCCCTCGCCCTGAACTCTGCCGTTCAGCCAGTATAAGAAAGGGCGCCACCCGTCCTCGATCTATCGCGCGCAGCGATTCCGCATTAGTTGAGTCGATGGAATCAAAGACACTGACAGACCAGTCAGCAATACTTTCCTCTATTTCGCGCGAGTCAAGCAGCGTCAGCGGCGAGGCCAATTGATAGCCCCGCCCTCGAACTTTATGTATGGATAACCCAAGCTCTGCTTCCAGATGCTGAAGCTGCTTCCACACCGCACTTCGACTAATTCCCAGGGCAACACCCAAGGCCTGACCGGAATGGAATCGACCATCCTTCAGAAGGTTCAACAACGTCAGCATGCTGATCTCGCCTCAAAATGAGGCCCGAATAATAGCCATGCACCAGGCCGCTGCATAGAATTCAAACGATCCATTTTCCTGCAGGCAAAACAAAACCCCAACTGCTTTCGCAATTGGGGTTTCGGAATTTAATCTTGACGATGACCTACT
>NZ_JBWKZE010000065.1:0-2039 GCF_059424205.1 Pseudomonas sp. GW456-12-1-14-TSB6
CTCCGCGTCCCTTCCGGAGCTGGAACGCGGAGCGTCCCTTGAGGCATTCCCACGCAGAGCGTGGGAACGATCAGTAAGGGGTGGCTCACATTTCGAGGTTGATCCAGCCCGGTTTGGCTATCTCCGGCGCCACCGCTTTCACGGTTTTACCGGTGGCCATCTCAACCCGCCGCGCCACCTCCGGATCATCCGCAAACGGCGTCAGACTCGCCTCATCCAGACTTTCGGCCGTCTCGTGCCGCAAGCAGTACTCAACCGCAAGCCACAGAAACACCACGCCCAACACATTCAATAAAACATCGAACATGACCAGCTCCCTTGATCAGGCGATCTGCGCTTCACGATGGGCAATCGCAACATCCGCCACTCGCACCGTGCGCCACACGTTGTAGGCCATCAGCAACATGCCGCTGAGGAAGAACACCCCGCCGGCAAACCGCACGACAAACCCCGGATGGCTGGCCTGCAGCGCTTCTACGAACGAATAAGTCAGCGTGCCGTCCTCGTTGATCGCCCGCCACATCAGACCTTGAGTAATGCCGTTGACCCACATCGACGCGATGTACAGCACCGTGCCAATGGTCGCCAGCCAGAAGTGCAGGTTGATCAGCGGCGTGCTGTGCATGCGCTCGCGGCCAAACACCTTGGGCACCATGTGATAGGTCGCGCCGAAGGTGATCATCGCCACCCAGCCCAGGGCCCCGGCGTGTACGTGGCCGATGGTCCAGTCGGTGTAGTGGGAGAGGGCGTTGACGGTCTTGATCGCCATCATCGGCCCTTCGAACGTCGACATGCCGTAGAACGCCAGCGATAGAACGAGGAAACGCAGGATCGGGTCGGTGCGCAATTTATGCCACGCGCCGGAGAGGGTCATCATCCCGTTGATCATGCCGCCCCAGCTCGGCGCCAACAGGATCAGCGACATCGCCATGCCCAGCGACTGCGCCCAGTCCGGCAGCGCGGTGTAATGCAAATGGTGCGGGCCGGCCCAGATGTACAGGGTGATCAGCGCCCAGAAATGCACGATCGACAAGCGATACGAATACACCGGCCGATTCACTTGCTTGGGCACGAAGTAATACATCATCCCGAGGAACCCGGTGGTCAGGAAGAAGCCCACCGCGTTGTGCCCGTACCACCACTGCACCATGGCGTCGGTGGCGCCGGAATACACCGGATAGGACTTGAACCAGTCCACCGGAATCGACAGGTGATTGACCACGTGCAGCATGGCGATCACCAGAATGAACGCGCCGAAGAACCAGTTGCCGACGTAGATATGTTTGGTCTTGCGCTGCACCACGGTGGTGAAGAACACCACGGCGTACGCGACCCAGACCACGGCCATCCACACCGCGCCGGAGAATTCGATCTCGGCGTATTCCTTGGTGGTGGTGTAGCCCAGCGGCAGGGTGACCAGCATGATCACGATCACCGATTGCCAACCCCAGAAGGTGAAGGCGGCGAGTTTGTCCGAGTACAGCCGCACCTGGCAGGTGCGCTGCACGGCGTAATAACTGGCGGCGAATTGCGCGCTGCCGGCGAAACCGAAAATCACCAGGCTCGTGTGCAAGGGTCGCAAGCGGCCAAAGGTGGTCCACGGCAGGTCCAGATTCATCTCCGGCCATACCAGTTGCGAGGCGATCCATACCCCCATCGCCATGCCCACGACACCCCAGAAAACAGTCGCGATGACGAATTGGCGGACGACCTTGTAGTTGTAAGCCTGTCCGATTGTTGCTGTGCTCATGGTCAGTTCATCCACGGTTGCAAAGTCTTGCCAGGCCACCCGGTCTGGCACGAGCTGCACTGTAGAAACCCCACCGGAAACAAAACAGGCTCAGGAATTGATCATTTATGCGGATCAGATCCAGGCGCTGCCTGCGGCCATCTGCCGCGTCCTGATACGGTTTTTATGCGTTCAGGTGAATCTGTTGTGCACTGCGCCGCTCGTCCATAGTCGTAAAAAATCCTGTGGGAGCGGGCTTGCTCGCGAATGCGGAGTGTCAGCCAACAAGTCAGTTGCCTGACACTCCGCA
>NZ_JBWKZE010000066.1:0-1179 GCF_059424205.1 Pseudomonas sp. GW456-12-1-14-TSB6
CGCTTGTATGTTTAGACTTGAAGGGGTGGGCGGGACTAAAAGCTCGATTCCGACTCTAGCCAGTACGGACCGTGGGAGACTTCTCGTCCCGCCCTTTCTACCTAAAGCGCCGATAAGGAATTCATCGGTAAAACCGACGATAGAGGCAAGCCAGCGCTACGGTAGACCCCGACAAGCTCTTAAACCCTAGCTCCGAGGATTCGTCATGACAATCCTTACCTCGCCAACGGTGATTGGTGTCGATGTGGCCAAGGCCGAAATCGTTGTTTATCGCGAAGATCTGGAAATTACCCAGGTCATCAACAATGACCGCACGTCTGTAGGTCGTTGGCTGAAGACCTTGCCCGCACAAAGCTCGATCGCCCTGGAAGCCACTAATCTCTACCACCTGGACACGGCCGAACTGGCCCATGGTATGGGGCATCGGGTTTACGTCGTGGACCCTTACCGGGTGAGCCATTACCGCGAAAGCATCGGTCAGCGTGCAAAAACCGACCCTTGTGATGCACGTCTTCTGGCGCGTTATCTAACCAGTGAACAGCACCGGCTGCGGGTCTGGAGCCCACCACCACGGCACTACACGGTGTTGAAAAGTCTGCTTAACAAGCGTGCGCAGCTGATGAAGGCCCGAGTCAGTATCATGCTGAGCTGGTCAAACGAACCTCTCCTTGAAGATCTTTTGGCCCATGGGTTGGAGCATTTCAAACAGCTTGATCAGGCCATTCAGGAATTACTTCGCAAAGTCAGCCAAGAGGCCGGCATTAGCGAAAACATCAGACGCTGCAAAGCGATTGAAGGGATTGGTGAACTCACGGCAACGGGCCTGGCAACTACGTACATGCGAGGTGAGTTCGCCAGCGCCGATGCGTTCATCGCCTTTCTGGGATTGGACTTGAAGGCAAAGGACTCAGGCAAGAAACACAGTCCTCGCCACTTGAGCAAAAAAGGTGACGGGGAATTACGGCGTCTTGCACACAATGCAGCTATGGCAGCTTGCCGGTCCCCTGTTTGGAAACCGTTCTATGAGTCGTATCTGGCAAGAGGTCTAGCCAGAACCCAGGCCTTGGTCATCCTCGCCCGTAAGCTTTGCCGGGTGGCATTCGCCCTCATGAAGAACCAGAGCGAATACCAACCGAATCTAAGATTGCAGGGTTCCCCTGCAACATAGAATCTCCCACA
>NZ_JBWKZE010000067.1:0-1001 GCF_059424205.1 Pseudomonas sp. GW456-12-1-14-TSB6
TGTCAGTCGATCAACCAACTGCTATCACCGTTTTCCAGTTCGCCATCGTGGTCGGTGGTGTCGCCGACACGGGCTACAGGTTGTCCGTTGATGGTCATGGAGGGCGCGCCGCTGGTAATCACGGCACCGCAACCGAGGTTGTCACCGACGCGGGCGACGGCGCGGCCGTTGACTTTGAAAGTCGGCGATCCACTGTCCACGGTGGTAGAGCCACACAAGGGGCAATCATGGTCGTGTCCGACCAGAACGACGGCAGGCATAGAGCCTCCTTAGCATCGAGTCAGTGAGCATTCCGCCGTCTTCACGGCGGAACGTGCCCGTTGGCGGTTAAGCCGGTTTACGCCAGTCATCCGACGCTTCGGTACCGGCCACCACATGGCTCCAGCTGACTTTGCGATAAGCCAGGCTGGTCTTGATCAGTTGGGTGTAGTTGGCGTTGCCGCTGTCCTGGGCGTGGGGCAGCACGGTGTCGATCTCGACGACGGTGGCGTCTTCCAGTTTGGTGGTGAAGAAGTGCTCCTGTTTGCCGTCCCCAGAGGTGCGGAACCACTTGACCTCGACGGTCGGCAGCATTTCGCCGGTGGCCAGCGCCTGGTAGAGCATGGGCGAGGCTTTGCTAAGGGCGCTGGTGAAGATCAGCGGCTTGTGCACGCGCTGGCCGGCGGGCTGACCGCTTTGCGGGTCGGTAGGCGTGGTGATCTGATGATCGATTGCCTGGGCGAGGATTTCATCCTCGTGGCCTTCGACATAAACGTTGCCCACCGAATCAGCGGTGAACGCGCCCTTGGTGATATGGCCCTGGTTTTGGCCGTGGATGCTGATGTAAGCGGGTGTTGGCATGACAAGCTCCTTGTCGCGATCAAATGAACGACCCATGAGGTCGTGGGTTTTGGCCAAAAAAGGCCATGGCTTTGCAGGCACTCGGGATGAGCACGCTGAAAATCGGTTACAGGTTGAGGATCCGCTCCAGAGAGGCGAGCACTTCCTGAGTGATGCTGTTC
>NZ_JBWKZE010000068.1:0-955 GCF_059424205.1 Pseudomonas sp. GW456-12-1-14-TSB6
CGCAAGGCTTGAGCCACCGAGTCGGCATGTAAGCTGCTATGCACGTGATAGCCGACTATTTTTCTCGAGAAGGCATCCGTCACCAGACTCAAATAAACCGGATCGTCACGCTTGGTGGACAGATAAGTGATATCGGCCACCCAGACCTGTTCCGGACCGGTAGCGACAACTTGCGACGGGCCTGGTTTGAGCAGATTGGGATGGCAGCGGAAGTGATGATGACTGTCGGTCGTTTTGTGATAAGCCCGCTTCCTGCGGACCAGTTGGCGGTAATCACGCAAGACCGCCAATAACCGATCGCGGCCGACATGCAGCTCCTGTTTCTCAAGCTCCGCGTGCATCAACGAGTGCAATTTGCGGGCGCCAATGCAGGGTTGGCGTACTCGGATTGTCTGCACAAACTGGATGAGTTTCTGATCTTGCTCGATGCGAGCCCGATAGACGCGATTACGTTTGTAAAAGGCTTGGCGACTGATCCCCATAAACTGGCAAGCCCTGCTGACACTCAGGGTTTGGGTTTGCGCAACGACTTGCCGGGCCGCTTTTTTACGACAGAGACGCCGTAGTCGTTCTTCAGTACATCCACCACGTCTTCAAAAAACTTGGCTTTCTGATTCGCCAGCGCCAACTGCTCCTCAAGCTCTTTGATTCTCTGCTCGGGAGTTAAGGGCAAAGTGGGCTCGTCCATCGGTCGGTTCCTTTGGGAACGAATGGAGGCGCCTTGGCTCCAGTCTTGCCGACCATGCTTGCGTAACCAAACCAACACCGTCGACCGACCCTGAATTCCGTAGCGCCGTTGAGCCTCTTTATAACTCAACTCGCCTTTTTCGACTTGGTCGACAACCGACAATTTAAAAGTCAGCGTGTAATCGCGCTGACTGCGTTTTGCGCCCGAATCCATTGCACCCTCCTGATAAGAAGCCAGAAGGTGTAAACCTTATTCAGGACGAGACAC
>NZ_JBWKZE010000069.1:0-863 GCF_059424205.1 Pseudomonas sp. GW456-12-1-14-TSB6
GATGGATTGTCGGTGCTCGCGCCGGTTGAGTGGTTGAAAACACTAAAAGATGGAAGTGAGCTGACGATTGCCTGTGCGGTCAATCTGGACGGATCTGCAAATGAAGCTGAAGCAGTGAAATTTCCATTACGGACCTACTCTATCAAAGCATACCCCCTCATTCTATCTGAGGACTTTGATGACAAACCCGCCCAACGAATTCGCGCCGGCGAGAGCATTGACCTCCCGAGCATGACCATCACGTACGATTTCACAACTGGTATTGATGGTTACGCCGGCATTCGAACTCACGACGATTCGCTTGGGACTCCCGCCGTGCCAGGGATGTTAGCCCACCACGCTGTCGCGCCATCCTCATGGGATGATGATCAACAGATCACTTTCAGGTTCAAATCAGCCTACTCTCGAGTCAGATTTGCAAACACCTATCGATACCAAGATGTGGACTATAGATTTTGCGACGATTTTGGACAAGTGGGGTTCATACGCTACACTCATACTAGTGGGAGTGTCCCCCAACATGGCTGGATTGATTTCTCTGCGCCCTCCGGCAGGAAAATCACTTCAATTGAATTCCGAACACGGGGCGGTACTTATCTGGATTACTTTACATTCTGGGTTTGAATACTGCCGGAGGCCTGATCCTGACACGAAGAAAAAAGGGGACGTATTTGAATGGCACTTACTTAACAGCTAACCGATTGAGCTGAATAAAAAAGGGGACGTATTTATTTACCAGCAAATTCGCTCCCACAGAGAAATGCATTCCAGATGTGGGAGCGACGATTCGACCTGCTCGCGAAAGCGACCTCACAAACAACACAGCTCATCGGGCATAAAAAAACCGCCACCGGATTCAACCG
>NZ_JBWKZE010000070.1:0-790 GCF_059424205.1 Pseudomonas sp. GW456-12-1-14-TSB6
TTCGCAGTATAGGCCTGCATCCAGACAGGGGATAATCGCCGTTCATCAACGTACTGGTTTCTCCTCCCATGCAATACGCGTTTCCCCTGCTGGCGATTTTCATCTGGGCCGGCAACACCGTGATCAACAAGCTCGCGGTCGGTGCGATCTTTCCCGCCGAGATCGGCTTTTACCGCTGGCTGCTCGCCGGCCTGCTGTTTACCCCGTTCATGCTCAAGAAGGTGATCGCGCACTGGCCGCAGATTCGCCCGAACCTGGGCAAGATCTTCATCCTCGGCGTGCTCGGCATGGCGGTCTATCAGAGCCTGGCCTACTTCGCCGCGACCCTGACCAGCGCCACCAACATGGGCATCATCCTGTCCCTGATGCCGCTGATGTCGCTGGCCATGGCGATCATCAGCCTCGGCCAGCGCCTGACCGCCGGTGCGCTGGTCGGTGCGGTGCTGTCGTTCGCCGGTGTGCTGGTGGTGGTGTCGTCCGGCAGCCTCGGCGCGTTGCTGCAACACGGGGTGAACCTGGGTGACGCGATGATGCTGGTCGCCACCCTCGCCTACGCGATCTATAGCACCCTGCTGAAAAAGTGGCAGCTGCGCCTGCCGCCGCTGGTGTTGCTGTATTTGCAGGTGCTGGTGGCGGTGGTGGTGCTGTTTCCGCTGTACGCCGTGTCGCCGAAAACCGGCCTGACCCTGCAGAACATTCCGCTGGTGCTGTATGCGTGCCTGCTGGCCTCGATGCTCGCGCCGCTGGCGTGGATGCAGGCCGTGCAGCGTCTGGGCCCGAGCCGGACCAC
>NZ_JBWKZE010000071.1:0-743 GCF_059424205.1 Pseudomonas sp. GW456-12-1-14-TSB6
GAGTGGCCGCCGGGGTCGGTCAGGCGATCCTTCAGGCCGGGACGGATGCGGTTATAGAGTATTTCGAGCGGGGGCGTGGACGTCCCTAAATTGCTGCTTCCACGCCTGATCGTGTAGTACAGCTTGTTGACCCGGTCCGGATGTAGTCGACCCTTGGGAATACGCAGCGTGGTGCGTGCGTTCGGATCGACAATGGTTTCGCTGTCCAGTGCTGCCGGTTCCCCCTCAAGCCAAAGCTCCATGATGTCTCCGGGATTCATGGTGCCCGTCGGCGGCGGATCGACGAGAACGACAGCGCCTTCACCATCGGTGACCAGATCATAGGCGACCAGGGGCACTCCGATATGCGCACCTTCTACGGGCGTGGTGTGGCCATTGACGATTGGCGGATAGAGGACGAGAACGGTGTTGTCCGGTGGGGTTGAAGTGGTCACGGATGAGGCTCCTGCGCGGTGGGAACGGGCAGGAGCTATCAGAGCGCTAAACGATGAATTTCGCACCTGACAGATCTGACAGGTGACGGCGGTTTTGCGACGAGTGGTCGTGTACTGTATGAAAAAACCGCCGTCCCGGTTGATTCGGAACGGCGGTTCTTTTTGTCTGGAAAGATGTGTTGCCTGTAAGTCAGCGTTCGTGAGCAAGCTCACTCCCACAGGAGGGCGGCAGTGGCGACGCGTTAATTCGGCAATTCCAGATTATCCAGCACCCGATTCACTGCCAGCTCGCCGAGCATGATCAGTTGC
>NZ_JBWKZE010000072.1:0-706 GCF_059424205.1 Pseudomonas sp. GW456-12-1-14-TSB6
GGCCTGGCCTGGAACCCGCTCTGCGATGCCGCCACGCCCCTGATCGGCCTGGTCATCCGCCTGCGCCGTCTGGACCACCACGATGATGTGACCGCGCTGTACAAAAGCGTCAGTAACCAGATCACCACGATCATGGAAGAAGTCAGCCAGCTCGACTACGACGCCGGCATGCTCAAGGCCTACTCCTACAGCCTGTGCCTGTTGCTGGACGAGGTAGTCATGGCCACCTCCTGGGGCAAGCTCTCCAGTTGGAGTGAACGCTCACTGCTCAGCCAATTCCATGGGGAAACCCGAGGTGGTGAGCGGTTCTTCACCGTCATGAACAACATGATCCCCGAGGCGGCCCGGTATCAGCATGTTCTGGAGTTCATGTACCAGTGCCTGATCTCCGGCCTCAAGGGCAAATACGGCGTCCATAGCAAGGGCGATGACGAAATACAGAAGATCATCGACCAGTTGCACGGCCTGTTGCGCCCATTGCGCGGCGAGACACCCAAACGCCTGACCGATCCGCTGAAAAACGTCGCCCCGCGCAACTACCGGATCAAACGCGCCTGGCCGCTGTGGACGCCGTGGGCGCTGGCCGCTGTCGTACTGATCTGCGCCTACACGATCTACTCCATGCGCCTGAACAGCATCACTCAGGAAGTGCTCGCCTCTCTGGAGCGGATCCTCAACCTGTAACCGATTTTCAGCGTGCTCATCC
>NZ_JBWKZE010000073.1:0-657 GCF_059424205.1 Pseudomonas sp. GW456-12-1-14-TSB6
GTATTGCATGGGAGGAGAAACCAGTACGTTGATGAACGGCGATTATCCCCTGTCTGGATGCAGGCCTATACTGCGAATACCGGTGGATATCCACGCCTCGCACCATTCCCTGACCACTGAAGGCGTGGCGCTGTTCAACCAGCGTTATCCACAGGGCCTGCCTGATACCTGGGGCGGGCAGGGGCCGGAAGAGGTCAACGGCGTGCGCTACTACTCGTGGTCCGGCACCTTGCAGCCGGGCAAGACCGATCGTGGTGGCAACCTGTTCGACGGCACCAACCGCAGTTGCCGGTTGTTCGCCAAAACCTTCGTGCGCGAGCCGGGGCAGTGCGACGGCATGGTCGGACGCTACAGCTCGCACCTGGGCACGGTCATCGGCGATGACTACCCGATGGATCACTTCGACATCGTCAACCAGTCGCTGGGACTGGTCGGCAAAGGCGCGGATCCGGTGCGGCTGTTCGTCGAGCATGCGGCGCGGTTGAAAGCCGCCGGGGTCTAGGCGGCGCTCGGGGTGCGGGAGCGACCGAGGACGGTGGTCCAGCGCTCGGAAAGAATCACCCCGCCCAGCGTCAGCAAGCCACCGACCAGGTGATACATCGCCAGTTGTTCCTTCAATACCACCGCAGCAATCAGCGCGGTGATCAACGGCAGCAG
>NZ_JBWKZE010000074.1:0-581 GCF_059424205.1 Pseudomonas sp. GW456-12-1-14-TSB6
GCATCCACCGTATGCGCTTCTTCACTTGACCATATAACCCCAAGCAATCTGGTTATACTGTGAAGACGACATTCGCCGAAAATTCGAATTTCTCAACTAAGAGAACTCACAAATTTTACCTTAGCCTGATCACCACCAGTGAAAGTGGCTCTCAGTCTATCTTTCTATCACATACCCAAATTTTTAAAGAACGATCTAATCAAAAGACTAGAAATCAATATTCAACTCGAATATTCATTTCTAAACTCTCAAACTTTCGAAGCAGTTTATGGTGGAGCCAAGCGGGATCGAACCGCTGACCTCCTGCGTGCAAGGCAGGCGCTCTCCCAGCTGAGCTATGGCCCCATAACAAAATTGGTGGGTCTGGGCAGATTCGAACTGCCGACCTCACCCTTATCAGGGGTGCGCTCTAACCAACTGAGCTACAGACCCAATTTCGAGCTTGTAACTGCTAGCTGTGAGCTATCAGCTTGGAGCTTAAAGCTGCTTCTATCGTCTTCTTCAATGAATCAAGCAATTCGTGTGGGAACTTATGGAGCAGCTGATGTCGTCGATTAAGGAGGTGATCCAGCCGCAGGTTC
>NZ_JBWKZE010000075.1:0-548 GCF_059424205.1 Pseudomonas sp. GW456-12-1-14-TSB6
ACGCCCCCGCTCGAAATACTCTATAACCGCATCCGTCCCGGCCTGAAGGATCGCCTGACCGACCCCGGCGGCCACTCCGAACTCAAATTGCTACTGCCCGATGAGATCAAGAACGGCGTCGGCCCGGATTTCGTCAGCGCCGAGGTGTGCGTTGCCTATCCATATTGCCGGGCGTATGACCTCATCACCCTCAAGTGCAATGGCGAACTGCTGGAGCCCAAGCCCAGGGTCAATCGGAATCAGGCGCCGCAACCGCCGAATCCCGGTGACGAAATCCCCATTACCATTTGCTTCACCATCACCCGCGACTATCTGGACAAGGCAAAACGGCTGGATCATAAGCTGCATTTCTCCTACACCGTCAACGATCAGCTCGGCAACGGCCCGGACACTGATGCGCCGTGGTCGCCGGTGCAGAGTGTGGATGAGGATCTGGATGGCGTCTTACTTCCAATGCCAATTCTGCTTGAACGTAAAGAGGACTATCCCGGTGATGACGCGAGCATCATTGATCTGGAAAAACTGGCGGGTAATCCATTGCTGCTGGT